>JBIQJX010000023.1:0-27416 GCA_044507105.1 Nitrosomonas sp.
TAACAGGAATTTTCGACGGCCTATTGACTGTAACAGATGGAGGATTACGCTTGATTACTGCTATTTAAGCAGTAATACCGGAACAGTTGAAAGCTGAATCAGCTTACTGGCTACTGAACCCAGCAGCAATCCTTTGATCGCACCCAGTCCGCGCGGCCCGATAATAATCTGATCACACTGTATTTCCTCGGCAAATTGCACGATCATCGTCACCGGCTCTCCCACAATGACATGGTGCCGGTATGCGACACCTGCCTCTTCCAGCTGGTTGCGCGCTTGTCGCAAGCTTTTCAGGCCCTCTTCCTGATAATAGTTACTGATTTCTTCTTTACTGATAAACATGGAAACATTACCAAACAACGGAACCCGTACATTCAGCAGATGAACTTCCGGTTTTTCCCGATACCAGTCGAGCCGCCGTACAAATTCCTCGACTGCCCGACCGGAAGTTTCAGACCCATCTACTGGCAGTAACATTTTTAGCATAAGACATCCCCCTTTTACGTGTATTTCATCACAGACAGCACTTCCCGAAAATCAGACGGGTATCAATCCTTTTTGAGCGAACCGATTGATGCCCGCATTTTTTTATGTATCCCCGCTGCCAGCCATTTCCCAACACCGATGACTGACAGCGCACAACCTGCCGGCACCAGCCACTGCAACCAGACTGCCTGTGCCTCTACCCATTCCCGGCTGATAGTATCGGTTGTGAGCATACTACCTGCAATCCACCCAAGCAGACCCGCACCAATGACAACAATGACAGGGAAGCGCTCCATCCATTTCATCACCAGCTTGCTTCCCCAGATAATAATTGGCACGCTGAACACTAGGCCAAATATAACCAGCATGAGACTGTCTCTGGCTGCCCCGGCAATTCCCATGACATTATCCAGACTCATCACAGCATCAGCCACGATGATGGTTCTGATGGCACCGAGCAGAGTCGTACTGCCACTCACGACCGCACCCCCTTCATCAGCTGGTTCCGGTAGTAAAAGCTTGACGCCGATCCACAACAACAACAAGGCACCCGCTATTTTCAAATAAGGCAATGTCAACAGATTAAGTGCAAAAAAGACCAGTAGAATACGTATTCCGATGGCTCCTACCATCCCCCAGAATATTCCCTGATTACGCTGCTTCTCCGGCAGACGCCGACACGCCAGGGCAATTACTACGGCATTGTCGGCACCCAGCACGATATCAATGGCGATAATCTGGAAAACAGCTATCCAAAACTGAGTATCAGTTATTTCCATATTCTTTCATTCGTGTTGACCAGAAATAAAGGCAAGTACTTCATCCTGCTGCCGTAATGTGTCACGATAACCCAAATCGATTAGCGCCCGGCAGAAAGGTGCTTCAAACAGCACGTAGCTGAGCATGGCCGAACCTTTCGGCCCCATTGCCCCTGCAGCGTGGAAAAAATAACGTATTGTGCGAGGCAGGCTGCGGGCATGTGCCTGTGCAAATTCATCGATTCTTTCACTCGGCGATATCACCATACAAGCTATTTTACGCAGCGACGAGACATTTGCCGGATGCGTTTCAGGAATCAGGGAAAGCGTCTGATTAATACGACTCAAACGCTCTACATCCACATCCAGGCTGTCAACAAAGATGCTGCTCATCACATGCCCGGCTATCTGTGCCATAGGTGGATAACCAGTCACCTTGATACGTTCACAATCATTCTCCTTTTTTTCATTCACACCAATAACCAGCACACGATCTGCACCCAAGTGCAAGGCCGGGCTCAGTGGCGCAAGCTGACGCATGGAACCGTCACCGAAATACTCGCGATTGACCCGAACCGCCGGAAAAATGAATGGAATTGAAGCTGATGCGATCAGATGTTGAATACCAATACGTGCCGGAATTCCAATTCGTTGTGCACGCTTCCAGGGAATGACGCTGGGGCTGGCCTGGTAAAAAGTGATGGATTGTCCCGAAGCATAGCCCCAGGCGGTTATACCTAATGCATGTAAGGCACCTGCATGAATACTTCTGCGAATCCCTCTGAAGGGCAGACGACAGAGCAGCAATTGTCTAAGGGGGGCATTATCCAGCAATGAGACTGGCTTCCCTGCCATTCTGCTCGACATGATCGAACCCAGATAGCGCAAAGCATTATGCAGTACTCCGATCAAATCGGAACGATAAATCTGACTGGTATGCAGATTACTCCATACTGCTTCGAGATGCCTGACCCCTGTGGAAAAATGGGTCGCCCCCATGGCAAGGCCGGCTGCATTGATTGCTCCGGCAGAAGTACCACAGATAACAGGAAAAGGACTGTGCGCATGCGGCGGCAGCATCTCAGCAATTGCCCGCAGTACGCCCACCTGGTAAGCAGCTCGCGCACCACCACCCGTCAGAACCAGACCCAGTCTTGGTTTCTGCAAGATAGACCGGGTAATTTCATTCACGAATGATTGATCCTGTCCCGGTTTTCCTCAACATGACCTACGATGCTTTACCAGACAGATACGTCGCCCGGACTGAAAATGAACAATTGCATCATACCCGCGGTTTCCGACAGGTTTTGCATCCATGTATCCAATATTTTCTTCTATATCGAAATCCCCCGCTCTGGCGAACAGCAGCCCAATTATACGCGCGACTATACAATATCTTTTACACCTGTGAATTATTTTCAGTAATTCCTAAAATGAAAATGGGGCAATGGCAACGAGGACAGGTTACCCGCTCAAGCGTTTTTACCCTCTTCTGCTCAGCAAAGATAGAGTGAGATACAGACAATGCCCAGTCCAGATGCACATACACGACATAATCCCGACTAAAATTGGATCAGCACACCACCACGGTCATCCATGCCGCGATGTTACAATACCGCCATACAAGGCAAGGCCACGAAACTTCTCACACATGCTGGATATTTCCAGTAAATTATCCGAATCATAAAATACAACAATTTTGTATAACACTCTATGACACATACCGGGCTTTTCCCACCTGTCGAACCTTTTGATCAGGGGATGCTGCCACTGGACGGCACTCATACCATGTACTGGGAACAATCAGGCAACCGGCGCGGAATACCTGTCCTGTTTCTCCACGGCGGCCCCGGAGGTGGCGCTACACCGGCTCATCGGCGTTTTTTCGATCCTGCGCATTACCGAATCGTAATATATGATCAGCGTGGTGCGGGACGATCTGTCCCGCTGGGTGAAACACATGACAATACCACTCCCCTGCTCCTAGAAGATATCGAAACCCTGCGGCAACATCTCAATATCGATCAGTGGCTGGTATTCGGCGGATCCTGGGGCAGCACGCTGGCACTCGCTTATGGCGAGGCATATCCGAACCGATGTCTGGGATTCATTTTGCGGGGGATATTCTTGTGCCGACCCAGTGAAATCAACTGGTTTCTTTACGGCCTGCATCATTTTTTCCCTGAAGTCTGGCACGAATTTGTTGCCCTACTCTCACCGACGGAAAATGGCGACATTCTCTCAGCCTATCATCGCCTGTTGATGCATCCCGATCCGGCGATTCATATGCCTGCAGCCAGAGCATGGGCCCGCTACGAAGGGCGCTGCTCGACCCTCTTGCCCAATTCGGAAACCGTAGATTATTTTACCAGTGATACCGTTGCACTCGGGCTTGCCAGAATGGAAGCTCATTACTTCAAGCATAATATTTTCCTGCCTGAAAACAGCCTGCTCGACAATGTGCACAAACTTCATCATCTGCCCGGCACCATCATTCAGGGGCGCTATGACGCAGTCTGTCCCATTATTAGCGCATATGATCTGCATCTGGCCTGGCCGCAGGCAACCTATATCGTAGTAAATGATGCCGGGCATTCGGCATGGGAACCGGGCATTCTGACCGAACTGGTCAAGGCGACTGAAACATTCAGGCTGAAGCTATGATTATCAGGCCGGAATAATTCTGCCCTGTCCCAGCCTGGTAATATCGATCAGCTTCGCAAGATATCTCGCCTCTGCTTCCTTCTGATACGGCAATACCCCCAGCAGGGGGCACTTGAGCCATTCAGTCAGCGTTTGCAAATTGGCTGCCGGTTGCAGCATCTCCGGATCAATCATATTGGCCACCCATCCCGCCAGCGGCAATCCGGTCGCCTTAACGGCGCGAGCTGTCAGTAATGTATGATTAAGGCAGCCCAGCCTCATCCCCACGACCAAGATCACCGGCAGCCCCAGCACCACGGCCAGATCACCGGTATCATACCGACTGCCGGACATACCGGATGATCCCAGCGGCACCAGAAAACCACCGACACCTTCGACGATCGTTACCTCTGCTGCGGCACACAGCTTCTCACAGGATTGCCGGATCACCTCCAGATCGATGCTGACACCCGTCTGCTGTGCGGCAATATGGGGAGCCACAGGCTCTGTAAATGCGTAAGGGTTGATCCAGGCAGGTGGCACACTGACATTGCCGGCGACCTTCAATCGTTCCACATCCTGCCATTGTCCGTCTTCACAACCTGCTGCCACGGGTTTCATTCCGACAACTGATCGCCCTGCTGCCGAGAAAGCATGCAGCAGCGCACAGCTCACCAGTGTTTTGCCCACACCGGTATCGGTACCGGTCACAAAAAATCCCTTGGGTACTGTCACGGCTCCAGCCCAAGTCTGCGTCGCGTTTCCGGCTTCAGCGTAATTTTACGCGGCTCGGGTTTCCAGGCATGGCCATAAACGACTTCGTAAGTTGCAGGCAGTTTTCCACTCTCGCGCATAGTTTCATAACGATCTATCACCTGCTGCCATACTCCCGTGCCAGTCAGGCCTCGCCGCCGCCCGTTTGTTACATTACGTGCACCGATGGCCTTGAGATCGCGCACAACGCCTTTGACATCGTCATAAGTGAGCGTAATATACTCCATATCCATTACTGGCACTGAGAAACCGCAATGCACCAGCACATCACCGATATCATGCATATCGGTGAATCGATTAACATGGCTGAAATTATCCGCAGATTTGAAAGCCTCACGCAATTCCTTCAGTGTATCGGGACCGAAAGTACTGAACATCAGCAATCCTCCGTTTTCAAGTACCCGGTAGGCTTCTGAGAACGTCTGCCTGAGATCGTTACACCACTGGATAGCCAGATTGGACCAGATCATTCCCACACTGGCCTCATGCAAAGGTAATTGTTCTATATCCGCACATATATAGCTCATACGCCGGGGATACATAAAAGGTAACCATCGCCGCCAGCCGGACAAAGCAGCGGCGGCGGATGTACGGGCACAGGTATGCATTGTCAGTGCAATATCGATTGCCATTACCTCTGCAGCAGGGTAACGTTCGATCAGCTTGCGTGTACCGTAGCCGGTTCCGCTGCCCGCATCAAGAATCCTGCCCGGAATATGTCTGATATATTCCAGACGCGACAGCATCCGGTCGCATATCTCCCGCTGCAGCACGGCGGACTGGTCATAACTGGTCGCGGCCTGCTCGAACGCGCGACGTAACTGACGTTTGTCGAGTACATGATCATAGAGCATCGAAACAATCCACAAATAAATCCGGAAAAGAAAGAAAGGGTGCATGGCCGCAATGCGGAAACAGTATCGTCCGCCCCTGCGACAACTGCTGCCGCATCCAGTCTGCTGCGCCAGCCGGCGTGATTACATCATTCTGACCGTGAATAAGCAGTACAGGCTGCCTGATCTCTTTCATGCTGTCCCTCAAGTCAGTGCTCTGTAAAATCTGCAATCCTGTCTGCAGTACTTCAGGTTCGGGTGGCGCGCTATGCAATACATTCTCACGCAATCGGGCCAGAACCCGGACCTGATCGATGCCGCCGCTCACCTGCAACGTCAGGAAACGATTCAGTGTCTGCGCATAATTATGTGACAGATTCTCCATGAACAGTGTCAGCGTTGAGGCGTCCATTCCCCATGGCCAATCGGGACGTCTGACGAAACAGGGTGTGCTTGCAACCAGTACAAGTTGCCGGACGCGCTCCGGTTCCTGTAGCGCCAGTCTGATCGCAACTTGTCCGCCGAGCGACCAGCCGCATATGATGCACGTATCGGGTAAATGGCGTGCAATGATATCCGTCATTTGCTCCAGCGAATCCAGCTTGCCGCCGCGGTTGACACCATGCCCGGGCAAATCAAGCCGGTGTAAACGAAAACGCTGAGTCAGCTGCTGTGCCACCCCGTCCCATATGCCGCTGTGCATAGCCCAACCATGCAGCATCACCAGATCGGGCCCATTTCCGACCGTTTCAATTGATATACCAGTCATGCAAGATCACGCAAGGTTGCGCTCAACTGATCGACATCTGCTTCTGTATGAGCAGCGCACAAAGTGATCCGCAGCCGAGCCATTCCTTGCGGCACAGTCGGGGGACGAATCGCTGGCACCCAAATACCCTGTTCGCGCAGGGCCAGACTCAATCGTACCGCTTCCTGACTCTCTCCTACCAGCAATGGCTGGATCGGTGTCACGGAAGGCAACAGCCGCCAGGGAAGAGACTGCAGTCCCTGCTGTAATCGGTTGACCAGCAACGCAAGTCGGGCACGGCGCCAAATCTCCTGTTCCATCAACTGCAGGCTCGTCAGCAAGGCATGTGCCAGTAAAGGCGCAGCAGCTGTAGTATAGCTATAAGTACGGCCGTGCTGAATGACTGTTTCGATGAGAGCTTGTTGTCCGGCAACAAAAGCTCCGGACACCCCGGCCGCTTTTCCCAGTGTTGCCATATAAATGAGATGAGGAGTATGTCGTTCTACTATCTGTGGAAAATACAAGCTGCCCTGACCCTGATCCGCCAGCACACCAAAACCGTGCGCATCATCCAACAGCAGCCAGGCATCGAAACGCTGGCACAGTGCCAGTAGCTGTGCAACTGGAGCCATATCCCCGTCCATGCTGAACACGGCATCGGTCACTACCAGCCGGCGTCGGGCCTTCGTTGTTTCCAGACGTCGTGCCAGGGTATCGAGATCAAGATGAGGATAGCGTATGAATCGGGCACGCGAAAGCAGGGCAGCATCATTGAGTGAAGCATGATTAAGACGATCTGCAAAGATCACATCACCATGCCCCACCAGAGCTGTCACTGCCGCCATATTAGCCATGTAGCCGGTAGAAAACAGCAGTGCACGCGGCAATCCTACAAAATGCGCCAGCGCTGTCTCCAGCTCATGATGTGCGCGGGAATGGCCACTAATCAAATGAGAGGCCCCCGACCCGACACCATAGCGTCGTGCTCCTTCTGATATCGCCTCGATCAGAGCCGGATGACTGGCCAGCCCCAGATAATCATTGCTGCAAAAAGCAAGAAAATTTGCGCCGTCAATCGTCACATACGGTGACTGTGGTCCTTCCAGTACCGGGCGGGAACGATACAGCCCTTCCCGCCGGCGCTTTTCCAGCGCCTCATTCAGATCCGCCAGCATTATTAATTATAAGGCGCGCAATCCCAGCTTCGCGAACAATGCCAGATCGTTTTCCGTTTCAGGATTACCTGTCGTCAGCAATTTATCCCCATAGAATATGGAATTGGCCCCTGCCAGGAAACACAACGCCTGTATTGCTTCTGACATTTGCCGGCGGCCGGCAGAAAGTCTGACCATTGCCTTCGGCATAGTAATACGCGCCACCGCGATAGTGCGGACGAACTCAAATGGATCAAGTTCGGGTGTCCCGTATAAAGGCGTACCCTCAACCTGCACCAAATAATTGATCGGCACCGATTCCGGATAGGGGTCGAGATTGGCCAGCTGCGCGATCAGTCCGGCTCGGGCGGGGCGGGCTTCCCCCATACCAACGATCCCGCCACAACAAACATTGATGTCTGCCTTACGCACTTCCTCCAGTGTTTCCAGACGATCCTGATAATCACGCGTCGTAATGATCTCACTATAGAATTCAGGAGAAGTATCAAGATTATGATTATAGTAATCGAGCCCGGCCTGCTTGAGCTGGGCAGCTTGCCCGGGCTTCAGTATCCCCAGCGTCGCACAGGTCTCCATACCCAGTTCCTTGACCGCGCTGATAATTTCAGCCATGTGTTCGATATCACGCTGCTTGGGTCCCCGCCATGCTGCTCCCATACAAAAACGGGTCGCGCCGCTTTCCTTCGCCTGAAGTGCCGCTGCCACGACTTTCTCGCGCGACAATATTGCCTGACTCCCCACTCCGGTATGATAACGCGCTGCCTGCGGGCAATAACCACAGTCTTCAGGACATCCTCCTGTTTTTACAGATACCAGGGTCGACAGTTGCACAGCATTCGCATCGTGATTCTGGCGATGGACCGTTTGTGCCTGGAAAATCAGATCAGTAAATGGCAAATCCAGCAGTGCTTGGATATCCGCAACAGACCAGCGCAACGATGACTGGCACTGCTGAGTTAAATCATGTGTTTGCTGCACGAACTGCTTGTCAGAAATCAAACCGGTTCCCGATTCCATGATCATTTTCGGCGACAGCCTTGCTCCAAGTTATAATGAACAGCACGAGATCATCATGGATAATATCTGAGTTGTCAATTTTCATCCCTAAAATATTAAACAGGCGATTAAGTTTTGCACAGTCCTTCAGGCACAAGCGCTGTGTGTTATGCCTGGCACCCGGCACTCAGGATATATGCCCCGCATGCCTTGGCAATCTGCCCAGGGTGCCACTGACACATTGTCCGTCCTGTTTGTTACCGACACCCTCTGCACAACTTTGCGGAACCTGTCTGCGCAAACCGCCGGCGTGGACCACCGTCAGAAGCGCCTTGCGTTACACCTTTCCCGTCGATGTCATGGTGCAGACATTGAAATACCGCTCGGATCTGACACTGGCGCCCGTACTGGCTGATTTGTTACTGACTGAACTCTGCCCTGATATTTTGCCCGATTATGTCATCCCAGTACCGCTGCATCCGGCCAGGCTGCGGGAAAGAGGATTCAATCAGGCGCTCGAAATCAGCCGGTATTTGTGTAAAGAAACGGGACGCACATTGTTGCCCCATGCCTGTTCCCGTACTCGGGACACGCCCTCCCAAACCGAGCTGCCATGGAAACACCGGCACCGGAACATCCGGCGCGCTTTCAATTGCACGATAGATCTTTCCGGGAAAGATGTGGCAATCGTGGATGATGTCATGACCAGCGGCGCAACCTTAAATGAACTGGCCAGAGCCATCCGCCGACGGGGAGCTGCCAGCATCCATGCCTGGGTCGTCGCCCGGGCATTTCCGGGCGTCCCGCCTGCACACGGAACAATATATCGGCCAGAAAATAATGAAGTTGGACCGCCTACCAGGCAGGCTGTTTGATCGAGATGTTCGAAATCATTCTCCATCAGCCGGAGATTCCCCCTAATACCGGCAACATCATCCGCCTTTGCGCCAATGCCGGTACGCAGTTGCATTTGATCCAGCCATTGGGATTTCATTTGAGCGACAAACAATTACGGCGAGCCGGACTGGATTATCATGAATGGACTCGCTTGACCGTCCATGAAGATCTGCACTCCTGTCTGCAACATTTGCACGAACAACGAATCTTTGCTGTTACTACCAGAGCGACACAGTATTACGACAAGGTAAATTATGTACCTGGTGACGCCTTTCTGTTCGGTTCTGAAAGTCGGGGCTTACCGGCTGAGATACTGGAAAAATTCCCGCAAAACCGGCGTATCCGCATTCCGATGGCCCCTGCCTGTCGCAGCCTGAACCTTTCCAATGCGGCAGCTATCATTATTTACGAAGCCTGGCGCCAGATGAGGTTTGATGGCGGAGTCTGATTTCACCCTATACCCGCGGCATTCTTTCCCTCATACCGCAAAAAGTGCTGTAGCCGGGAAGATGGAACTGCACCGGCTGCAGGGATTATTTCCTGATTGCCGTATACAGACCTGCCGCTCTCTTCATCCTTCTACTCGTTTGTCATACATGGGGAAATCACTGCAGGAGGATTGCTATCTACAACCGGAATATTGCTGTAGCACTCTATCAACCCTATCCATTTTTAGCAAAGCAAACCTTTCCTGAATGCGTCGCTATCAAACAAAACTTGACAGTAGCTCATTCTTCGGTAGTGTAGCGATAAATAAATAATCGCCTAAAAGCCCAGGGAGAAATTATGCTCGAGTTTCTTTTTGTTCTGTTCATACTGCTGATTGCTGTCACGACAGTATTATTCGCGGTACCGTTCTTGCGTCGCAATATTGTCTCCAACCTCTTTCTGAGAATTTTTCGCAAGCTGCTTCCGCAGATCTCACAAACAGAGCAGGAAGCTCTCGATGCCGGTACAGTCTGGTGGGAAAGTGCTCTCTTTAGCGGCAAGCCCGACTGGAATAAACTGCTCGCCTATCCCAAGCCTGGCCTGACGCCGGAAGAGAAAGTCTTTCTCGATGGACCGGTTGAACAATTATGTGCCATGCTGGATGAATGGCAGATCACACATGAGCACTATGATCTGCCTCCCCATGTGTGGCAATTCATCAAGGAAAATAAATTCTTCGGCCTGATCATCCCCAAAGAATATGGTGGACTCGGTTTTTCCGCACTGGCGCATTCGGAAGTGGTCATGAAGATCAGTTCCCGCAGCAACACGGCAGCAGTCACAGTAATGGTACCTAACTCCCTGGGCCCGGCTGAACTGTTATTGCATTATGGTACCGATGAACAAAAAAATCATTACCTGCCGCGCCTGGCAAACGGAACCGAGGTTCCCTGCTTTGCACTGACCGGGCCGGAAGCAGGCTCAGATGCGGGATCGATTCCGGACTCGGGTATCGTATGTCGCGGAGAATTCGAAGGTAAACCCGATGTACTGGGTATACGTATTACATGGGAAAAACGCTACATCACACTCGGGCCCGTCGCCACCCTGCTGGGACTCGCTTTCCGCATGTACGATCCGGACGGGTTGTTAGGTAATGAAAAAGATATTGGTATTACATTGGCACTTATCCCGACTCAAACTCCGGGTATCGATATCGGCCGCCGACATTTTCCATTGAATGGTGTATTCCAGAATGGGCCCAATTCGGGCAAAGATGTCTTCATTCCGATAGATTGGATCATCGGTGGCCAGGAAAAAATGGGGCAAGGCTGGCGCATGCTAATGAACAGCCTGTCGGTCGGCCGCTCGATTTCACTACCGGCCACCAGTGTGGGAGCCGCCAAACTGTCAGCTCGGACCACTGGAGCTTACGGTCGTGTGCGTATACAGTTCAAGCTGCCGATCGGCTATTTTGAGGGGGTCGAGGAAGCCTTGGCCCGCATTGCCGGCAACACTTATATGATGGATGCGGCACGCGTCATGACTGCCGGTGCAGTCGATCTGGGGGAAAAACCTTCTGTCATTTCTGCCATTGTCAAATATCATCTGACGGAACGCAGCCGCCAGGCAATCAACGACGCGATGGATATTCACGGCGGTAAGGGCATCTGTCTGGGGCCCTCCAATTATCTGGCGCGAACTTATCAGCAAACACCAGTGGGTATCACCGTAGAAGGCGCCAATATTCTGACACGCAATCTGATTATTTTCGGCCAGGGCGCAATCCGTGGCCACCCTTATGCGCTGCAAGAAATCAATGCTGCCTGGGATCAGGATAGAAAACGTGGTCTCCGGGTGTTTGATCGTGTCTTGACAAATCATATCGCCTTTACCTTCCGGAATGCTTTTCGCAGCCTGGTTTTCGGTCTCAGTCTGCGATTCATTAAAGAAACGCCGGAAAATGCAGCGCCTGAAACGACAGAATATTACCGGCAGCTAACCCGTTTCTCTGCCTCATTTGCATTGCTGACAGATATCGCCATGCTGAAACTGGGTGGCGCACTCAAACGCCGTGAACGTCTTTCTGCACGATTGGGCGATATCCTCAGCATGCTGTATCTTTGCTCAGCCACGCTCAAACGCTTCGAAGATGATGGCCGACCTGCTGCAGATCTGCCACTTTTGCACTGGTCTATCCAGGATGCCCTGTATCGTGCGCAACAATCATTCAATGAGTTTCTGCTCAATTTCCCGGTCAACACAGTTACGCGAAGCCTGATAAGAGTCATGATCTTTCCCCTGGGCAGGCGCTACCAGCCCCCTGCTGACACACTTTCCCATGAAGTCGCGCGACTCATTCTGGTTCCCGGTGAAACGCGTGATCGCCTGACAGCAGGTATCTATCTGCCAACAGAGAACAATGAACCATTGGCCTGGCTCGAACAGGCGCTGACGTGCGCCATTGCCTGTGAACCCGTTGAAGCGAAACTGCGCCGGGCAATCAAAGAGAAAACACTGATCGCGCGAGAAGAAGAACAAATCAGCCAGGCAGTGACACAAGGCATTCTTACCAGTGAAGAAGCCACTTTACTTGAACAAATGAAAGTTCTACGCCGCCGGGTCATCGCAGTGGATGATTTTTCTCCCAACTTTCAGGAGAATAATAATCTGCACCAAGGGGTAACAGCATGACTGCCTCTGCATCTTCCCTGAATACAGATATGATTCCGGTTGAAACAGCCCGGACACTTGACGGGCTGTTCAAGGAGCGAGTCAGGCGCTCTCCTCATGCAACGGCCTATCGTGACTACGATAGCGGCCGTCAGGTCTGGCAGGATTACACCTGGACCGACATGGCGAATGCAATTACGCGCTGGCAGACAGCCCTTTTTCAGGAAGCTCTCTCTCCGGGAGATCGGGTGGCAGTTATGGCGCGTAATTGTCCCCAGTGGGTTATGTTTGAACAAGCAGCTCTCGGATTGGGACTGGCAGTCGTGCCGCTCTATACTGAAGATCGAGCTGAAAATGCGGCGTGGTGTCTCAACAACGCGGGAGCCAGGTTGCTGCTGCTGGAGAATATGGTGCAATGGGAGGCCTTGCTCCAAGTATCAGATCAGCTTCAACAATTGAAACGTATTATCATCCTGACTGCCTCTTCAGAAGATATACATCAGACAGATGATGACCGGACAGTCGCACTGCAGGACTGGCTCCCCGAAAAAGCGGGAGATATTCCACTCCGGCAAAACGAACCTCATTCACTGGCCACTCTCATTTATACTTCGGGAACCACCGGCCGCCCGAAGGGTGTCATGCTGAGCCATCACAATATTTTGACGAATGCCCACAGCAGCGCTCAGGTCGTTACTGTCACTCCACATGATTTACTGTTGTCGTTTTTGCCACTCTCACATACGTTTGAACGGACGGCGGGTTATTACATACCCATGCTGTGTGGCGCCACGGTAGCTTATGCCCGATCCATTCGTCAGTTGCAGGAAGATTTGCCGGTCATTCAGCCGACTATTCTGATTTCAGTCCCCCGAATTTATGAGAAAGTCTATGCGGGAATACAGGCAAAACTGGCAGAAAGCCCGGCATTTGCCGGGATACTGTTTAAACTGGCTGTCGATGTAGGATACAGCCGCTTCGAATACCAACAGGGACGCGGCAGCTGGCATATTGCACATTTACTGTGGCCATTGCTCGATAAACTGGTTGCACGCCAGGTAATGGAGAAACTGGGAGGATGCCTGTGGCAGGTAATGAGTGGCGGTGCAGCACTGTCCCCGGAGGTATCGCGTGTCTTCATCAGCTTGGGATTACCTATTCTTCAAGGTTATGGCCTGACCGAAACGAGTCCGGTAGTCTGCGCCAACCGGCTGGATGATAATCTTCCTGCCAGTGTGGGCCGCCCTATTCCGGGTGTGGAAGTCAAACTGGGTGAACAGGACGCCCTGTTGATCCGCGGCCCTAATATCATGCTGGGCTACTGGAATAACCCCGAAGCGACCCGCGCCATTCTGTCAGAGGACGGATGGCTCAATTCCGGAGATACTGCACATATTGATGCGCAGGGAAGAGTGACTATTACCGGCCGGCTGAAAGATATCATCGTCACTTCTACCGGCGAAAAAATTCCACCTGCAGATATGGAAGCAGCAATTTTACGCGATCCCATTTTTGAGCAGGTCATGATTATCGGTGAAGGACGTTCCTATCTAAGCGCGCTGGCAGTATTGAGCAAACGCGGCTGGGAAATTACTGCCGCGCGCTGTAACGCCAAGAATGAGCCTGATGAACTGACACGTAACGAATACGCCGAGGAAATCATCCTGGAAAGAATTGCCCGGCAAATCAGCGGATTCCCGGGCTATGCCAAAATCCACCGCGCAATACTGATCCCTGAACCCTGGACAGTCGAGAACGAAATGCTCACGCCTACCCTCAAGCTGAAACGAGAAAAAATTTTTGAGTACTATAAGCCTGAAATCGACAAGATTTATGCCAGCCGTTAATTAATGATCATGACAGCCTCGACCGACAGCTCTGCCTGGCAGGTTTCTCTGCCTACCGACCAGGAACCCATCCTGCGAACTGTGCCAATGCCCTCAGATACCAATCATGCCGGCGATATCTTTGGCGGCTGGATTATGGCACAAGTTGACCTGGCTGGCAGCATCCCGGCTATCCGTCGAGCGCATGGGCGAGTTGCCACGGTTGCAGTCAATTCGTTTGTATTCAAGCATCCGGTGCTCATTGGTGATCTGGTCAGTTTCTATGCGCACATTACCCGGATCGGGCGTACGTCCCTCACTGTAGAAGTTGTGGTTTATGCTCAGCGCGGCGTACGGGAGGGTGAAAAGGAAATCTGTATCAAAGTGACGGAAGCCATACTGACTTATGTCGCCATCAATGAACATCGCAGACCTCGCGTGCTTCCTGCGGAATAAGTGCTGTAATCCATGCCCAGGGGAAAAATCATCCGGAATTTTGTCAAACCGGTCATTATAGTTACCAGACTATGAAGACAATCTGGTATGGTGAGCTTGTAATACTTATTGTCTGTCTAACAGTTGGTTTTGTTGAACCAGCTTCTGCACAAGCCGATTCGGTTACTACCGTAATTGAATTCAAGAATCAGGAAAAAACTGTCAGATCGCTGCAACTGAGCGAATTTGACACCGTTGCGACAGAGAATTTACTAAAAATTTTTGAGGTACACGAGAAAAGAGAACGAGAGTACAAAGTCTATCCTGTAAACCCGGTTTTTGATCACATTTTCAGTGAAGGCTGGGAGAGGACGGAAGAAGTCGTCTTTACCTGCAGGGATGGCTACCAGCCCAGCATTCCGGTAGCAAAGTTTCTCACGTACGATGCTTACTTCGCTTTTGCCAATGCAGACGATTCACCATTCATACTCAACAACATGCTCCAGAATCACGAAATTGTTGAGCTGGGACCGGTTTATCTGATATGGGACAATCTGAAATCGCCTCTGCTGCTCAATGAAGGTGCATCCGACATGCCCTATCAGATCACCGAGATCGAACTTACCTCTTTTGCTGCCCATTTCCCGGGTTTGTTCCCGTCAGCCCATACCTCTCCGGAAATTCAGGAGGGTTTTCTGTATTTCCGCAAATATTGCATAGCATGTCATTCGATTAACGGCCGGGGAGGAAATAAAGCACCTGAACTGAATCGTCCGGTCAGTGTTACTGAGTATATTAAACCTGAATATCTGAAACGCTGGATCAGCGACCCGGCAAGTATTCGCTACAATACAACCATGCCGGCACTTGCAATGAAAATACCAAAACGGGACAAAATCATTGAAAATATTATTGCTTACCTGAAGGCCATGAGCGCAGTAGAAGGTATTGAAAACACAAAAGATACGAGATATTAAAACCCGGACTCTCGCACCTGAATGGCCGCCAAACTATCAGATACTCACTTCGTATTTAGTGGAGAAACGGTATCCCGTCCCTCTGACGGTCTGGACGAGATCATTCTTTCCCGCAGCTTCCAGTGCTTTACGCAGCCGGCGAATATGAACATCGACCGTTCGGTCTTCGACAAAAATATGATCTCCCCATACCCGGTCAAGTAATTGAGCGCGTGTATGGACACGTTCGGTGTGCGCCATCAGGAAATGTAGCAGACGAAATTCAGTAGGACTCAACAGTATTTCTCTCTCTTGAAGCGTATCTCTCTCGTCTGTAATGGTCACTCGATGTGTCGTGGGGTCCAGTTTCAACCCGCCTACATCAAGGACTTCATCTGATACTTCGGGTAAACGTCGACGCAAGACTGCTTTTATCCGCGCAATCAGCTCACGCGGAGAAAAAGGCTTAGTAATATAATCATCGGCTCCAATTTCCAGCCCGGTCACTTTATCACTTTCATCAACCCGGGCAGTCAGCATGATGATAGGAATCTGTTTGGTACGCTGGCCTCTTCGTAATGATCGCGCAAATTCAATTCCACTCATATTGGGTAGCATCCAGTCCAGCAATATCAGATCGGGCAATACATCATTCACCATAACCGCTGCCTGTTCCGCACTATCTGCGCACAAAGCAATATACCCCGCATTTCGCAGGTTATATGAGATCAGTTCCTGAATCGCTGATTCATCTTCTACAATCAACACCGTTGCGGACATCTTTCACCTCACAAAAAAATACTCCACGAAACAGTCTCGATCATATAAAGGAATCATTACATATTGATGACATATTGAAAAATTCCTTTATTAACAAATGAATCCAAGTCACTCAAAATCATGTCATTATCATGAATTTTCGTATGAAATTGTCAGGATGCAGCAATCGCCTTACCAGGGAGTTCATTTATTACTCATTTCATTTGAAGGATAAAACTGCTATGCAGCGCTTGCGGTCTTCAGGATCATGCTCAGCCTCCCAAGGTCACCATTCCTGCCTGAGTGACCTCATGATTGCTGGCGTTAAATCAAATATGTACTATACGCCGTTAATCCATTGTTTTTATATACATACATCGAAAAAACCCCTGCAAAAATTATACTCTGCAGGGGGGACACACTTAAAATGTAGCGGATTTACTCTTTTTTATCCGAATAATTCAATGTGCTTCACCTGAAACAATTGCTTCCTGGACACTGACTTGATCACCCAGCTGTTTGAGCGTCCCGTTGCCAATACCCTTTACATTGGTTAAATCTTCCACTGATTTAAACAATCCATATTTGTTTCGGTGTTCGATTATCGCTTTTGCTTTAACCGGACCTATTCCCTTTATGGCTTCAAGATCCGCCTGACTGGCCGTATTGATGTCTACACCGGCCAGCACCGGTAAACTCAATCCAAAGAGTACTATAAAAACCAGAAAAATTTTTTTCATTTTTAACTCCTGAAGAAAATTAAAAAACAGGATTTCTTCTATTTTTACAATAGCTTATTAATATTTTGTCTCATCGGATCCTGCCCGATTAAAGACAAGACCAAATATCGGCACTCTCTCCCTCAACTTTAGCCAAAATATGGTTTCTTTAATAAGCGATGCCAAGAGGTAATAAAATACATATAAACTCAATGCATCATGATCCATAGCCCGAAACATAGCGGGGCCAATCGGATGCGGTGCCCATGAGATCTGCCACTGCGCCAGGCACATTAGTCTGTTGAAACTTATCTAAAAAAACAGCTACAACACAGGGGGAAATTGGTGACAAAAATTGCCTGCCAGACAAAAAAATTCAGTTAAACTGTCTTTAATCATTTCTTGAGTATAATTAATTTATGTATAAAAACATGATCTTACTCAGAAAAAACAGGTATCGCTCCTTCTTCTCCTACCTCCAACTCAAGCTAAGCACCAGCCATAAAAAGATAGTCAATGAGAACTGCAATCATCGGTGCCGGCTGTTCCGGCCTCACTGCCATCAAAAATTTGCTTGATGCAGGATTGAAAGAGATCATCTGCTTTGAGAAAAGCGACCAGATCGGAGGTAACTGGGTATATACGGCAACTCCAGGTCACAGCAGCATAAACGAAGCCACTCACATCATCTCCAGCAAGACCCTGTCACAGTTCAGCGATTTCCCGATGCCTGCCGATTATCCCGATTACCCCAGTCATCAGCAGGTACTCGCGTATTTTCAGGCGTACACACAACATTTTCATCTGGATCAATATATTCGATTCAATACGACAGTGCTTCATGCAGAGACAATTGAAAAAGAACGCTGGCGTTTGCCTGAATGATGGCACTCAGCCGGAGTTTGATTACCTGATCATTGCCAATGGCCATCACTCCGTACCACGCCATCCTGACTGGAAAGAAGATTTCACTGGAAAGTATCTGCATGCGCACGAGTATAAAACCAGCCACGGGCTTGAAAACAAACGTATGCTCGTGGTCGGTGCCGGTAACTCAGGGTGTGATTGTGCGGTAGAATCCAGCTGCGTGGCTGCACGAGTAGATATCAGTCTGCGTTCGCCACAATATATTATTCCCAAATTCATCTATGGGCCGCCCCACCGATGCTTTCGCTGCCACTTTCCACCGGCTGCCTCAAAGCGCACAGGACTGGCTACAAAGAATCAGTTTGCGTCTCCAGATCGGACGTTATCAGGATTACGCCTTACCAGAACCGGACTTCCCTCCCACTTCGGCCACACCCAACTATTAACTCAGCGTTATTTGATAAGATTCGGCACGGTAAAGTACATC
Organism: Nitrosomonas sp.; assembly: GCA_044507105.1. Taxonomy (GTDB): domain Bacteria; phylum Pseudomonadota; class Gammaproteobacteria; order Burkholderiales; family Nitrosomonadaceae; genus Nitrosomonas. The sequence continues at coordinate 18,462 of JBIQJX010000023.1, forward strand.
CTCGCCCTGGCATCCGGAAAATTTCCGGAAAAACCGTACATTTTAACGATAACGCTACAGCACAGTATGATGTACTCATCGCCGCGACCGGCTACAAAATCAGCTTCCCGTTTTTTAATCGGAATTTTCTTGACTGGGAAGAAGCTAATCACATTCCACTTTTCCTGCGAATATTTCACCCTGATCACCCCAGCCTGTTTTTTATTGGCCTGATCCAGCCACAAGGCTGTATTTGGCCACTGGCTGAAATTCAGGCTAAACTGATAGGCCAATTATTAACCAACAAAATACAGCTGCCCCTGAACTGGCGCAGACTGGCACTATCAGAAGGGAAAAACTGGACCCGACAATTTATTGCGCGCCCTCGCCATTCGATAGAAGTTCATTATCATCCTTACCTGAAACAACTGCAGAGGATAACCCGAGGCGGTTCAAATCCAATAAAATACCCGCCAAGACCTTAAGCCCAACAGTCTGCTGAACTGGCATATTTCCCTCCGCATATCACTTCTTTCTCCCGGAAGTTATACAGTTCCTACATCGGATGCAGTCCCAGTTTACCGAGCAGTTTTTTATCCTGTTCAGCTTCCGGGTTGCCGGTAGTCAGCAATTTATCTCCATAAAAAATGGAGTTAGCACCAGCGAGGAAACATAATGCCTGCACAGCTTCCGGCATTTCTTTTCTTCCGGCTGATAACCTTACCATCGCTTTGGGCATGGTGATCCGCGCGGCGGCGATCGTTCGCACGAACTCCAGCGGATCAAGGACATCGGTACCAAACAGGGGGGTACCTTTTACCTGTACCAAGTGATTGATCGGAACAGATTCCGGATAAGGGTTGAGATTGGCGAGTTGGGCAATCAGGCCTGCACGGATCTGTCGTGATTCTCCCATACCGACGATCCCTCCACAGCATACATTAATACCGGCGCTGCGGACTTTCCCCAGCGTGTCCAGCCGATCTTCATAATCGCGAGTGGTAATGATTTCATCATAGAACTCAGGTGAGGTATCGAGATTATGATTGTAGTAGTCGAGTCCAGCGTCCTTCAGTTGCTCGGCCTGTCCCGGTTTGAGCATTCCCAACGTGGCGCAGGTTTCCATTCCCAGTGCTTTGACTGCGCTCACCATCTGGATGACCTGGTTGAGGTCACGCTGTTTAGGGCCGCGCCAGGCAGCCCCCATGCAGAAACGTGATGCGCCGCGCGCTTTTGCTGCAGCGGCCGCTTCTACTACTTCTTCCAGCGGCAGCATACCCTGGTTTTCCAGGCCGGTATGATAACGGGCCGCTTGCGGGCAGTAACCGCAATCCTCTGAACAACCGCCGGTCTTGACCGAGACCAGGGTCGATAACTGTACCGCATTCGCCTCATGATGCTGACGATGGACTGCCTGTGCGCGATACAACAGATCATTGAACGGCAGATCCAATAGTTTTTCTATTTCGGCAACGCTCCAGCGGAGTGGTGGCACGGCATTCTCATCGGAAACAGGGATAACCCTGGCATGTTCTCTGAGTACATTACCTTTCATCTCATTCCTCCTCAATCAGGAAAAGAATCTGCCGGGCAGTGACTTTGCTGCCCGCTTTACACAATACACGCCGTATCACTCCTGTTACAGGCGCGCTGACCGTAAATTCCATTTTCATCGATTCCAGGATAGCCAGATCATCCCCGGCATCCACACGCTGGCCTTCATTCACCAGTAATCTCCATACGACACCAGTTACGTGGGTATGCACGGCACGTGTTCCTGCCGGGACAGTGATATCACCGGGAGCGTGGCTGTCTTCTATAATCTCGCTGGTGGTGTAATTTTCCTGTCCTTCTGCTTTCCAGCGTTCGCGTTCGGCAATGTAAGCGGCTCTTTGTTTCGTTCTGAAGGCGTCGATGGAGGCAGCATTCTCCTTCAGAAACTCGTTGTACTGTTTCAGACTGAAACGATCTTCCTCGATGCGTAATGTGAATTTTCCACTTGGAAAATCTCTGCGCATCTCGGCCAGTTCAGCTTCTGTCACAGGATAGAATCTTACCTGGTCAAAGAAACGCAGCAGCCAGGGTTTGCCTTCCTTGAAATCTTGTGTCTGGGTATGCGTGTTCCACATCTGCACAGTACGTCCTACCAGCTGATAACCGCCGGGACTCTCCATGCCGTATACGCACATGTAAGCACCACCGATACCTACCGCATTCTCCGGTGTCCAGGTACGGGCTGGATTGTATTTGGTGGTTACCAGACGATGTCGCGGATCAACCGGTGTGCCCAGAGGTGCGCCCAGATAGACATCCCCCAGCCCCATGACCAGATAACTGGCATCGAAAATAGTACGTCTGACTTCATCGATGCTGTCCAGGCCGTTGATGCGATGGATGAACTCGATATTGTCAGGATTCCAGGGAGCATCCTTGCGTACAGACTGCATATATTTCTTCATCGCCAGCTGGACAGACGAATCGTTCCAGGACAGAGGCAGATGCACGATACGGGTCGGCACTTCCATATTTTCGATCGCAGGCAACTGTTTTTCCGCGGAGATCAGTGTATCCAGCAATCTTTTACGTGGTAATAACTTTGCATCGAAACGGATATGTAACGAACGAATGCCCGGAGTCAGATCCACGATGCCCGGTAAATCACCGCCTTCCACCGCCTGCTGCAACCACTCCATCAGGGCATGGATACGGAAACGCAGGTTGAAATCAAGCGTCATCGGCCCGTATTCCACCAGCAGGTTTCTGTCTCCGCCTTGGCGGTAGACTACCTGTATCTGTTCACCGCTCTCAGGAATGGTGTGCAGAATCGGGCTGTCAGTGGCAGCTGCCACTGTTGCAGTGGTCGATACCGATGTCGTCTCCGGCAGACGCAAGTCGCTGACGAGGGCATCTTGAGCTGCTTCCAGTTTTGCTGCTTCGTCAGCTGATATGCGGCGGAACGTAATGCGATCCCCAGGACGCAACTGCCCCATTTTCCACAGTTCAGCCTGAGCAAGCGTCACCAGGCAGACAAAACCGCCCAGGCTGGGACCGTCCGGGCCGAGTATTACCGGTAGATCCCCCGTGAAATCCACTGCACCGATAGAATAGGCAACATCGTGAACGTTGGAGGGATGTAATCCGGCCTCGCCGCCATCGGTACGTGCCCATTTGGGCTTCGGTCCAATCAGACGCACTCCGGTACGATCAGAATTATGATGCACTGTCCAATCGGCCGCGAAAAAACCGGCGACGCCTTCTTCTGTAAAAAAATCCGGCGCGCCATGCGGCCCGTACAAGACAGCAATTTCCCAATGATTGGTATAGTGTGGAATAGAAGTCTGCGGTAATTCGCGGGGTGTGTAACCGCTATGATTACCTGCGGCGATATTCAGTACATCACCTGACTGCAGTATGCGTCCCTCATACCCGCCAAACTGACCAAGCATGAATGTGGCCTTACTGCCGAGGTAATCCGGTACCTGGATACCGCCCTGAATTGCCAGATAAGCCCGGCTGCCCTGATCCAGTACATCACCAAAAGCCAGTAATGCTCCTGCTTTAACTGTGTGTGATTTCCACTGTGTCAGGGGCTTCCCGTCCAGCTCTACTTCGATCGGCGCACCCGTCACTGCAATGACAGTGTCACAGTTGATGCGCAGTGTCGGCCCGGCAAAAGTGATTTCGATCGCAGCCAGTCCTTCTTCATTGCCTGCCAGACGATTAGCCAGTCGAAACGCCAGATTGTCCATCGGTCCCGAGGGCGGCACGCCAATATTCCAATAGCCTCGTCTTCCTGGAAAATCCTGTATGGTGGTTTGTATTCCCGGCACGAGCACATCGATGGTGGGCGCAGCTATCTTGTTCGTATCCAACGTTTTTTCAGACATCATTATCTCCGTGTCCAGCAGTATAGTATTCAGCATCCGGTAACAGAGCTGTCGGATGCCGGAATCGGGTTGCTGTTACAATTTCATACTCAGAAAACACCTGTTCGTGACGCTGGGTAATTAATTCCAGACCAGTAAACGAACGGGTGTGGGATTGTAGGCATTACAGGGGTTATTCAGTTGCGGACAATTTGAAATCAGCACGACCACATCCATTTCCGCTCGCATTTCCACATATTTACCTGGAGCCGATACCCCATCCGCAAATTCCAGTTTGCCTGCTTCGGTGACCGGGACGTTCATAAAAAAGTTGATGTTGCTCGTAATATCCCGTTTGCTCATGCCAAGCCGCTCACATACCGGATCATGGGCCAGCGCATGCAGAAAACTGTCCCGGCAGCTGTGCATCGGGTATTTGTCGAGGGCGTAGCGCGTGGTGTTGCTTTCTGCAGCACAAGCCCCTCCCACCGTATCATGGCGTCCGCAGGTATCGGCTGCAATGACGAGCATGACATTACCGAAATTGGAGTACAGTTTACTGCCGGTCGTCAGATACAGACTATGCTGGCGGCTTACCGTATCAGCAGCGCTGTAACGTTCTGCTGCATCATGCGCATTGTAAAACAGCGTATCCACCGCCTGATTGCCTTCGAGATCGACGATGCGGAATGTCTGCCCTTTCTTTATTTCCTTTACCCAGGGCTCGCCCGCGTCACAGATTTCGTTTATAACTGCATGATCGGGATTCAAGGTACTTTCAACCAGGTTTTGTGTGCTCATTTAACACCTCCATAAGCATAAAGACGTCGGGTATTCTCCAGACCGCGGGCATTCTCGGGAATATGGGCACATGCTCCCGTCACGGCGGATGAGGAAGGAAACACGGCCAGATCAACTGCACCTGGGCGATAGGTTTCTGCCGGATCGAGCGGATGCGGTGCAGCCGATAACACCACCAGCGTATCCATTTCAAACGCCAGATCCACATGACTGCCGGCCTTACTGTGACTGGTATGAAACCGCAGCTCTCCGGCAGAATTGGCTGTTACTTTGCTGAAGAAATTGATGTTAGGTACCACATCACGCCTGCCCAGCCCCCACTTTCCCAGCTCGATCAACATTCCGTCGAGTCCGTTGCGGTACCTATCGTTACGCAGTTCCTGATAACGGCCCGTGCCATATTTCTGCTGTATCAGTTCGGCATCGCTCAGGCCGCATACAGTATCATGCCACCCCGCCGTGTCTTCGGTGATGCAGCAGAAAATACGTCCCATGTCAGAATGGCAGGCATGCCCTTTGGTCAGATGGAAGGTATGCTGGGTTTTGAGCGTATCAGCCATGTTATAGCGCTCCAGCTTCTCTTCCAGGTTGTAAAACAGTACTGCTGCGTTAGCCCCACCTGCGATATCCGTCAGGCGCAAGGTTGTTCCCCGGCGCACGATGCCCGACCAGTGACTGCCACCGGGGAGATGTGTTTCCCAAAGATACGTCGTAACCTGATTCACGTTTTACCTCCTTATTACATTATGGATTTCAGTTGATAACCATATGAGCCGGCAGCTGTAAACAGGGTTTCTGCCACGCTACTTCTGCACGCTGTTCGCAGCAGTCCCGCTCAGGGTTTTCTTCATCCGACGCTTGTGGCCTGTCTGCACGTGCAGCGTCGTCAGAATCAGTATAGTACCCAGCACCAGAGGCACTGCCCAGAGTTGCCACCAGCTCGCGTCGGGAGCTGCCACATATTCGCGCGGCCAGCCGATATTGATCAGTTCGAATAGTGCCCAGGTAAATGCCACGATATTGATGATCAATCCCCATCCTCCCAGCCGGAATGCTCCCAGGGCAGGATTCCAGCGGCCGGTCAGGCGCGCATATAAGCCAACTCCGGTAGTCATGGAAAACATGGCATACAAACCACCTGTACCGAAAGCAATGATGGTTGCAACCGCTCCATCATTCAATCCGAAAAGCAATCCGAGACCCGCCATGCATACCGTGCCGCCGATCGCATTACGGGGTAATTGTGTTCTTTGTGTTACCTGGGAAAAAAAAGCAGGCAGATTGCCTTCGCGTGCCATTGAAAAAACGATGCGTGAAACATAATTGACCACTGATGATCCGCACGAAAGAAAGGCCAGCATGACAATCACCAGAAACGGTTTTGCGGCCCAGGCGCCGATCGTATTGGTAATGATCGGAGAAATAGGATCGGATGTGGCACTAGCCTCGACCAGGGTCTCATGACTGACTGACAACGTCAGTGCAGAAGAATTGAAAAGCACCACGCTGCCAACGGCCAGCAGAGAAAGGAAGATTGCCCGGGGAATCATCCTTTCAGGATTATGAGCTTCTTCCGCAATGGTCGAGCAGGAATCAAAACCGATGAAGGCCCAGCCCGCAATGGCCAGTGCTGCCAGGAAAGCAGTCAGACTGGTAGGTGCAAGACCTGTCCCCAGATGTTGAAACAGTTCGGAAATTGGATGAATCCGGAAGAAGAAAAACAGGACCAATGCTACACATATCGAACCCAGCACTTCAGCACTGACCCCCAGCAGATTGATTATCTTGTAAACATTCTGATTCACGATGTTGACTAGCGTGCAGATCAACAGAAACACGACACCCCACAGCACCGCCTCGGTACCCTGTGTATCACCTCCTACAATCACTGCAGACAACCACATCCCCCCCGTATAAGCAGTTGTGGTCAGCATGGCAATCGTTGAGCTGACGTAAATGGCCCCGGCATATTGCCCTGTTCTGGATCCGATCAGCTGCTTGGACCACTTGTAGGCACCGCCTGCAATAGGAAATTGCGATGAAAGTTCGGCATAGACAGTTGCCACCATGAGTTGCATGACCAGACTAAGGATGAGTGCGGCAATCCACCCCCCCCCTGTTACCAGATTCTGGACACCGAAAATAGCGTACAGCCCTACCACTGGCGATACGACCGAGAACCCCAGTGTGAAACAGTTCCAGACACTCATACTGCGGCGAAGCCGATCCGTTCCATGGATGATTCCGCATCCAGGTCCAACATCGGGTGGCGGAATATCCGCCGGAGGGAACATATCTTTCCTTTCTCCTACTAGTGGCATGATGATCCTTTCAATAAAATAATTGCATATTGCTGAAAAGCAGCAAGATTTACAGTTAAGGAATTCCACACGAGGACAGGCTGCAGTCTGAAAGTCCTGCTGCTGAAAAAGTCAGTACGTGAAGGGTTGCCAACTGCCAGACAGCAGTCAGCTATCGCGAAAAAGGGAAATGGATGCGGGATATTATGCCGGACAGAAGCAGATAAGTACGAACATGACGACCTCTCCATTTTGGGCTCCAGCAGTTAATGTATTGAACATAACCTCCCGGGCTTTTATCCCTCCGTGGAGCCCCATCAATGGAGCCCGAAACTCTCGGACCAGACACCTCTGCTTGTTGGCTGAAAGAGGCCGGAACCCTAGTCTCGTGATGCGATTACACTTCTTCATGCCCCATTTGCGTTGCGATCTGATCGATCCCGACCGTCGCAAATAAAAACATGGCTGTTATTATATACACCGGAATTTTTGGAACACAAGAAAAAAATGTTGCCTGGAATAATGATGAACGCGCTGTTCAATCAGCCGGGCAACACGGATATCTGATCATTTTATTCTGTGCATTTCAATGATTCTGGCGTCTGTCAACTAATTGTCATAAGGAGAAATTCAAGTCTGTGAACGACAAAAAATTATCCCTGCGCAGTCATCAGGTGGTCTGGCACCCCTGTACGCAGATGAAACATCTTGAAGCCTTTCCCCCTGTCTCGATTATCAGAGGAGAGGGCGTATGGCTGTACGATGCGGACGGAAAACGCTATCTCGATACAATCAGTTCATGGTGGGTTAATCTGTTTGGTCATTGCAATCCCCGCATCAATGCGGCAATCATCGATCAGCTTGGCAAACTGGAGCATGTCATGTTGGCCGGATTGACCCATGAGCCGGTGGTGGAGCTGTCTGAACGGTTACGTGCAATGACTCCGGGTGATTTGGGCCATTGCTTCTACGCCAGTGACGGTTCTTCAGCCAATGAAATTGCTCTGAAAATGAGCTTTCACTACTGGCAGCAAAGTGGTTTCCCAGACAAGACAGGTTTTGTCAATCTGCAGAACGGCTATCACGGGGAAACGTTGGGCGCCCTGTCAGTCACGGATGTTCCCCTTTTCAGACAAGTGTATGCCCCTTTGCTGCGACCTGCCCATCCGGTGCCGACGCCTGACTGGCGTTATGCGGAGGCGGGAGAAACCCCGGAAGCCTGTGCGCTGAGAGCTGCTGCTGAACTGGAAAGTTATCTCGCTCAGCATCATGCCGGTATCGCCGCGCTGATTCTTGAGCCACTGGTGCAGGGAGCAGCCGGAATGGGAATGTATCATCCGGTTTATTTGCAGCGTGCACGGGAAATTTGCGATACCTATCAGGTTCATCTGATTGCGGACGAGATCGCCGTTGGATTCGGCCGGACGGGCACGATGTTCGCCTGTGAGCAGGCTGAAATCGTGCCGGACTTTATGTGCCTTTCCAAAGGATTAAGCGGAGGATATTTGCCACTGTCGGCCGTTATGACCACCGATATTGTCTATCGCACGTTTTATCATGATCAGACCGGCCTGGCTTTTCTCCACTCTCATTCTCATTCCGGCAATGCCCTCGCCTGCCGGGCAGCACTGGCTACACTTGATATTTTCGAACATGAAAATGTCATCGAAGTGAACCGTCATAAGGCCGGTTTTTTCAATCAGTGTCTGCAGCCTGTCCAGTCACACCCGAAAATCAAAAACTTTCGCAACTGCGGCATGATATGGGCTTTTGAAGTAAACGAGCCGAAACCGGGTTTTACACGCAACTTTGCACAGGCAGGACTGGATCAGCAGCTTCTGATACGGCCCCTGGGCGAAACTGTCTATATGATGCCGCCCTATATCATCAATGAGGAGGAGATGGAGTTCATGGCGCGCGGTATTCTGCATATCCTCGACAAAATATAAATCGTTGTTTTCAGATTCAATATTTTGGTCTTCTTAATCAGGAGCAAGGGGGCTGAAAAA
>JBIQJX010000023.1:27516-29643 GCA_044507105.1 Nitrosomonas sp.
TAACGGCTGCGGAGATCGCGACTGCTACAGCTTATTCGTCGAGAAGGTGTCGCAATCATTGATTTTTCCCGATGCCAAACCCTTTTTGAACCAGTGTACCCTCTGTTTTGAGCTTCCATGGGTAAAAGACTCTGGCACGATATAGCCTTGTGATTGTTTCTGAAGACGATCATCCCCGATAGCGGATGCGGCATTCAAGCCTTCTTCTATATCGCCACTTTCAAGAATATTGCGCGCGCGGTGAGCATTATTTGCCCAAACGCCTGCGAAGCAATCCGCTTGTAACTCCTGACGAACTGATAAGGCGTTTCGCTGATGCTTATTTAAATATTTTCCCTCTGCAATCACTTTCTCGGAAATACCCAATAAAGTTTGTATATGATGACCAATCTCATGAGCGATTACATAGGCTTGAGCAAAATCCCCGGATGCGCCCAATTTCTCCATATCTTCAAAAAAACTGAGATCGATATAGACTTTTTGGTCATTCGGACAGTAAAAAGGCCCCATCGCAGCTTGCGCGAAACCACAGGATGATTGCACCGCCCCGCTAAATAAAACCAGAGTAGGTTCTGTATACTTTTTATTAAGCTGATCAGAAAATAACGCTTTCCAGGTATCTTCCGTATCTGCAAGGATGGCTGAAGTAAATTCTTTGGCTGCCTCCTGATCCGCGGGAACAGGCTGGATTCGGGTTTGGGCAGACCCGCCGCTTCCACTTAAAATTTCGGTTCCCTGCATAACAAGCTGGGGATCAATATCAAAAAACATTGCCACAAGCGCTAATAAGAGAATGCCCAAGCCCCCGCCCCCGATTCCTCTGGATACCCTTATCCCGCGTCTATCCTCAACATTCTGACTGCGACGCCCTCTTTTCCAACGCATAATATCCCTCAAATTCAGAAATATAACCCTATTGCGAGCCAATTATTAAAAATATTTAATACGAATTATTGTTGCGAAAATAAATTTTTAAGAACAAGAGTTAGCCTTCAATCCCTTAAAAATTAATCGGGTCATTTTTCTTTACCAGACGTATCGCCCTTCGTCTCGATTGATTTTTGAAACGTGGCGATTTCCGCCAAGCGTGTCTTGCCCCAGCGTCCTGTTTCCGTGATTGTGGAGGTATGCAATGCGTTGACATAGCCAAGAATAAAGGCAACCCTTCTGCAAGGGCGTCATTGGTGACCCCCGCCAGGATTTACGGTAGGTTTTGGGGTGGGTGCACGGGTATCGGCAGATCGTTGGACGGGCCTTCTTCGGTGATAAAAACCCTCTGCCTGGCTGTCCTGGCGCGGCTTTATCATACTCTTTCTTCTTGGTATTCATCCTGACCTGTGGCCAAGGCAAATCATGCGCTTATGGTGCTTGAAATGTTCATTAACGAACTTACAAATTGGCCCCGCATCTTTGCTTTCGGCCATAACCGCCAGTAAATCAATAGTTTTCGATATATTTGTTCTCGTCTCATGGGCCTACAACATGCGAAGATTTATTCGAACTCTTTAACATCTTCAGCAACAACAATATGAAAGCCTTGCTGCTGACTTGGTTATCCAGCACCTCCAGCGACATCTTCTCATTGTCGGTCATGGCATCCAGCACGGTATCCAGCACCCGTTTGGGGAACAGACCGTGCATCACCTGTTCGAGCGAGTGGTTGTTCACCTGCGCCATGACATCCTCCTGACGACTGATGCGCTCGGCAATGCCAGTGAGGAAGTGGAGCTGATCTTCATCGCTGACCTCAGCACCGAAGATCTCGTTTAGCGCTTCGATGATTTCTGAGAGCCGTTTTTTCTCCGGGTCGTGAGCCTGGCCGGTGCCGACCCCTGTAACGGGATCAAGAGTGTACTCTCCTTTCCCGTCTGCCAGCAGCAGCTGATGCTCGGCGCGCTTGGTCAGGCGGTAGTGGGTCAGTTGCAGCTCGCCGAGATCGACCTCATCTTCCAACAGCTGATCCGCTCGCAGCAAGGGGTGCAGGTGCCGGGCGTACACGCAGAGCTGTTCCAGCTCGCGATCTTCGTAGGGAATGATCTGGGAGAGGAATTCGTACAGCCGTACAAAGCTCTGCAGATTCTTGCGGAACAGGTCGAGCTGATCAATCTGCTCCCCAGCCTCCTTCAG
>JBIQJX010000101.1:0-4241 GCA_044507105.1 Nitrosomonas sp.
TATGAATTACTATACTATTCTGGAAAGTCCCATTGATCCGCTGCTGCTTACAAGCGACGGTGAACGCCTCACGGGATTATATATGGAGAAGGAAGCAAAGGCGCTACTGTCGCAGATGAAGGAAAACTGGCAGTCTACTCCCCTACTCTTTACCGAGGCGATTGCTCAACTGGAGGCCTATTTCGCGAAGGAGCTGTATCAGTTTGATCTCCCGCTGAGAACATCCGGCACACCCTTTCAGGAAACCGTCTGGCAAATGCTGACAACTATTCCTTATGGTGAAACAGTCAGTTATAAGAATATTGCCGAGCGTATGCACGCTCCCAAAGCAATGCGTGCAGTAGGCTTGGCAAATGGCCAGAATCCTATTTCCATTATTATCCCTTGTCACCGCGTCATTGGCGCCAATGGTAAGCTGACTGGTTACGGGGGTGGTCTGCCTCGTAAGCAATGGTTACTGGCGCATGAAGGGAGGCAAGCTGTATTAGCCTCTAATGAGCCAAAAAATACCACCCGCTATTCCGAGCTCCTTCCTCATTGAATCAAAAATAGCCACAGATCAATGAGAGTAATTTTTCTGCTGATTTTTCTGGTCTGCACCGGACTGGTTGGCTATGCGCTTTATCTGCAGCATTTCAAGGGATTACTGCCCTGCCCGCTATGTGTGATACAGCGCGTCGCTTACTGGTTGATTGGGTTGGCCGCATTATTCGGGGCCATACATAATCCGCAGCAATTAGGGCGCCGCCTCTACAGCGGGTTGATCATAATGTGTGCGCTGTCGGGCGCGATAGCGGCCGGGCGACAGGCCTGGCTGGTACGTTTCCCGGAAGCACTTGAGTGCGGTATCAGCCCCGAAGAAGCCTTTCTGAATGAACTGCCCCTCGCGCGGTGGTGGCCAGACATGTTTGAAGCAAATGGTGATTGTGCAGACAGTTCCTGGCAGTTTTTGTTATTGACGATCCCAGACTGGTCGCTGGTTGCGTTTCTGACACTGGTTGTAACAGCGGGATTGTTATGGCGGATCAATCAGGTAAAAACTGACTGATGGAAAATATGGATTCGGATAGCTCATGAACCCCATCATTATTTCGCTCATTCATCTGCAGATAAAAGCAAAATACGGATGATACAATTACGAAAAGTTAAAAAATCTCACTAAAAGTTGAATTGAACAAGGAGCAGCATGGCCACGATTGAATCTATCCTGCATGAAACCCGGGCATTCCCGCCAGCCGCTGAATTTGCCAGGCATGCCAATGTTTCCGGTATAGAAGCTTATCGGGCACTGTGTCGCGAAGCCGAGAGCGATTACGCAGGATTCTGGGCAAAGCTTGCACGACAGTACCTCATCTGGCACAAACCCTTTACGCGTGTACTGGATGATACCAACCCGCCCTTTTATAAATGGTTCGACGATGGGGAGCTGAACATTTCCTGGAATTGTCTGGACCGCCATCTGCCAACACAAGCGGCTAAGACTGCGATCATTTTTGAATCCGATGAAGGGGAAGTCATCCACTGCAGTTACCGGGAATTGCATGCCCAAGTCTGCCGTTTTGCTAACGGATTGAAATCGCTGGGTATCCAGCAGGGTGACCGGGTCGTTATTTATATGCCGATGCGTATCGAAGCCGTGGTCGCCATGCAGGCATGTGCGCGTATTGGTGCGATTCATTCAGTGGTATTCGGTGGTTTCTCCGCGAAAAGTGTGCATGAACGCATCGTCAATGCCGGCGCCTGTGTGGTCATTACCGCAGACGAGCAAACACGAGGTGGAAAACTGCATGCGCTAAAAGCAACGGTAGATGAAGCGATGGCAATGGGGGATACAGATTCGGTACGGGCTGTTGTCGTTTATCGGCATACAGGTATCGATATCAGCTGGCAGCCGGAGCGGGACCACTGGTGGCATGAACTCGTGACAGAACAGCCGGATACATGCGAACCGATATGGGTCAATGCCGAACATCCCCTGTTTACGTTGTATACCTCGGGCTCCACCGGCAAACCGAAAGGTGTTCAGCATGCCTCAGCCGGTTATCTGCTGGGAACAATGATCAGCATGCAGTGGGTATTTGATTATCACTCGGATGATATTTTCTGGTGCACGGCGGATGTAGGTTGGGTTACCGGTCACAGCTATGTTGCATATGGACCGCTGGCCATGGGGGCAACTCAGGTGATTTTCGAAGGAACACCTACTTACCCTGATGCCGGGCGGTTCTGGGAAATCATTCAGAAGCACAAGGTTACGGTCTTTTATACTGCTCCGACCGCTATCCGTTCTTTGATCAAGCTGGGAGCTGATCTGCCTGAAAAATATGATCTCTCTTCATTACGCCTGCTGGGCTCAGTAGGGGAACCGATCAACCCGGAAGCATGGATGTGGTACTACACAGTTGTCGGTCAGTCGCGCTGTCCCGTGGTTGATACCTGGTGGCAGACTGAGACCGGCTGCCATATGATTGCTCCACTGCCAGGAGCAGTGCCTGCCAAACCCGGTTCTTGTACATTTCCACTGCCGGGTATCGATGCTGCAGTCATTGATGAAACCGGTAATCCGGTGGAACGGGGGAAAGGCGGTTTTCTGGTGATCAAACGCCCCTTCCCTTCTTTGCTGCGTACATTATGGAATGATGCGGAGCGTTTCAAGAAAACCTATTTTCCGCAAGATGTTGCTGGTGGTCGTTACTATCTGGCAGGTGACTCGGCACATCGTGATGAGGACGGTTATTTCTGGATCATGGGACGTGTCGATGATGTGCTGAATGTTTCCGGCCACCGGCTAGGTACTATGGAGATCGAGTCTGCGCTGGTTGCACATCCACGGGTAGCAGAAGCAGCTGTCGTGGGGAAGCCACATGAAATCAAAGGGGAAACGATCGTAGCGTTCATCGTACTGAAAGAAGCATTGCCACAGGGCAACCAGGCAGCAGAAATTGCGGCCATGCTGCGGAGCTGGGTTACAAAAGAAATTGGGGTAATTGCTCGGCCCGAGGAAATTCGCTTTGGGGAAAATCTGCCCAAGACCCGCTCAGGTAAGATCATGCGGCGGCTGCTGCGCGCGCTGGCAAGGGGCGAAACGATCACCCAGGATACTTCTACACTGGAAAATCCAGTAATACTCGAACAATTGAGCCAAGCCGTATAATCAATCGGGAATCGTCATTTAATGGACTCTCTACTCCCTGCCATCATTGATTACCCGAACGGAATCAGCGTCATCGACGCACGCTATCATCGCCCAGGGCGCGCTGCTATTCATTTGATCAGGGAGGGAGATACAGCTGCGCTGGTAGATACCGGCACCCGTTTCTCAGTTCCGGGGGTGATGGCGGTACTGGCACATAAACACATTGCTCCCGAGCAAATCGTCTACATTTTTCTCACTCATATCCATCTCGATCATGCCGGCGGCGCTAGCGAGTTCATGCGGCAACTGCCCAATGCCAAACTGGTGGTGCATCCACGGGGCGCCTCGCATATGATCAATCCCGTCAAATTAATCGCTGGCGTTATGGCCGTGTATGGTGAATCCGAATTCCGACGTGTTTACGGCGAAATTCATCCGATCGCGGCAGAACGTATCATCGAAGCGCCTGACGATACCCTTATCAAGCTAAACGACCGGCCACTGCGTTTGCTGGACACTCCCGGCCATGCCCGTCATCACTATTGTATATATGATGCATGCAGCGAATCGATTTTCACGGGAGACACTTTTGGTGTCTCCTACCGGGAATTTGATGTGGACGGTCTGGAATTTACTTTCCCGACGACCTCACCGGTCCAGTTCGACCCCGAGGCAGCACATGCTTCTCTCGACCGGCTGATGGAATTGCACCCCCGGCACGCGTTTCTCACTCATTACGGCCGAATTGGTAACTTGCCGCATCACGCGTTACAACTGCATGCACTTATTGATGCCTTTGTCGTCATTGCACAGCAGGCTGCTACATACCCGAACCGACATGCCTCTATTATGCATGGACTGCAGGAGCTACTCTGGCAACGGCTTGTGGCGCATGGATGCACCCTTACACAAGAAGCCGCATTGGCCTTGTTGCGAACGGATATCGAACTCAATGCACAAGGGTTGGCAATCTGGCTAGATAGCCTTCTGAAAAAACCGGAGCAAGCAATAGCGCAAAATTCTTCATCAAAACCTTATACTGGCAGAAAACGTGACAATTCCAGCTGCACCTGAGCATATCGATGCTGCTGATATTTTAAAACCG
>JBIQJX010000024.1:0-6236 GCA_044507105.1 Nitrosomonas sp.
CAGTGCGCCACGGAAGTAGCGTGGCGGAGTAAACGCAATCCGCAGACGGTCATGCTACCGCCGACGAACTCGTCGCCCGGGTCGAGCAATTTCGGCGGCGGATCAACGCACATCCTTGCCAGGTCGCTGACCGTCTCTGGGTCAAGGACCAGCTCGATCCAGCGGAGGAAAAACTACGCATCCCAAAATAGACGCGGTTTAATTTCACTATTTAAATTGAGGGATGCGTAGTTGTAGTAATTTTCATTGGAAATGTTATGATATAACATACTATAAATAATAGACGTATGGATTACTACCCACAGCCCTCGTTCCTAAAAAAGATAGTCAGCCTGTTACCGGCGATGTGTTATCGGCCAAGGCGGATAATGGCGGGCATTTTGCTGGCTACAGGAGTGTTTCACCAGGCACTTGCAGCAGATGGACAATCAAATGACACACTTCCGTTATCTGATACGATTGAAAACGGGTTTGCCACCACGCTGGAATCTGTAACTATTACCGGGACTATTCCGGATCAGCCTGTCAAATCGAACACAAATATGCTGAAAGGCAGATTACTGCATTTACAGCAGAGCGATACGCTGGGGAAAACCCTCGATAAGGAGCTAGGGGTCAGCAATGCTTCATTCGGCCCCGGAGTAGGTACACCAGTCATTCGCGGGCTGACCGGCTCACGAATACGTATGTTGCAAGGCGGCATAGGCAGCCACGATGCTGCCAGCCTCAGTCCGGATCATGCCGCAGCTATTGAACCATCATTTGCCGAAGAAATCAGCATCATTCGCGGTCCTGAAACGATCAGATACGGTGGCAATGCGATCGGAGGCATTGTCGACGTCAAGGATCATCGCATTCCGGAACGTATCCCCCAAAATTCTATTAGTGGTTCTGTGGGGAGCCGCTACGACACCAATGGAGATGGCACCCACTCAGCCTTCAAGCTGAATCTGGGCAAGGACTGGCTGGCCTTGAATCTGGGGGGGTTCTTCCGCCATCGAGGCAATACCCGGATTCCCGGCAAAGCTATCGACGAGGCCTTCATCGCGCAACAGTATGATGATCCGACAGAGATACAGAACGTCTCAGGCAAAATCCCCAATACTGATAATCAGAGTACTGGTGGATTTGCCGGAGTATCCTGGCTAGGGGACAGTGCTATGGCGGGTATGTCGATTAGTCATACGGATAATCGTTATGGGGTACCTCAAGGCAGCCATGGGTTGGGATCGCACCACCATCACCACCATCATCATGGCCCGGAAAATGGAGGGGCGGAATTACTACAATCCACAGATCTGTCCCATCCTGAGAATATTTCCGATTCCCACACTTTACTTCCAAATATCCGCATGGATATGCAACAGACGCGCTATGATTTCAAGGGCGAATGGTATGATCCGATTCAAGGGATCGAACGTATCGGTTTTCGCTACGGACTGGTGGATTATCAACATACTGAAATCGAGGGCGGCGCCCCTTTTACCCGATTCAAAAATGATGTCGGTGAAGGACGTTTTGAAATTGACCACCACTTATTCCCGCATCTGACAGGGACATTCGGTGCGCAATGGATCAGTCGGGATTTTTCCGCACTCGGGGTCGAGAATTTTATCCCTGAAACCCAGCAGAATTCATGGGGCTTATACACACTCCAAAAATATACCCGGAATAACTGGGTGTTAAGTGGTGGTCTCCGCTTTGAGCAATCCCGGGTAAACCCCAGAGCCAGCCAGCTGAAATTACGCGGCAACGCCTTACCGTCTGTTTCCTTACCTGACGAAATGAAGTACCGGGCTGTATCAGCCTCCGCTTCGATACAATGGAATCCACTGCAAAGTTTCTCTGCCATGCTTCTGCTCAACCACAGCAAGCGTTCCCCCGATATTCAGGAACTGCTGTCACTAGGTCCGCATTTGTCTACCCGCAGCTTTGATATCGGTAATGTGCAATTGACCAATGAAACCATGAACACGATTGATCTGGGTTTCAACTGGCAGCAGGAACACTTCCATTTTCGGGTTAACGGCTACTACAATCGTATCAATAACTTTATTTACCAGCGCAATACCGGTCTTTTCTATGAAGTTGATAATGAAATGGTCCAGCAGCGCTGCATCAGCCCGGTCGAATGCATTTCTATCCTTGCCTATGATCAACGCAATGCCGAATTTATCGGCTATGAGTCTGAAGCGGAAGCTATTCTCTACCAACTGCCCCAAGGTGAAATATCACTAACGCTATTCTCTGATTATGTCCGTGCGCGCTTTATTCAGGGAGATCGGGATGATGTGCCACGCATACCTCCGTTGCGCTACGGTGCAGAGCTTGGCTTCGGTAACAGCCACTGGCATACCGCCCTGCGTTATACCCGGGCAGAAGCACAACATCATTCAGGCGAAAATGAAATTGCCACCAGAGGTTATCATCTGTTGACGGCCAGCGCAGACTATCAGATGAAAATGGGTAAACGGATGAATCTCTGGCTGTTCGCCAAAGGCACCAATTTGCTGAATGAGGAAATCCGCAGTGCTGCTTCTTTTCTGAGAAGCTTTGCCCCCGAGCCCGGCCGCAGCGTGGTGCTGGGACTACGCACAACGTTTTGATTTTTAACGCTGCTCCGGGGTCACACGATTTCTATTATCCGTCCAGCAGAGAACCGCCTACTTCACCGTTTACACTTACCCACAGATGCGGCAACCCCAGGTCGCGCAACCATTCTCCAGCCTGGTCCTCTTTGAGCATACCGATCGTCGAAGCGCTGCCGGCAATGACACATAAATCACCCAGCACACTGACTGCGGCAATTCGTCTGACTGGCCATCCGGTTTTTGGATTCAGGATATGGCCATAGCGTACACCCCCCAGGGTTATGCATCGTTCATAATCTCCACTGCTGGCAAGTCCGCCGCCGGACAACAGCAAGGTTTGCAACAACTCGTCAGGATGATCGGAATGATGGAGGTGACGGGGATGACGTATTCCGACCCGCCAGGGACTGCCGTCCGCATGCGGGCCGATTATCCGTATGTCCCCGCCGAGATTGATCATTCCATGCCGGATACCGGCCTCCCGGCACAAGCTGGCTGCGCGGTCGACTGCATATTCTTTCACCACTCCGCCGAAATCGAGTTCCATGCCGGCGTCTGGAAATCCAAGCACGGGTGGCTCCCAATATAACTTAGCCCAACCCACCTTTTCCAGAAATTCTTCGACGACACGCTCCTCCGGCAGTCGACCTGATTTGAAATCCCACGCATGGCGCAGGATTCCTGAAGTGATATCGAACAATCCGTCACTTTCCCGATGGCAGGTTGCTGCATAATCCAGCAACCCGGCTGTTTCCTGATCCACCTTGATCCGTCCGCCCCGCGCAGCGACACGGTTGATCTCAGACAGAAAGCTGTCCTCGCGATAACGTGAATATCTGCTCTCCAGCCGCTGGATGTCGCGCATCGCAACGCCCGCTGCCTGTTTGGCTATTGCCTGCCGTGACGCATACAACTGAATGGAGCAAGGAGTACCCATTGCCTTGAAGGAATACTGGTAAAGCTCCATTTTACTGTGTTGCAGAATGCAGCCGAACTTCCTGCTGACTGCAGCTGAAACCGGTTATCTCAGAAATGATAGCCCCAGCTGGCGTTCAACATTCCTTTGCGCTTCAGCTGAAAACCATTGAAATCATCACGCAGCGGCTGCAGCCACTCAAACGCAAAATGGTTACCGGCAAACCTGCCTTTCGGGACAGTTGCACTGATACCGAATCCGGCATCCCAGAATTGTCCACCCTGATTGGTGGGGTAATCCATCGGTCCGATCCGGTTATTGAACGCATTAAAATCACCATGGATTCTTCCCTGGCTGGTATATACACCTCGTACAGACGCGGACAGCCAGTCAGTCAGGTGGACCCCTCCCCACGCAGTCGTCTGTAAAATATTTCCCAGCCGATAACCCGAATCATTCCGGTTTTCCATCCGCACGGTACCGGAAAGCTGCGCTCCCCAATACCAGCGGCCGGCATCTCCCAAATACGTTAAATTGGGCAGAAAATCCCAAGTTCCACTGCCCAATTGCATGTCGAAATGAATCAATCCCCCTTCATTTCTCATTCTTCGCCTGAGCTTGAGACCTACTCTCCCGGTAGGGGCGCTAAAACCCAGCCCCATATGCAAATGATGTCCGGGTGAATCCAACAGTTTCACGAGTGACATCAAAATGGTATCACTGACTCCTCCGGTCGTATGCGGCATTCCGACATGCCGATGTTCACCCAGAACAGGAGGAGGACGCCCTTCCGGTTCACGCAATCCCATCTCCATATCCATGAATTGCGGCATCAACATCAGGTTGAGCCAGCTGGTCGGTGCATACATGATGTCAAGCATATGCATCCGCATGTCCATATAATCAGGTACGTATCGGCATAACCTGCCATCACTGCAACCCAGATTAACAATATCAATATCCCTTGTGCGCCGTGACCCATGACGCATACTGCCTGACTGACGAGAATACATTAACCGGTAACCTACCATGAAATCCCCGGCTTTATCCAGCATATGACCATACATGACACCAGCTGGTATATGCTGCCCACCATGCTGATGGCGCTCATGGTGATGTGAGTGCTGCTGATGCTGTAGATTACTTTGCCAGGCCCTGATCGCATCCATGTCAACTTTCAGGGCGGCATTAGCTACGTAATAGTCAAAATCAGCAAAATTGCTGTTACCTCCTCCTCCCAGCTTCAGTGAACTTGCCCGAGTGTAGTATTCAAATCCTGCCTCCAGCTCGATGCCGCGAGCAAATTTCTTGTTTACAGTTATTCCGCCGCTCAACGCACCATAACCGGATAAACGGTGATCACTGGAAATATGCTTGGGCAATTTCCCCGGATCATAGGTAATAATCTGCGGCTCGCCATCCTCTCCTATTATCGTCCTGATAAATGCCTGATCAGAAACGATGTATGAATGATAAAAATCTGCCGAACTCTGTGAGTAATAACGTATCCGGGGTGTAACAGTCCACCCGTCAGGCAAGGGCTGAACCCAGTCCCCTTCAAAGGTGTTACTGTGGATTCCCCAATCATCAAACGAAAATTTATAACCCAGATGCAATGCAGCATCCGTTGGGGCTATGTACTGAACCAGTTTGCCACTAAAGGCAAACTGGTTGCGTAAATCAGGCCGCTGCTCCAGCACGGTGCGCACATTTCCCTGGATCGGCATATTCGGGTCGGAAGGAATTCTTTCCGGATCAACAAAAATTACTGTTACCCCCTTGTATGGATTTTCCATGAATCCACTGCTGCGGGTATAACCGAAATTCAAATCGATCAACGCATTTTTATTGAGGACTTGTGTCAGACCGAGGCTGGATGTCCAGTCATGCCGGTCTCCATGCAAGAATACTAGGTTATCCCGGAACTTGAGCCGATCAGCATACGCAAGATTAGTCACATAGCTTAGCGTATCATGATCAAGAGTGGCTAATGTTCTGCTGCTGGTATAACCTGCTCCCCATTTAAGACTGGTCAGCTTCTGGTTGAAATCAAAACGGCCGCTGGCGTTACCGTAGGTGGATTCATAATCCCTTTCCTGAGAAAGACCGCCCCCCAGATTCAAGGCAGCGTCATCCCATTCATATGCCAGCTTGAAATCACCCTGCGTACGTGTCTCGGGAGATGCTGTCGAAAGCACCAGTACGTTTCGGGGATCAATGTGACGATTGCCAGCCGCATCGATCTGTAAAGGATTCAAATTATGATCGAGCCATACTGCGCCATTCACGAAAGGGGAAGCACCCGATATAACTTCCCCCGTAGGCAATGTCCGGGTAAACGGAATATTGCCGGCAGTAGAAGCAAGCGGAACAGAACTGACTGGTGTTGCCCCTGACCAGGTATCCTGCGTATAACCGAAGGAAAGTTTCATCCGGTCGGTCAGGAAAAAGGTGCCATTGCCATGCAAGGTATCAACCATGATTGGCTTCAGATCACTATGAACGGAATAGAGATTGCGCTTGCCTTCCTGGTAGCGACTGTATTGAAAATTGACACTGCCCGCATCTGCGGCGTGTGCGGGAGAAACCAGCAGCCCTGGCAGCACCAGTGCCGCAGATGTTAATGCCTGCAGGACCGACCTGCTCTCCGTTTTACCGTCCTGGATCTTCCCCGATTCCGGATCGGGCTGCTGCGGACAATCACCTTCTCGGAAATTGTCAGAAAAAGA
>JBIQJX010000024.1:6336-15829 GCA_044507105.1 Nitrosomonas sp.
GCTTCGATCAGTTCGCGCATAGCCTTTGTTTCACCTGGGCGGAACCCGCGATGAATGTGCCGGACGAGGCCCCGTTTATCAACGATATAAGTCGACGGCATAGCGATTACATTGAAATCTCTGGCACATCGCTTACTTTCATCAAATACGATAGTAAATTTACTGTCAAACTGTTTCAGAAAAGCTTCCGCCTCAGCGCGTTCCTCATCCAGGTTAATCCCCACCACCTGTAACCCCTGTTCTCCGAAGTCCCGAGTCAACTGATTCATGAACGGAAACGATTTAACGCACGGAGGACACCAGGATGCCCAGAAATCGATATAAATTACTTTCCCTTTCATCGACTTCCAGCTTTCTACCGGCGTATTATCCTGATGCATCAAATCACAAACAGGAGGTGAAGTATTCCCTTCAAAATGAGCCAGAACAGGCGAAGCCGACATAAGTAGTAATATCAAGGGTAGAAATCTAATCAATGTTTATTCCTTTCAAAAATACAGATTGAATTTCCCGCTCATGCTGCAAGTAAATAACTCACCCCAGCAGCCAGGGACTGCCCGCCCGGCTGTTACCGGCCAATACAAATTCAACAGAAAGGCAGTCACCCCGGTATATCAAATCAAAATGGACCCCTCAGAGGCCGCCATAATAAGTCAGTACAATATCAGTACCGGTATGAACGTTAAAAGCAGTCATACAATGATATTCCACAGAAATTTCTCTCATTCCGGGCAGAGTCTTGCTAACGATCAGAGAGTAAACACCATTACCTCCACGCAGAGCGATCCACTGACTCGGAGCGTCATCCGCCGGAATAATATCAGTAATGCTCAGCGCCGCGTTTGCCTTAAGCATTGTCATATTGACAAACATGCCGGGCACGGCAGGATTGGAAGGCAGATCTTTTATCCTTGCCATCATATAGTCAGCGGGCCCATTACCATCATCGAAACATGTTACCGCTGCAACGACAGTAAAACTCGGCACACCATTCGGGTCGATGGGTCCGGCAATATCATGGGCGTGACTGGCGCGGATTTGACAGAACATCAGCAAAGCCAGTGCGATTGCCACAAGCGGAACAGTTCTCAATTTTATATCAGTCATTGTCTTCTCCTCTATAAAAGTTATATTTCAACAAGACATTCAGGCCATTTTCAACTACTCCCGAAAAACCAACAGGCTTGCCTTTAAAAAAGCAAGCCTGCCGTTTGCATTTAATGCAGGGGTGATCAGTTTATACCCATACAGGGAAAACTCACTACCCGCATACTCATAAACCTAAAAAATATTCTTTCTCAAGGAGCCGGCCAGATTTGCTGACCGTTGAGGGACACCGGCAGATCCCGATCCAATTGTGGAGCAGACGGGTAAATTCTTACTACGACACCTTCACCAGGGCAACTGGCCGGCAGCGGATTGGTTTCAAGGTTACGAGTTATCGTAAATGGGGCCGGGTAGTTCCAGGCAGGCCCATCATACTTTGGGTGACCGGCATTAGGCGCAGTCCAGAAATCAACATTGATCAGGTCCGGATTTTTACCATCAATTTCAGCAAGACTGGTCACTTGGCATACATTGACAATGGCAGGAGCAAGAATGATCTTTTTGGCACAGGATTCAGAGGCAATATTTATCGGGTTGATGCGTACCGGCATCTTGGCCACCCAGTTGCTATCTGTCAATGCTCCCCCGGCTGACCATACGCCGATCGGGTTACCCTGGGGATCCCGGATCAAGAACGAAAAATCAAATGTATCCCGGTTTGTGATACCCGCGATAGTGATACCGCCCTGAATAAAATCAGTCGCCAGCTGTTCGGAACGAATAAAAGTCTCTGATCCTATCGCCGCATTGGAGTCAGATGAGACATCCACGAGCGCTGTAGTAACTTCCGGAAAAACGGTAACCTGACCGATGACAGGTTCATTAGTACAAAGGTGCGGAATCATAATATTATTATCAACTCGCTTACCTTCCTCAATCGTTACTACTTCGAACCGCGTGTGGGCAAACCCGTTCTGCCATGCTCCCAGCATTATAGTTGCTGCCAGCGAAAGTGCCAGTACTCCTGATTTTTTGCGTTTTACAGTCATTCATTCCCCCTGTTTGAATAAAGATATAATTCAATCCACTCAAGATAAAAACCAGTCTCTGTTTAGATTTCCACTCCACTAAACAAACTGGACAATTCTGTATGAATAACCCTTGGTCTTCTTCACAGAAGAATCAATGGTTGAAAGTATTATCTGGGTTGAATCACCAAATAACAATGCGACAAATTGTCGCACCCGGGCTGCAATGACTATTCTTCGGTTATGAAACTGACACCCAACCATATGACAAAACAGTGAAATTTATCTACAAAGTATTATTTTGCCAATGACAGCAATCGGTCAGGTGCGACAATTTGTCGCATAGGCAAGGTGACTGTCGGCTTATACAATTCGCCTGATCTGAACTATCATTATTTAACATAACAGGAAGATCATGAGTCAGCCGGTTTCGAATTCATCTGCTTCTGCTTCTGCTTATCTTTGGTTGTACTGCACGGTTTTTCTGACCGGTGCCGCTGTCATGGTGATTGAACTACTGGGAACGCGTCTGATTGCCCCCTTCTATGGGGCGAGCCTGTATGTCTGGGCTTCCCTTATTTCCGTCACCATGATCGCGCTGGCAATTGGTTATTTTGCGGGCGGGCACTGGGCAGACCGCAGCCGGTATGCCAGCCTGTGGCTGATCATCGCCGTGGCGGGAATACTGACATTTACTATTCCCTGGATGGCAGGGCCGGTGCTGCTGGCAACCGATCCACTGGGCCTGCGTCTGGGAACATTCACCAGTACGCTGATCCTGTTTACCCCCAGTCTGGTCATGCTCGGTATGGTAGGGCCGTTTGCCGTCAAACAGGCTACTGCTGATCTAAATAAGGTCGGTGCCAATACCGGCTCGATTTATGCCGTCAGCACGGTCGGCAGTGTCGCTGGCACACTGCTGCTGGGGTTTTATCTGTTTCCCCGGATCGGCACCCGGGAAATCTTCCTGGGTCTCGGTGCAGGACTACTTCTGCTCGCCCTGATCGTGGCATTTTATGAACGCAGACATATTCGATCTGCTATCACCCTCATACCGATCGTATTGCTCCTCCTTCTCGGTATCGACTCCTCATCCGCACTAACGGCTGCAGGGCAGGAACAACAAAACGCTTCCTTCCAGACACGCTTTGAACGTGAAACTCTATATGGCTGGGTACGTGTTCTCGATGATCCGGCCCTCAATCTACGCCTGCTGACAGCAGACGCTTCGACTATTGGTGCAGCCAGTCTGAGCAACGGGGAGAATGCTCTGACTTACCAGAAAATTGCAGGGCTGATTCCGGCGCTTGCGCCCGGTATGTCGCACGCATTGCTGATTGGACAGGGTGCCGGTCATATGGTGACAAGTTTGAAACGTCAGGGCCTCGTGACCGATACGATCGAGATCGATCCGGCAGTGGCTGAAGCAGCACGTGACTATTTCGGGTTTATGCCAACCGGACAAACGCTTATCGGCGACGCCCGTTATGAAATCCGCAAACTGCAGGGACCCTATGATCTGATCATCCTTGATGTATTCACCGGTGGGTCTGAACCGGCACATTTGCTGACACTGGAAACCCTGCAGCAGTTGAACAGCCTGCTGACAGCGCGCGGAGTATTTGCGCTCAATTTCGTATCATTCCTGGAAGAAGGGCGTAATCCCGCCCTTGCTTCCGTGCACCGGACACTGAAACAGGTTTTTCCCCATCAACTCGTGTTTATTTCAGAGCCCGGCAGCGACTTCAACGATTTCATCTTCATTGCTTCCCGTCATGCCCTGAGCATCGATGAGAATGAGCTCTCCCGCT
Organism: Nitrosomonas sp.; assembly: GCA_044507105.1. Classification (GTDB taxonomy): domain Bacteria; phylum Pseudomonadota; class Gammaproteobacteria; order Burkholderiales; family Nitrosomonadaceae; genus Nitrosomonas. The sequence continues at coordinate 10,223 of JBIQJX010000024.1, forward strand.
CACAACAAGCCTGGCTGGCGGCACGATTACTCAGAATCGATTCCAAGTACGGCAGCATTCTTACCGACAATCTCAATCCGCTGGAACAGCTCCAGTCCCGTAAATCAGAATATTATCGGCGACTGATCATCGATTCCATGGGAATCGACCGTTTCATTCGCTGAGCTGGCAATTCCCCGAACCCCATAGCGGGACGCATAGCAATCGCACCTATGAGATTTGCAGGAGCGGAAGCAGTGATCCCACTCTTTATCAGCGCTTTCAGCAGCTGATAAGCGATCAATCACGATTTCCCGAATAATTCTTATGTTCTATTTGACTGCCTCCCATTGCTCAGGGGTATAAGTCTTCATTGATAATGCGTGAATTTCCTCGCGCATGCGCTCACCCAGTGCACGATAAACCAGCTGATGCTGCTGTACGACGTTTTTCCCTTGAAATTGATCACTGACGATCACGGCACTGAAATGATGGCCATCATCTCCTTCTACTCTGATCCATGTGCAAGGCAAAGAAGTTTTGATCGTTTGCTCGATTGACTCTGCAGTAACCATATTTAATCTCCTGTTATTTCAAACTGTAAAAATTGTAATCCCTCATTCCTCCTGCAACCCCCGATTAAATGCAAGCAGACCTCATACCAGGCAGGTAATCCGGGCAGGCAGCGACGTTATCTGTCGCCGGCGCAAAGACAGTAAATTTACTTGTTTACCCGGGCTTTCAGAAATTGATAGGCGATCAGCGGTGGTTTTCTTCAGGTTCAATGCCGGATTTTGTAGCCACTTTTTAACATCCACAGCGCCCATCCTGAAACTGCTGTGAGACACGCCGACATAACTGCCAGACTGATATAGGGAGAAATATCGGAAATACCAAAAAAACTGTAACGAAAACCATCGATCATGTAAAAAAATGGATTCAAGTGAGACAAAAACTGCCAGACAGGGGGCAGTGAATGTACGGAATAAAACACCCCCGAAAGAAACGTCAACGGGAGAATGATGAAATTCTGAAATGCTGCCAGTTGATCAAATTTGTCGGATATGATTCCTGCAATCATACCCATTACACCTAACAGCGCACTGCCCAGTAACGCAAACAGAACAGCCCATAATGTCAGCCGCAACGGCATCGGATAAAACCACGCTGCCACACTATATACCCCCAGTCCGACTATCAACCCTCGCAACATCGATGCACTGGTATAAGCCAGAAAGATTTCCAGGCAGGAAAGCGGCGATAACAGGATAAATATCAAATTGCCGGTTATTTTCGACTGGATGAGACTGGAAGAGGCATTAGCGAATGCATTTTGCAAAATTGCCATCATGATCAGCCCCGGAATCAGGAAGACGGTGTAGGCAACCCCATCATAGACCTCCACCCGCTCAGCAAGCACATGAGAAAAAATCAGCAAATAAAGCAAACTGGACAATACCGGTGCCAGAATCGTCTGAAGACTGACTTTCCAAAAGCGCATCAGTTCCTTGTAAAACAAAGTATAGAAACCTGTCATGAAATACCTGCCAGGTCACTTTCCATGATTTTCACGAACACATCCTCAAGGTCCGGCTGGAGTAGCTGCATATCCAGTATCTGCACTCCGGATTGACGCACTATCGACAATACCGTTTCGATTTCGGTATAACCCTTTATTTTCAGACTGTACAGGCAGCCGTCCTGTTTACCCGGCCATGCCTCCAGACCTGCCGGCAATCTATCCACTGACAGGCGCAACTCCAGCGTATAGTCCCGGACACTGCGCACGAGATTATGCATGCTGTCCAGCACGACGATTCTGCCGTGTTTAAGCATTGCCACACGGTTACACAGTGCTTCGGCTTCTTCCAGATAATGGGTAGTCAACACTACAGTGTGGCCTTCAAGATTGAGTTGCCGAACAAACTGCCACAGGCTTTGGCGCAAATCCACATCGACACCGGCTGTCGGCTCATCCAGAATGATCACCGGAGGTTTATGTACCAATGCCTGGGCGATCAGCACCCGCCGTTTCATTCCGCCAGACAATGCGCGCAGATTGGTATTTGCCTTGTCTGCGAGATCAAGGTGGTACAAAATCTCATCGACCCAGGCATTATTTCGTTTAATCCCAAAATAACCTGACTGGATGACCAGCATCTCGCGTACCGTAAAGAACGGATCGTATACTAGTTCTTGCGGAACAACACCCAGCCTTTTTCGCGCCTCACGGTAGTCGGACAACACATCGTATCCCATTACCCTGGCAATACCGTGGCTCGCCCGGGTCAAACCGGCCAAGATGCTGATCAGCGTAGTTTTACCTGCACCGTTTGGTCCCAGCAATGCGAAGAATTCACCCGGCTGGATGACAAGATCGATATTATCCAGCGCAGTTAATGCGCCATAACGCTTGCTTAATTGCTGTATTTCGATAGCCGGAGTCATCTGGATATGGTAATAGAAGCCGGTCCTGGAATCCCTGCATAAAAATAGGAAACAGTGCTGTTCGGCAAATTAACCGGATACGATCGGGCGATCTACCGGGATCAGCTCGCCTACATCATACAGCTCAACGAGACTGGTCAGATTTGCCGGGAGGCTGGTAAATGCAATCTGCCGACCCTGTTCCTGTGCAGCTCTCGCCCATTCAAGCAGCATACTGACAGCCGAAGAATCTACGTCAGTAATTTTCGACAGATCGATCACCATATCATGCCGATCCATTACCGCTATGCCTGTACGGGTCACACTAACCACAGTGTCATAGGTTACCGGGCCGCTGACAAACAGCCTGTTCCCTTCGAGGCGAATGTAAATATCCGGTTCTTCAGCTTTCACGCCTACTGGCCCTGCAATGATGCGTTTTTTTCTGCAAGGGCGGTGATCAATCCTTCCACGCCACCATCTCTGATCTGACTGTTGAAAGTACCGCGATAATTGGTGACCAGACTGACTCCGGCGACTGTTACATCGTAAACCTTCCAGCCGTTACGGGTTCTTTCCATGGCGTAATCGATCGGTACCGGCTGCTTTCCTCCCCCCTGAATAACCTGGGTCTTGACCGTTGTCCTCTTATCCTGGGGACTGACGTTCGCCGTGTTAACCTTGATAACCTCATCACGATAATTAGTCAGCGAATTGGAATAAGTTCGCACCAGCAGGGTACGAAATTCTCTGACCAACACTTTCTTTTGCTCGGGAGCCGCAGCAGACCAGTTTTTGCCCATCGCCAGCTGGGTCATACGAGTGAAATTGAAATGAGGCAATATCTTTTCCCGGACGAGGCCCAATATTCTGTCCTGATCACCCGCTTTGATTCCATCATCCTGTTTGAGAACAGCGATCACTTCGTCAACTGTATTTTTGATCAGCGCATCCGGTGAAGTATTTTGTGCAGACACAGGAAGCGCGATTGTCAATGACGCCAGCAAGAGGATACTTCTGAGAAGTGTTTTCATGTCTTGTCACCTATTTCAAATTTTTGGATCCGGAATTTTTTTCTTCTGATGCCTGATTGAACAGAAAACGCCCGATCATCTCTTCCAGCACGATGGCCGAGTTGGTTTTCATAACTTTTTCACCGTCTTCGAGCATATCTTCATCACCACCAGGCAGCAGGCCGATATATTGTTCACCCAGCAACCCTGATGTCAGAATACTGGCGAAAGTATCTTTCGGGAACTGGTAACGCGCGTCAACCTTCATGGTTACTATCGCATCATAGGTTTCCAGACTGAATTGGATATCTGTCACGCGCCCCACCACCACACCGGCACTTTTCACCGGAGCCCGTACCTTCAATCCGCCAATATTTTCGAAATTCCCCACCAGCGTATAACTTGCGCCTGTCTGATAATCAGACAGATTACCCGCCTTTATCCCCAGCACCAGCAATGCACCAATACCTGTCATGACGAACAGGCCCACCCAGAAATCCATCATGGTTCGTTGCATCAGCCTACTCCTCTGAACATGAACGCAGTTAAAACGAAATCCAGCCCCAGAATAGCCAGCGAGGAAGTCACTACGGTGCGGGTCGTGGCACCTGATACACCTTCCGCTGTCGGAGGTGCGTCAAAACCCTCGAATACCGCAATTGCCGTCACTACCACCCCGAAAAAACAACTCTTGATCACCCCATTTACAATATCGTAACGAAAATCAACTACGTTCTGCATCTGCGACCAGAAAGATCCTGCATCTACCCCAATGAATACCACCGTTACCAGATATCCACCAAATACACCCATGACCGAAAATATCGCCGCCAGCAGCGGCATGGAAAAAACCCCTGCCCAAAATCGTGGCGCGACTACCCGGGCAATTGGATCTACAGCCATCATCCCCATCGCAGTCAGTTGCTCAGTCGCCTTCATCAGGCCAATCTCTGCAGTCATAGCCGAACCGGCACGGCTGGCAAACAGCAATGCAGCAATGACAGGGCCCAGTTCCCGCACCAGAGATAACGCCACCAGTGTCCCCACTGCTGACTCGGAACCGAATTTCTGAAGGGTTTCGTAGCCCTGCAAGCCCAGCACCATGCCAACGAACAGGCCGGATACCAGAATGATGACCAGCGACAGGACGCCGGCAAAATAAATTTCACGCGTAATCAGACGGAAACGCAAAAAGCTGGGCAAAGACTTTAGCAACACCAGCAGAAAGAAACGACTCGCATAGCCGAGACGCCAGATACCGTCAATTACCCTGTGCCCGATTCTTTCGATACCTGTCCTGATCTGTTTACTCAAATGATGATCTCTCCGATTCATACACATCAGGAAGCCGATGAAACCACTCCAGGCATATCCAGATCCCGTGAATATGCTTGTGTCGGATAATGAAACGGCACCGGGCCATCCGTTTCACCATGAATGAATTGATGCACGAATGGTACAGTGGACTGACGTACTTCTTCCGGCGTTCCGTGCGCCGCGATTACCCCGTCTGCCAGAAAATAAACATAATCGACAATCTGCAGTGACTCCTGTACATCATGTGTCACCAGAATGGAGGTCATCCCGAGTGTATCGGTCAGTTGGCGGATCAGGCTGCCGATTACGCTCAGCGAGATCGGATCCAGACCTGTAAACGGTTCGTCATACATCATCAGCATGGGATCCAGCGCAATCGAGCGCGCCAGTGCCACACGCCGGGCCATGCCGCCGGAAAGCTCTGAAGGCATCAGACGATGTGCACCACGCAGGCCGACTGCCTGCAGCTTCATTAACACCAGATCCCGGATCATGGTTTCAGGCAGGTTTGTATGCTCACGCATCTGGAAGGCAACGTTATCGAATACCGACAGATCCGTAAACAGTGCACCGAACTGGAACAGCATGCCCATTTTACGCCGCAGCCTGAACAGCGTATTCCGGTCGAGCTCATGCACCACCTGTCCGGCTACACTGACCGACCCGGCCGAAGGTCTGACTTCACCCCCGATCAGGCGTAACAACGTGGTTTTCCCTGATCCGCTGCCACCCATGATGGCGATCACCTGCCCGCGAGATATAGCCATATTAACGCCCTTCAGGATCTGCCTGGTTCCATAGGCAAAATTAACATCTCTGAATTCAATCAGTGGTCTGGCACCATCAGCTGATCTGTTTTTCACTTTCAAAA
>JBIQJX010000024.1:15929-23128 GCA_044507105.1 Nitrosomonas sp.
CTGTTTTTCACTTTCAAAATTTCAGTTATATGCGTAATATCCACCCGGCCTGCTCCGCATCTGCCGAGCAGGCGACATGACACAGAAACCACAGATGCCCGAAAATATCGGACATAGACCGCTTGTATCCTGAGCCAGCACACTACGTTCGGTTGCAGTGCGCCCTCGCTGAGCCCAGTCGATTTCTGACATGACCAATCCTATGTATTTTACCAGAGCCTCCCGGATACATCTTCTTCCATCATTGCCGGTCAGAAAATTTAGCTGGCTCATTATCTTTCTGGTTCTTCTGCAGGCACCATCCAGTCTGGCAGACACAATTTATCGTTCCGTAGACGCTCACGGCCGAATCACTTATTCGGATATCCCTACCCCTGCCGCAAAACCCTTACAGCTTGATACACGATCGACCCGTGTCCGGTATAGGGTTACCAAGGTCATCGATGGTGATACTGTCGTACTCGAAAATGGTAAACGCGCGCGGTTACTGGGTATTAATGCCCCCGAAATCGAGAGCCGGCACCGCCCCGGTGAACCAGGAGGTATCGAGGCAAAAAACTGGCTGCACGGGAAACTGCAAGGGCGCAGTGTTTATCTGGAATACGACCGGCAAAAATACGATCGTTACAAAAGAATACTTGCCCATCTGTATCTTCCCGATGGAGAACATATTAATCTCTCTCTGGTGGAGAAAGGGCTGGCTGCTGTCAGTCTGCTGCCCCCGAATCTGCTGCATGCCCGAGAGATGCTCAAAGCCCAGCAGCGCGCCGAGGCACGAAAGCTTGGAATCTGGTCAATGAAACATTATCACCCACGTCAGCTGACCTCAATAACCGGGAAATCATTCGGATGGCAGCGCTACCGGGTAAAAATTACAGCACTCAAACGAAATCGCCGGTATAGTCGGCTGATTGTCAATGATAAAATTGATCTCACCATCGCCAATCGTGATCTGGCACTGTTTCCACCCCTCGAAACTTATCTGAAAAAACCGCTCGAAGTCCGCGGCTGGGTATCACGCAAGAAAGATCGTTTCTTCATACGTGTCCACCATCCCAGCGCACTGATTCCGTATTAACGTAACGGCACTAGATCCGGGTACATTCAAAAATCATTGTAACGCGACCGTTTGCGCCATTGAATACGTGGGATGACCAGTCCCAGAAACAAACCGGCGAACAACACCAGCGCACCGGCATAGAACCAGTCACGTTCGATCTGTTTACTGAGCACCTGATTTTCCTGCTCGAGTTTACCGAATTTTGTCCTCAGATCAGTTATTTGCTCCCGCATTTCCTGATTCTGATTATTCAGCTGTACAGCATTAGCAGCCATTTGTTTGATGTCCGACAAATCAGTTTCCAGTTGCTTATTATCTTTTTCCAGGGTCATAGCATGTTTTGTCAGCATATCATATTCATGCCTGATGAGATCTGCCTGTGCACCGGGACTGTCAGGCCGGTTGTCCGCCCTCGAGAAATGACTGCTCAATTTTTCCAACAGCTCACGAGCCGAAGGCTCAGCCATCAGATGTCGTGTCAGCACCCACCCTTCAGTCCCTCCTGTTGTCCGAACTCTGGAATAACCCTTGTTCCGGTCACGCTCCAGCACTTCCAGCACCGCACCGCTCTTCAGCATCCTCACAATAGCATGCTGATGACTGGGCCCGGTACGTAACAATACTTCTACCTGATCACTGGCATAATACTTTTCAGCCTGCGCGGCCGATGGCAGCATTCCTGTAAAGAAAGCAAGCATAATCAGAAAGAAACGCAGGAATTCATTCATTTCATATATTATTGTTCGGCTCCGGAAACAAAGCTGAGGACGGTGAAAACAATCCCATCAATAGTAAGCACCCGAACAGGCGGATCATCATGGCAACCTTATGAAAGAATATTACCTGTCTTCAAATCCGGATAAGAAATATTTGATCAACAGAACCATAAAAAAGGGAAAGGCACTCAATGCCGTAACCAGATAGTGCTCATAAGTAAATTGATCACCCTCGTCCATAATGATGTAAGTAAAAAAAATTCCGACAGGAAAAATGATGGTAACCGTCTGGAGTAATATAAAAAGTTTTTTCATCACCCTACACTATCTTGTTCATTGCCATAAGAAATCGCATTTACTACAATAGAATATCATAGAAGCTCTGATCATCACGCTGAGACAGCAATTTTCAAAGAGTCAGATTACAGACACAGGAAATGACCGAATCAACTCAAGCTTTGCTTGTACTGACCAGCTTTCCGGACGACACAGGTGCCCGAAAACTGGCGGAAACGCTGATCGACCGCCAGTTGGCGGCCTGCGTCAATATTCTGCAGGCGAGCATTTCCTTTTACCGATGGCAGGGCCGGATCGAAACGACCGTTGAGGTACCAGTTCTGATCAAAACTACTTTGTATCGTTATGAAGCGGTAGAGCAAGCGATCAAGGCCCTGCATCCCTACGAACTCCCTGAAATTATTGCGGTCTCTATTAATAATGGATTGCCCTCTTATTTACAATGGATCGCTCATGAAACGAATGAAGCGGATATTTGACAGAGTTGACTCATGCGCTGGATAAAGGTTATTGCATTGGTGTTGTGCCTGATGAGTACCGCTACTCATACAATGGCCGAAGAAAATCAATCATCGGGTTTGCTGACTATCTTGCAGCGCTTGGGTGCCAGCTTCAGTCAAACTGAACAGGAGCTGCTGCCACCGGATGAAGCTTTCAAACTTTCCCTTGAAGTACGGGATGGCAGCACGCTGGTTGCTCATCTGACGCCGGCGGCAAATTATTATCTCTATCGGGACAAAATCGCTTTTGAATCAAAGAGCGAAGGGATCCATATCGATCAGGTCACATTGCCGCCAGGCAAAATGAAAGATGATCTGACCTTTGGCCATACTGAAGTTTATTACCAGCCTCTGCAAGCCATTATTTCATTACGCAGAGAGGTTTCCGCACCGGAACAGTTTGCTCTGTCTGCCACTTACCAGGGATGTAATGAACCGGTAGGTGTATGTTATGCGCCAATCAAAAAAGAAAATGAATTGCTGTTGCCTGCTGTCAAGGCGGTGGTCGATACAGTAGCCGGTACAATCAGCGGCAATGCCATGGCATCCGGCACGGATGCAACGGCCGAACTGTTTCAGACACCTGCCGGAGGGCCACTGATTGAAACCGAGTCCTACAAAATCGAGCGCCTGTTTGCCAGCGGCAATTTCTGGCTGATTCTGGGCAGTTTTTTTGGCATTGGCTTACTGTTGGCCTTTACCCCCTGCGTATTCCCCATGCTTCCGATTCTCTCAGGGATCATCGCGAGCAAAGGGCAGCATTTGTCAAAACTGCGAGGTTTCGTGCTGGCTCTGGCTTATGTGCTGGGCATGGCTATTACTTACGCTATTGCCGGTGCAGCGGCAGGTTTATCTGGCGCCATGATGTCAGCTGCGCTGCAGAATGCCTGGGTACTGGGGACTTTCGCACTGATTTTCACAGCGCTGGCATTCTCGATGTTCGGCTTCTATGAACTGCGATTACCCTCTTTCGTCCAGACCAAACTGGTAGAAGAAAGCGGCCATCTCAAAGGTGGTCATCTTACCGGCGTATTCGGGATGGGGGCGTTATCTGCCCTAATCGTCAGCCCCTGTGTTGCTGCGCCGCTGGCGGGTGCATTACTCTACATTAGTCAGACACGTGATGTCGTGCTGGGGGGATCGGCTCTGTTCGTCATGGCACTGGGTATGGGAGTACCTCTGTTGTTACTGGGAGTTTCTGCAGGTGCGCTACTGCCCCGGTCTGGCTCATGGATGAAATCGATCCAACAGTTTTTCGGGGTTCTTCTGCTGGCTGTCGCAATCTGGCTGATTTCACCTGTCATCACGGAAGTGGCACACATGCTGTTATGGGCAGCATTGTTTATCATTTCAGCAATTTATCTGCATGCACTTGATCCGCTACCCAGCCAGGCAGCAGGTTTCAGCAAATTTCTCAAAGGTGTTGGCGTCATTTCACTGCTGGTGGGCGTCGCGCTGCTCATAGGGGTGCTCTCGGGCAGCCGGGATATTTTACAGCCTCTTTCCAAATTCAATTTTTCTGCTGCCGACACTGAAACACTTAGCGGCGAACCCGGGAGAAGATATGCTGCAAATGACCCCCTTCCCTTTAAGCGGATAAAAACAACCGCCGAACTGGATGAATATATTCACCAGTCCAGAGGGCGCTATATCATGGTCGATTTTTATGCGGACTGGTGTATTTCCTGCAAAGAAATGGAACGTTTTACCTTTTCTGATCCCCAGGTACAAGCGCGATTGAAAGATGTAGGCCTCGTACAAATCGACGTGACTGATGGCACACCGGATGACGCCGAGCTGCTCAAGCGCTTTAATCTCTTCGGTCCGCCCGGAATCCTGTTTATTGACCGGCAGGGGCAGGAAATCCCCAATGTCAAGATCATCGGATATCTCGATAAAAAAGATTTCATTACCGTCCTGGATGCAATACTGCTCTGACAACCACTTATTTTGTCTGTCGTGTAGAATCACTCCGCTGACACATCTGTCAGCATTACTTTGAATCGCTCGACCATGCTCGACAACACCGCCCGTATCTTTGTAGCAATTCAACCTGTTATTTTTCCGGATTATTTATGCTCAGATCAAACAAGATTTCGTTTTATGTTATCGTCGCAATTTTTTCACTGGCTGCCGGTTTTGCTTATAAATCCAGGAACACGGGCACAACCATATATCTGACCAGCAGCGAAAAGAAAGCGGGAGCAGATACTTTCTTTAATACCACTTTATCGACCCCGGAAGGGAACCCCCAGTCCATGTCTCAATGGCGCGGAAAAATTGTGATCGTCAATTTCTGGGCAACCTGGTGCCTTCCCTGCCGGGATGAAATCCCGGAGTTAATCGATACCTACACGACGTATCGTCATAAAGAACTGGTAGTAATAGGTATAGCAATAGACGAAGCGGAAAAAGTGACTGCGTTCAGCAAAGAGTTTGATATCAACTATCCCGTACTGGTCGGTGATTTCGAAGCTTTCTCGCTGGCTGGAGCCATGGGCAATGCACAGGGCGCCCTGCCCTTTACCGTTACAATTGATCGTAGCGGTACGATTGTCGATACCCATCTGGGACGGATCAAGAAGCAGCAGATTGAAAAAATCATTGAACCCATGCTTTGAAAGGCCACCCGATACTGGAACCTCTATTCATTTTTAAAAATGGATGAACGGGATAACATCACTCAATGTCTATTTCAACAAATTATAAAGAGCAGGATCAAAAAAACTGACAGAAAGAGGGGAACGAAACAGCCAGGACGGATCATCGTCAATAGCCAGAAAGCAGAAACATACTCATTCTTGAACATTCAAGATAACCAGCGGCTATAGCTGCCACAGAAAAGGAACAGATTGATGAGCAGGCTTTTGTTTTGCCATCGCTTATACCTCCGGCCCGGATAACCGGGTAAACCGGTAATTTGTTCACGCAGATAAATGATGTCCTTAATTCAGGTTCTCATTCCCTTATGACAGAAAAACTTACTTTATTTGCTGCCAGCATAATACTGGCCGCATTGACCATTCGGCTAGCCATCTCGCTGGCGCTCACCTACGGCATCCTGGATCAGCCCGGGCAGCATAAACAACACAAAACACTCACTCCTTTCGTAGGTGGAACAGGAATTCTCGTCGCTCTGTTCGTTGCACTGTGGTTTCTGGTCAGCTACTACCCCGAGCAATCCATCAAATGGCTGGGACTGGGCATCAGCTCTCTCATCATTTTCATCATGGGTTTCATCGACGACATCTTTTATCTTCATTATAAAATACGCTTGGCTGTACAGACTGTAGCCGTACTGGTCATGACGCTGGCGAGCGGGGTAGTACTCACCGATCTTGGCAGCCTGCTGACTGGGGAACCCTTAGCGCTGGCGATACTTGCAATCCCTTTTACGCTCTTTGCCACCATCGGAGGCATTAACGCACTCAATATGATCGACGGGATCGATGGATTATCCGGGTCCGTATCACTGATGAGCCTGCTGCTGCTGGGTACAGCAGCCTTTATCGCAGGTGATCAGACCAGCCTGATACTGGCCATCGCTCTTGCCGGCGGTACAATTGGTTTCCTGTTTTTCAATCTTCGTCATGAATTCCAACCCCGGGCAAAAGTATTTCTCGGGGATAACGGCAGTATGCTGCTGGGATTTCTCATTACCTGGCTTCTGATCGATCTCTCTCAGAATGGCAACAGCGGTAGCCGTGCCATCGCACCGGTTACGGCACTCTGGCTGTTCTCCATCCCCCTGATGGATACCATCAGTATCATGTTACGCCGGATCTGGCAGCGTAAATCACCCTTTGAGCCTGATCATAATCACCTGCACCACATCATGCTGGATGCCGGTTACCGTGTAGGAGATGTAGTATTTGCAATCACCTCCATACATTTACTGCTCGGTACGATAGGGCTTGCCGGCCTGTATCTGGGGATACCTGAATCAGTGATGCTTCTGGGATTTTTACTCATCTTTTCCGTATATTTCTATCTGACCCTCCATCCCTGGCATCTGATCACAGGTTTACGCTATCTTCACACCCTGTGGGGACTCGTTCCCACACAAAGCCATGGTTTTTTCCTGGGCAGCTATACCGCTAAAGAAGCGGAAAATCTGGTCCGTACCATTTCAAAAGAGCTCAGGCCCAGCGTGGATTCCCTGATACATGTGGTCAAACAGAAATCACATAACGAGGAAGAGAACCAGTATGTAGTAACTGTCAATATACGCCTGCTGGAAGCAGCTGACAGTATTCCGGCAAATGAAATCGGACACTTCATCGCATCACTGCAAAAACGCATGAAAGAACACTGTGGCATCCAGCTGCGCCATTTTGTGGAACGTGACAACCGGAATGAACGGAGGATTCTGGATCGTGGCAACCCACTGGGTAACCTGCGTATAGCGGAGCGCCGCAATACCAGTCAGAAACTGCTGGTATTCGAAGCGATGTTTGATCAGCCACTGCCATCTGAACGCGAGCCTCATCAGAAATCAATCGAATCTTCTGCAAGCCATAGTAATTCGCATCCCTGAAAAATCTGCTACGCGCTCAAGGATATCGGACTCAGAGATCAACTCATTGATGAAATCAACAAAATCAATGCACAATGGGCATATTTATA
>JBIQJX010000024.1:23228-29568 GCA_044507105.1 Nitrosomonas sp.
TCCGGTGAAAATAAACTTTCTACCGTTCCCTACCATCCGCGTTACCCAAAGAAAATCAAAGTGGTGTCTGGCTGGCGGATTTGCTTCTTCGATCCAATGCGCTGCGAATATTGTCGAGCGCCTGTCTGATCCGATGCCGGGGTGCTGCTATATTCATCCGCATAAAGCCGCTACCCTCTTTACCGAACATGACACCAGAGTTCATACCCACTCCAGCCTCAAAAATGAAGAAACGTCGGAGTTCCTCGTCGCTCATGCAAAGCCCGCGGCAATCAAGCCATACCAGATAGGTACCCTGCGGAGAAGTGAACCGGATTTCCGGTAAATATTCAGTCAGATAATGCTGAATCATATCTCGTGAAGATATCAGATAGGCCATCAGCGCATCGAGCCAGTCGTTTCCTTCACGATAAGCTGCTTCAAACGCCGCGATACTGAATGGATTAGCCGCGTTGACATGAATCATCTCCAGACAGGTTCGAATGGCAGCACGATATTTCGGATTGGGGACAATCAGCGCTGACAGGTTGAGCCCGGGGATATTGAAGGTCTTACTGGGTGCTACTGCCGTAATGACTGATTCCGGAGAACTGGCCACACTGGCCAGCATATGATGTTTTGTCCCCGGATAGATCAGATCGGCATGGATTTCATCAGCGATAATGATAAGCTCATGGTGCCCCGCAATAGTCAACAATCTCTCCAGTTCTGTCCTGCTCCAGACCCGGCCGACCGGATTATGCGGCGAGCAAAACAACAGCATGCGTGCAGCTGCTGCCTGCTGTGAAAGATCATTGAAATCCATGCAATACTGCCTCTGCTCCAGTTGCAATGCACTGGTCAGAAGCTTTCTGCCGGTCTTCGTTACTGCTGAAAAGAACGGATAATATACTGGTGGCTGAACGATGACAGAGTCATCTGCTCCGGTCAATGCCAGGATAGCAATACTCACCGAAGGCATCACACCCGGACAGAGAATGATCCATTCCTGTTCTACCTCCCAGCCATGACGTGACTTCAGCCAGTTCACCAGCGCCGCATACAAACTGTCCGGAAACTGTGTATAACCGTAGACGGGGTGAGTAGCCCGTGCGGCCAGTGCTTTGGTAACAGCGGCCGGCGCGGCAAAATCCATATCTGCCACCCACAGGGGCATCACGTCTGGCCGGCCGAACATCATCTCACGGCCATCATATTTCGTGCTGAATGTGCCGGCCCGATCAATTTCACGATCGAAATCGCCGTTCAAACGGTTTTCTCCCAGATCGTTACTTCCGACAGTGTATGCTGGAATTTGCGCCGGGTTTCGCGAATCACGAATGGCACTGACTGCGGCTCTCGGACCAGCCGGAAATGTTTACCCAGTATTTCCTTGAGCCCGTCCAACGTACTGAAATTTTCGCCGTCTCGCTTGAATCCGCCGATCCAAGCCTCCCGTCTGGTATGCTCTTCCAGCCAGGTATAGGGGGAAGCGATCAGTAACAGTCCGCCCGGATTCACCCTCTCATGCACAGCAGTCAGGAATTTGGCAGGCTCATATAAACGATCAATCAGGTTGGCGGCCAGTATCAGATCATAGTTCGTCAGGATCGGCTTAAGATTACAGGCATCTCCCTGGAAAAATTCGACTTTGTGCTTTACATTCTCCAGACCCAGATTCGCAAGCGTGCATTCCCGATAGGAAACCAGTTCTCCTTCATCTGTAAGGGTGTAACGCAATATACCATGCTCTGCCAGCATTACTCCCTGATTGATGAAACGCGCAGAAAAATCGACACCGGTGACATGATTGAAATGCCGGGCCAGTTCAAATGTTGCACGCCCCGAAGCACAACCTAAATCCAGTGCCCGGCGTGCCGGCCTGTCCCCCATCGCAGCAATGGCCAGTTCAGCCAGGGATGCCGGGAAATTGGATACTCCGAAATAAGTATCCCCGTAATGGAATTCCGCATATTCCGACAGCAGCTTATCAGTCTCATAGTATGTACCGGGACGGGTAACAGGTGAGTCAGAAATAACATACCGGAATCCGGCATGCTGGAAAAAATGTCTGCGAAAAGCGTAACGCGCCGATCTGAGAGATTCGTTGCCACAGGCAATCCATGATCCGCCCTTGATGAGGTTGTGCTGGTCATCGAAAGTGGGAGTAGTAAAGTCATCATATAACGGATGCACCTCAAAGCCGGCAAAGGGATAAGTAGGTGTTTCCGTCCACTGCCAGACATTGCCGACGATATCGAAAAACTCGCCCTGCCGGAACTCATCGACCGGACAACTCGAAGCATAATAGTCGAGATGGATATTTCCTTTTGCCGGCGCTGTATAAGGCACTTCAGTCAATCCTGCCACATCATACAGACGGTACCACTCGTCTTCCGTCGGCAAACGTACCGGCTGTCCCGTTGTTTTCGTTTTCCAGTTACAGAAGGCCTTGGCCTCGTGGTAATTGACCTCTACTGGCCAGTTCCAGGGCATGGGCACCTCTTCCGTCATCAGGCGCAATAGCCATTGATCACCCTTCCTTCTCCAGAAAGTGGGACAGGAAGTCACCGTATATTGTCGCCAGGCCAGCCCCTCTTCCTCCCAGTAATCATCTGTTTCGTAGCCTTTTGCTTCGATAAAATCCAGAAATTCCTGATTACTTACCAGACATCGGCTGGCTTTGAAAGCGGAGAGCCCGACCTCATGATGACCATATTCATTATCCCACCCGTAAACAGGGTCGGTCTTGTTCTTGCCCATTACCACCCTTCCTGCCGGAACCGTTATCATTTGATTTTCCGGCGCACTGCCGCTTTTTCGACAAGGCTGCCAGGCAGGATGAGACCGTACATATTCGAGTTTGTGTTGCCGGATGAGTACGGAAGAAGTCTCCAGATGGATACGTTCGTGTTCCACACCCATTACAATCGCCCACCATGGACTTTCCCAGGAAACAGGCAAAGTCAGCGGCAGGGAACTGATAAGCCTGTCCACCTCATTACGCATGGCGCGACGGTAAGCCATCACCTCTGCAACGGTCGGCCAGTCATAATGTGTCGTATCCAGATCGTCCCAGCTCATTTCATCCACACCTACTGCAAATATGGATTCCAGCCTGGGGTCGATACGTTCCGTCAATAATCCCGCCAGGATTAGCTTATTGATAAAAAAAGTCGCAGTATGTCCCAGATAAAAAATCAGAGGATGACGCAGTGAAATGGGTCTGACATAGTAGGATTCCTCGCTGCCCAGCGTTTCAAACAGCTGTTCATACCGGTCCAGTGTCGTATGAAAATAAGCACGTAACTCCTCACGTTTGGCTTCGGCATCTTTACCATTCAGCAATGGCGTCCTTTGAAAAAATTCGGGTTTGAAAGACATAAATACTTGAGGCAATGACCTTGTTTTGTTCAGAAAAGCCAGATTATACCGTCTCTTACTACCCGGATTCGTGGCAATAGGGAAAATACAGGCTGACATTGCAGACAAACTGCCTTTCACCGCCCTGCCTTACCGGCATCAGCCTCATCATGGGAAACTTCGACCCACAACACTCCCCCAGCTCCTCAAGACAGATAGCAATCCAGCCAGAGAAGCACTATTAATATACCTGGTCCTCATCATCCGCCTCTCATGTCACCGGCTCAGGCGTGAAGCAGTCAATGTGATATCTGCATGTTCCCAGGCTTTCCTGAAACGTGCCTCGATTATCTCCGCTTCCGCTTTTTTATCCTGTGCACGTAAAGCCTGCAGCAAACCGAAAAGTGCCCAGCCATTGTTACGATTACGTTTCAGATCTTCCCAGTACACGGTCTCCGCTTCATCCGCATACCCCGCTTCCAGCAAAATCGCACCCAGCGCCAATCGCGGCGGATAATGCCACTCGGCCGGTTCTGTATAAACCAGCCCATCCTCAAGTCGCACCGCCCGTTCCAGACGTGCAATAGCTGAAGCGAAATTTCCACGCGCTGCTGCTATCTCACCTGCCAGAACTTCAGGTCCAATTCTTAATACACTGTACGCTGTATTTTTCGAGAAAAGCGGGCTGTTGAGTGAAGGATCCCGCATAATCTCACGTAACTGTTCCAGCTCCTGTCCGGCTAACCGCAGCTGACCGGTCGCAACATAGGCCAGGCCGCGGACATAATGCCAGCTTCCCTTAAGGAAAGCATTGGTGGAAGGAGGCGCCGGTTCCGCAAGGATTTCTTCCCAATGTCCAAAACGGGCCAATGCCCAGTAGGGGACCATACGAAAAACTGCCGTAAAGGGCATCTCGTGCAGTACCGTATCATCGATTTTGTCTGCAATTTCACGGGCACTCTCGAGTGCGATTTTACTCTGGCCGCTGGCCGTGGCAGCAAACCAGAGGAAGTGAATATTATGGGGATAATACGCCATCGGATATAACCCCTGCGTATTGCCCTGTCTGATGTAATCCTCATCAGCCGCAATTGCCAGCTGATTACTTTTCATTGCATCCGCGTACCGGCCCACTCGCTGATAAATATGTGAGGGCATATGTATCATATGGCCTGCTGCCGGCATCAGTGTCAACAGCGTATCGGCTGCCTGTTCAGCCCGCTCTGGTGTAGCCGTAGGCTCCATCAGATGAATATACATATGAAGTGCAGCGGGGTGCATCGGGTGGCGATGCAGCACTTTCTCAGTCAATGCCACGATTTCCTCGGTTCCTTCATGAGGATAACCATCCCGCATCCAGTATCCCCAGGGGCGGAGGTTCATCGTCGATTCCACATATAACATCGCGATATCCGGATCATCCGGGAAACGCTGATGCACCTCGCGCATCGCATCAGCGTAGGCTGCATCATTTGTAGTACGATTCTCGGCTGTACCTGAATAACGCTTTTCCAGCGCTTGTATCAGGGCCTGCTCTTTGGGAGATGCCGAAGCCATCAGAGCTTTCGCCTGATTAATCAGCTTCAGCGCCTGAGGTTCTTCACCTTCCTCCATCATCGCATTGATATTGGGCCCCAGTACAAGTGCCTGCCCCCAATAGGCTATTGCCAGCGTTGGATCCAGTCGGGCAGCTTCCCGAAATGCACGGCTGGCCTCGGCATGATTGAAACCATATGCAAGGTTGATTCCCTGATTGATAAACAGCTGCGCCTGCTCATTCCGGGTGCTGACAGGAAATGTATGAGTGCCGAGATTTTGCAGTCTGGGAGCCGGTTGCGTATTGGATCCCGTCTGAGCGGCCCCTCCCGACATCCCGTCATGCCTGTGATCTGCCGCTGACAGTACAAAATTTTTACTCTCTCCGCCCGCAGGTTTTTCATCTGCCCACGTAACAGGGCAAAAAATACTGACAGTGGTCGATACCAGGCCGATCAGTAAAGACCGGCAAACATGCATTTTCATACTAATCTCCACATCAATGTCATCATGCGTAAATATACCCCCGCCTCTCACCCGTATCCCTCCGGCGATACCAGCAGGCTGCTATGCTATAGAACAAATAAAATAGACCAGTCGTCTTATATAAAACGAAAAAATTAAGCCTTGAAATAATCTCCCAGCAAATATTGACAACACTCCCGGACGGGCGCAGAAGATTTTTCGATCTTCGCTCTCAATAATGCACCCTGCCAGGTATTGATCAATAAATCAGCCATACCCTTTGCAGACCTGTCTGACCTTACGGTACCCTGCTGCTGCGCCCTGGCCAGACCTGATTGCAGCAGGTCCCGATAGCAACTGACGGCAGCTTGGAGAGATTGCCTGCAGATATCGCTGGTATCTCCGATTTCCCCCATGAGATTACCCAACAGACAGCCACCTCTAAAGTCATTTTTCTCCAGCTCCGCAACAAGTTCATCGAAATAACGATTCATTGCATCCAATGCATCAGCTTCTGACTGCTGCAAATAAGCATTCAACTGCAAGATGAACGGATCAATATAGTGCTGAATGGCTTCAGCACCAAAATCCTCTTTGCTGGCGAAATAATTATAGAAAGAGCCTTTCGGGACATCCGCTGCCTCAAGAATCTCCTGCAATCCGGTACCGTGATAACCTTGTCGCATCAGTATCTCGACACCGTGATTTAGCAAAGTCTCCTTTTTTATCTCTTTTTTAGTGGATAAAGGCATAGAAATATAATTCCGGGAACCACTGCAATTGCTCCCTGCTCTCCAAATCCCTGATAGATAGCCTGGCGGTAGCTCGACTGGATGCTTATACAGCGGAACATAACAACGATCAATCGATTTTGCAACGGTTATTTAAAGTTATCTAGATAACCTGAGAGTCTGTTTTAAAACTCAAGATACCTGGCCAGCTTTCGCGACATCAGCTTAATCATGGCGGTGTAAATGAAGGCCAAAGCGGTTTCCGA
>JBIQJX010000102.1:0-4215 GCA_044507105.1 Nitrosomonas sp.
GTCATAATTTGGCGCCCGTTCCCACCAGAACAGCCGAAGTAATTTTATAAGAAAACATTTCCGGCTCGAAGCTATCCTGCTGTTTCCCGTCTATTTCAGCGTGCGGGTAGAGAAAGAATGGCAATTTACCGACAGCACTCGCCTTACCCAGATCCACATATTCACTGTGGTTGAATGCCACCCAGTTCATTTCCCAGGAACCAAACAGCCTTTCTCTCAACTGACTGATCAAATCATGATCATGAGGCAGCCTTTCCAGCGCCATAACCTCATTTACATCAGCCGGATCCACAGGCACCCAGCCGAATCCGGCCAGATAAAACTCCGCCCGACAATGCTGGGAAGCGCTGATATCCCCGAATTTACCCAGATGCTTGTTAAGCATTGAATCATTGATGCGGATTCCATATTGCAATCTGGCAGGAATACCGGAAGCACGTGCCAGTCCGACAAAAAGCGTGTGGATATCCGCACATTTCCCGCTGAGATTTTCCCGGGACAGCATCCCTCGGATATCTCCCCTGCCCCGCCCGCGCACATTGCTGTCATAGGTCATGTTATCGATTACCCAGTCATAAATAGCACGTGCCTGTTGCAGCGGATTGCGTGCATCGACCTGTCCGGTTATCGAACGCGCTGTCTTTTTCACGGCATCATCCAGTGGAATCTGCCTGGTAGATTGCAGATAAGGTCTGATTTCTTGTGGAATCCGGGCTGTGGCGGGAACACGATAACCGTGCAGATTAATAGCGCGATCTGCAGTTTTGACGATACTGCTGACCCTGATCGTGCGCTCACCGCCCCCTTGCCAGACAGCATGGAACATTGGGGATTGAGTGCCGGGTAGCATATTGAAGCCGGCAGAGGCGGCATTACCGCGCCAGTTATTCCCCTGGGTAAACTGATAAGCTGTATCATTCGTATCAGGCAGCGGCAGCCACAGCCGCGCAACCTTGCCGGAGGAAGGCAGAGTAACCTCGCAAGTCAGCCGGTAACTGCGCCATTTAGCTGTGTTCGAGGGCAACGCGAATGCGGGAGAAACCGGAGGAAATAAAACCGCTGCTGCAGCACTTGTGCCGATCAGTTTGACAAAATTCCTACGTTTCATACGACTCCTCTCATCAGTGATAGTATAAAATCCGATAAACTTATTAATGTCAGCGATTCACGCCAATTTCCGATCGGTCCATGCCTGATACTACACCTCTGCTTTCCACAATCGAAATTACCACCGGAACACATCCATCACACACCGTTCTATGGATGCACGGGCTAGGAGCGGACGGTAATGATTTTGTACCTGTCGTACAGATGCTTGATCTACCGGCAATCCCGATCCGCTTTTCATTTCCTCATGCCCCGGTACAGCCTGTCACTATCAATGGAAGCTGTACGATGCGAGCATGGTATGACATCCGACATGCCGATTTCACTCTGCAGGAAGATGAATCCGGGTTACGCAGATCGCAACGTGCAATCGTAGCACTGATCGAACATGAAAACCAGCAGGGTATACCGCCTGAACGTATTGTACTGGCTGGTTTTTCCCAAGGCGGTGTTATGGCACTGCAAGCGGGATTGCGCTACTCGGATCGGCTGGCCGGGATCATGGTTCTGTCCGGTTATCTTCCTCTTATGCATCTGATCAGCCAGGAAGCCCACCCCGCCAACAGGCCGACCCCAATCTTCATGGCACATGGCCATAACGACCCTGTCGTTCCGATCGGATTGGCCCGTGCTTCGCAGCAATGGTTGCAGGAACATCACTACTCCGTCGCCTGGCATGAGTATTCCATGGCGCATACGGTATGTGATCACGAACTGGCTGATATTTCCCGATGGCTGACAGACGTTCTGAAGTGACAGCCTTTCCTGTAACAAGAAACAATGCCACCAGACAGCGTGCCAGGTATGGTATGCGATCGGATGCGCGGCACTCTTACTCATCAGCGCCGCCAGAAGCTGATAAACGTTCAACTGCGGCTTCAGGGTTTATCTGTCTTGATTCAGTATTTTATAAAACCAAAACCCGTAAATTAGCAGTGAAACAGGACAATAATCATTATTCTCATCGCACTGGCTGGTTGCGTGCAGCAGTACTGGGCGCCAATGACGGCATCGTCTCTACCGCCAGCCTGATTATTGGAGTCGCATCCGCCCACGCAACCCTGGATGACATCCTGCTGGCAGGAGTCGCAGGTCTGGTTGCCGGCGCGATGTCAATGGCAGCTGGAGAATATGTGTCTGTCAGCTCGCAGGCGGACACCGAAAAAGCAGATATTGCGCTTGAGCAATACCATCTCGCGCGGGATCCTGATTTTGAACTCCGGGAATTAGCGAATATTTACATAAAAAGGGGAGTACAACCGGCATTGGCAGCACAGGTAGCCAAACAATTGATGGCCCATGATGCACTGGACGCCCATCTTCAGGAGGAACTGGGTATCCATGAGCGCGTCCATGCAAAACCAATACAGGCCGCCTTCACATCGGCCGGTATGTTCACGCTGGGTGCATCGGCGCCCCTCGTGGCCGCATTCGCCGTACCTTTGGCACAGCTCATCCCGGCCGTGGCAGGGTTTTCTCTTTTTTCACTTGCCACCCTGGGCGCACTCGCAGCGCATTTGGGCGGGGCCCCTATCCTGACGGGAGCCGCACGGGTGACTTTCTGGGGAGCGCTCGCTATGGGGCTCACCGCCATAACCGGTACGCTTTTT
Source organism: Nitrosomonas sp. (assembly GCA_044507105.1). Classification (GTDB taxonomy): domain Bacteria; phylum Pseudomonadota; class Gammaproteobacteria; order Burkholderiales; family Nitrosomonadaceae; genus Nitrosomonas. The sequence continues at coordinate 2,718 of JBIQJX010000102.1, forward strand.
GGAATTGCTGGCTGAATACTGGCAAGATAATTTCAATCTGTGCAATACTTGATTCTGTACCACAGTTAAGGAGCATAATTTTGGATCTGATCTTATGGCGTCATGCCGAAGCGGAAGATGGTTTTCCAGACGCATCGCGTGAGCTTACCGAAAAAGGCTTGAAACAGGCACAAAAAATGGCCCGATGGCTGGAGCCAAGACTACCGGGGAGTACCCGTGTCGTAGTCAGCCCGGCAAAACGGACACGACAAACGGCGATAGCATTGACCGCCGGTTTTGAAACAGTTGATCAGGTAGGGACCAGTGCCACCCCTCATACGGTACTTTCTGCCGTTGACTGGCCGAATACGGAGGGAACAGTTGTGGTAGTAGGCCACCAGCCAACGCTGGGTAAAATTGTCTCTCTCCTGCTGCATGGTGATGAAACCGGTTTCAGTGTGAGAAAAGGCTCGATCTGGTGGTTCAGTCACAGACAGAAAGAGGAACAGGAAAGCGTTATTCTACGTGCAGTCATTACCCCGGAAATATTGTAGGGCTGCTCTCCGGCAACGCCCTGTTTGATCGCTCAGATTATTCCTAAAGATCTTATGAAAATATTGCCCTCCCTGTTTTCCCCGGCGGGAAAAAACGCAAAATTGTCCATCGTCATCTACCATCGCGTTCTGCCGGAACCAGATCTGCTGACAGGAGAAGGGGGCATTGCACAGTTCGAGAAAGGATTGCGTTATCTGGTTAATAATTTCAATATCCTGCCTTTATCCGAAGCAGTAGAGAAATTACGCCGCGGCACCCTGCCCGGCCGCGCTGCCTGTATCACGTTTGATGATGGTTACGCGGACAATGCGGAAATTGCACTCCCTCTTCTGCAAAAATATGGCGTCACTGCGACGTTCTTCATTGCCGCCGGTTTTCTCGATGGAGGAAGGATGTGGAACGATACCGTCATTGAATCGGTGCGCCGGGCCCAAGGAAATAGACTGGATTTAAATACGATCAATTTGGGAAATCATGCCATCGCCACACCTGAACAAAGGCAAAAAACCCTGAGGCTGTTGATCGACAAACTAAAATATCTGCCCCATGAGGCACGCTCCGCTCAGGTGGAAAAACTGAGTACCCTTATCGCCGCCGACCTGCCGGATACTCTCATGATGACCTCGGCGCAAGTCCGGCAACTGCATGATGCTGGCATGGAGATAGGCGGCCATACCCTCACCCATCCGATTCTCGCCAGCATCGATGATACGGCCGCACATACGGAGATCACAGCAGGCAAGGCGAAACTCGAAGCCATCACGGGCGCCCCCCTGCGCCTGTTCGCCTACCCTAACGGCAAACCGGGGAAAGATTACCTGCCTGCACACGTAAAAATAGTCAGGGACACCGGATTTGAAGCGGCTGTCTCAACTGCATGGGGAACCGCCCGGCAGGATAGCGATATGTTCCAGCTCCCGCGCTTCACTCCCTGGGATAAAAGCGAATGGCGCTATGTATTGCG
>JBIQJX010000025.1:0-28765 GCA_044507105.1 Nitrosomonas sp.
TATGTGTTGTGTGTCAACACGCAGCAGGATCAGGGCAATCGACAGAAATAAAATAAACAGTACACCGCAGAACCAGGATCGGCGGAATAATTGCAGGTATCTGGATACCGGCAACAATGCGGTCATCTCATTCGAACTGTTATTACCTGTCATATGCCGGGCATAAATCTTGTCTTGTTTTGGACGGAATTCCTGCCACATTTACCTCTCCCGGAGCATTCCGGTCTCATGCGGGAGGCAGGATATTATGATGACATAATCTCAGCATGATAGGATAACTGCAGCTTTTCGGGTACAAGAATGAAAAGAAATTCATAAAAATGTTTCTTATCGGAGTTTCGAATTGCCTATCCTGTAAAATTCCAGACAGACTTAACCTGGAAACCAGCAAGCTGGATATACCTCGATGTGTGTCTGGGGTATTGCCCGGCAAGGGATGAGAAGCCGTACGGTTTGCTTTTCTGCCGATAAAAAGCGCCACACAATCAGACAGCAGGCGGATTATGTACTCAGGCGCCCAGGTGAGAGGTTCAGATAAGGAAAAGCCGGTAGGCGGGATTGTTGCTTTCATCCTGGTAACTGTAGCCCAGTTTATCCAGAAACGTCATGAATTCATGTTTCTCATTCGGAGGAACTTGTATCCCTATCAGGACACGACCGAAATCCGCACCATGATTACGGTAATGAAACAGGCTGATATTCCAGTGATGACTCATATTATTCAGGAAATTCATGAGCGCACCCGGCCGATCAGGGAATTCGAAGCGATAAAGAATTTCATGCTCCACATCTCCGGAATGTCCGCCTACCATATGACGAATATGCAGCTTGGCCATCTCGTTATTAGTCATGTCTATGGTTTGCAGGCCATTTTCCCGCAGTACCTGAATCAGATTCAACGCTTCTTCACGATTGCGTACTGATATGCCGACAAATACATGTGCTTTCTCAGGATCAGCATAGCGGTAATTGAATTCGGTAATATTGCGGGCACCCAGCAAGGCGCAGAATTTCTTGAAGCTCCCCGGTTTCTCAGGAATCGTTACAGCCATGACTGCTTCACGTTGTTCGCCCAGCTCAGCTCGCTCGGAAATATGGCGTAATCGATCAAAATTCATATTTGCACCCGATGCAACCGCTACCAGGGTTTCGTGCAGCAAATTCTCACGCGCGATATAGGCCTTCAATCCGGCAATCGACAATGCCCCTGAAGGTTCGAGAATAGAACGGGTATCTTCGAAAATATCTTTGATTGCTGCGCAAATAGCATCGGAATCCACCAGTAATACTTCATCTACCAGCTCCCGACACAAGCGGAATGTTTCCTCGCCCACCAGGCGGACTGCCACCCCGTCTGCGAATAATCCCACTTGGGGAAGCTTTACGCGACGGCCTTCCTGAAGCGAACGATACATAGCATTCGAATCGACCGGTTCAACGCCAATGATTCTGATATCCGGGCAGAGTCGTTTCACATACGCGGCAATACCCGCAATCAATCCCCCGCCGCCAATTGGCACAAAAATAGCATGTATTTTTCCCGGATGCTGACGCAGTATTTCCATACCTATCGTCCCCTGGCCGGCAATCACATCCGGATCATCATAGGGATGCACAAATACTGTGCCTTCTTCCCGCGCCAGCTCTAACGCATATTCATAGGCATCATTGTAGGAATCCCCCTGCAGCAACACGGTCGCCCCCATTGCCATGACTGCGTTGATTTTGATTTGCGGAGTAGTTGCCGGCATGACGATAGTGGCCGAACAGCCCAGCTTTTGCGCAGCCAGCGCCACTCCTTGTGCATGATTACCTGCCGAAGCAGCGATGACTCCCCGTTGAAGTAAGGCGGGGGGCAGCTTGGCCATCTTGTTATAAGCGCCTCGCAGCTTGAAAGAAAATACCTGCTGCATATCCTCTCTTTTGAGGAATACCCGGTTATGTATACGTGCGGATAATGATGATGCCACATCCAGTGGTGTCTCTGCTGCAACGTCATAAACATGTGCAGTCAGAATTCTTTCAAGATAATCATTCTTCATGAGAGCAGGATTTGAGGATATCCGACAGCAGTGAGCTGCCGGTTTTCCAGGAACAATTTTCATTGCAATCCCGGTTTAAAACTTGTGTTCTACTGTTGCAGTTCCGAAGACCGGCAGCAGTTATACTATGATAGACCTCGTGCCAGATCTGCCTTGAGGTCTTCCGGGGATTCCAGCCCGACTGCGATACGCAGCAGCCCATCACTGATTCCGGCAACATCTCGTGCTTCCTGACTGATACGGCCATGAGTAGTCGTGGCAGGGTGTGTCAGCGTACTTTTGGTGTCCCCGAGATTGGCCGTAATCGACATGAGCCGGGCAGCATCGACCACTCGCCAGGCTGCCTCTCTGCCTCCCTTCACCTCGAACGTAACGATACCACCCCCCGCTTGCTGCTGGCGCATGGCAAGCTCATGCTGCGGATGGGAAGGTAAACCGGGATAAAATACCCGCGCAACCCCGGACTGTGTTTCCAGCCAGCGGGCAATTTCCAAAGCGTGAGCGGAATGTGCCTTTACTCTGAGACTGAGTGTTTCCAGACCTTTCAGGATAATCCAGGCATTGAATGCGCTCAGGGTCGGGCCGGCAGTCCGTAAAAAGCCGAATATGCCACCCTCCATCAGTAAATCACGTCTGCCCAGAACTGCCCCTCCTAATACCCTGCCCTGTCCATCCAGGTATTTGGTGGCAGAATGAATCACCAGATCGGCTCCCAGTTTCAAAGGTTGCTGTATGACGGGCGTACAGAAACAATTATCAACTGCCAACCAGGCACCGGCTCGCCTGGCTATTTCCGCCAGTGCAGCAATATCGGAAATTTCTGTCAGAGGATTGGAAGGGGTTTCAAGAAAAAACAATTTGGTGTTGGGTTTGACCGCAGCCCGCCATGCTTCCGGATCTGTTGCGGAAACGAAAGTCGTTGCAATATTGAAGCGGCCGAGAATATTGGTAAACAGATTGACTGTAGAACCAAACAAGCTGCGCGAGGCGATGATATGATCCCCTGCGGATAGCAGCCCCATTACACAAGAGAGAATTGCAGACATTCCGGAAGCCGTCGCGATACAGGCCTCTGCACCTTCCAGAACGGCCAGCCGTTCCTGCATCGCGGTCACGGTGGGATTGGTAAAGCGTGAATAAATGTTGCCGGATTCCTGTCCGGAGAATCGTGCCGCCGCTTGTGCAGCACTGTCGAATACGAAGCTCGATGTCAGATAGAGCGATTCCGAGTGCTCGTTGAACTGACTGCGATGAATACCGGCATGAATTGCCAGTGTTTCGGGATCAAAATCATTTGTCATGGTTGTTTCCAAATAATCAATCTGCCGGCAGCAGACTCAGATCGAGCTGAGTCGTACGCCCGGCCCGAGATAAACTGGCAGTGTTACGTTGCGATTCTATTCTGCAAAGATATTCCTGAGTCACATTACCGGCTATGTATCGCCCATCGAAACAGGAGGTCTCAAAATTTCTCACCCGCGGATTTGCACGGGTAATTGCTTGCCTGAGTGCATTCAGATCCTGATAAACGAGAAAATCGGCGCCAATTTCGCGGCATATTTCTTCATCGGAACGATCCGTAGCGATCAGCTCCCGCCGAGTCGGCATATCAATACCATATACATTGGGGAATCGCACCGGAGGTGCAGCAGAGGCAAAGTAAATTTTATGTGCGCCGGCCTCTTGGGCCATTTGTACGATTTCCCGGCTGGTCGTACCGCGCACGATAGAATCATCGATCAACAGAACATTTTTGCCGCGAAATTCGATTTCAATTGCATTCAGTTTTTGCCGTACCGATTTCCGGCGATGCTGATGACCCGGCATGATAAAGGTTCTGCCCACATAACGATTCTTGACGAACCCTTCCCTGAAACTGATTCCGAGGCGGTTGGCAAGCTGTAAAGCGCTTGGACGGCTTGATTCTGGAATCGGTATTACCACATCTATATCCAGATGCCGCATTGAGGTACTGATTTTATCCGCCAGATTGACACCCATATTCAGGCGTGTCTCATAAACGGAAATTTCATCCATCATCGAATCAGGACGTGCCAGATAAACATATTCGAAGATACAGGGATTCAGGCTGGGCCGGACAGCACACTGCTGGCTGTAAAAATGGCCTTCCATATCGATAAAAACGGCTTCTCCCGGTGCCACATCCCGAATCAGACGAAATCCCAGGGTATCCAAAGCAACACTTTCGGAAGCTACCATATATTCCACGCCGGCATCTGTTTCAATGGAGCCGAATACCAATGGTCGAATCCCGCAGGGATCTCGGAAAGCCAGTAATCCATAACCGGCAATCATGACAATAACTGCGTAAGCTCCCTGACAGCGCTCATGCACACCGGAAACCGCCGAGAATATTTCAGCCGGATCAAGCTGATAACCTGTTGCGCGCTCCTGTAATTCATGTGCAAATACATTCAGTAATACTTCCGAATCAGAATGTGTGTTGACATGGCGACGATCAGCGAGAAACAGTTCCTGATTGAGCGTATCAGCATTGGTCAGGTTGCCATTGTGCGCCAGTACGATCCCGAACGGAGAGTTGACATAAAAAGGCTGTGCTTCTGCAGGGGAGGTTGATGAACCTGCGGTAGGATAGCGAACATGGCCTATCCCCATCTGACCTGGTAATGCACGCATATCCCGGGTACGAAAAACATCTCGCACCATCCCCATGCCTTTATGCATGTGAAAAGTATTACCTTGTGCGGTAACTATGCCAGCAGCATCCTGGCCACGATGCTGCAGCATTAAAAGACCATCATAGAGCAGTTGATTGGCGGGTGATCGGGCTACCACGCCTAAAATCCCACACATAGCGGACTCGCTGTAAAAAGTGGATGACTATAAGAACGGGAAATTATCTGCCTGTTCCGTACAAAGAAAAAGTATGAACTGTCCCTTCCGCCACTTCTGGATTTCCATTACCTGCCAAAACCAATAAGATTTCTGAAATCCTGTGGCAGCCAGGGGATTACATCGGCAGCCATTATTTCCAGAGGTTCACTCAGTACCGCCTGTTGCCAGAAAGGTTGCTGAGGTAAAGGAGTAAAACCGGCTGCCAGCACCAGAAACAACACAATCACCAATCCACGTGCCACCCCAAACAATGCCCCCAGCATTCTGTCTATCAAACCCAGTCCGACACTTCTTACTACTGCCGATAATAATCTGGATATCAGCATCGTCACTAACAGAACCACAAAGAAAGTGACGGCGAACGCTGTCAGCATGCGAACGGACTCATTCTCAATCAAACCGGACAGGAATGGCTCTGCTTCGATTGAATAACGGCTGGCGACAAAAAAAGCAATTATCCAGGCAAGCAGTGAGATTATTTCATGTACCAGACCACGCGTGATACTCAACAATGCCGAGAGAGATATGATTCCCAGCACAATGTAGTCGAAAACTGTCATTTATCTGCTTGTGACCACACCGCTCAGACCAATTTTCTTGAGCCTTTCATGCTCGTTTTCTGCTATTTCACGGGTGGCAAACGGACCAATGCGCACACGCGTCATTTCATTGTGGCCCACTTTGATCGTTTCAGTATAAGCGCTGATTCCGCTCGCCACAAGATTCTCTTGCTGTTGCCGGGCTTTGGAAACATCGGAGAATGCACCCAGCTGTATGACATATGCCCCTTCCGGAGTTTTCACACTATTCACAACAGCGTTTCCCTGTACAGCAGGGTGGGCGAAAGAAGGCTTTCTGGCTGGAATGGGTACTCCTCCGATGCTGTCATGATCCGGTCCAGCACCTGCCATTTTGTCCGAATATTCCGGATCACTGAACGGTAATGGCTTGTCGGGGTCAGGCGTGAGGGTTGCTTCTCCACTGGCAGGTGCATCCTCTGGCATCATCCAGGGATAAGCATCATCAGCCAGCTCCTCAGAAGGAATCAGGATATCGATTTCCTGTTGCTCCTGCCGAGGCTCATCATCGAGAATCATCGGTAAAAAAACTACTGACAGAATAACGAGTGTAATGGCGCCGACCAAGCGTCTTCTGGCACGCTTTCGGAGGAGAACTTCTTCTTCACTGATATTTCTGACCATTTTTGATTACCTGTCCACCTTCAAGAATCCGGTCTGCCACGATCCTCTATCACCTGGCTGACGGTGTGAAACGATCCAAAAACGCATATTCTATCATTATCCCCGGCATGGTCACGTGCATATACATAGGCACGTAGCACATCCGGAAAAGAACGGATGATGCCTTGATCTTCGATGCCGGCTTCTTTGAGTGCCTGTAGCATTTCATCCTTCGACGCCCCCCTTATTACTTCCAGACTTGCTACCAGCCAGTAATCTATATTATTTTTCAGTGCCTGAATCGTACCAGCCATGTCCTTGTCTTTCAGCATGCCTACTACAGCAAAAGTACGTCCCCGGACTGTCATGGCTTCCAGGTTGGCCGCCAACCTGCGGGCTGCAGCAGGATTATGTGCTACATCCAGAACGATTATGGGTCTTGCAGAAATAATCTGAAACCTGCCTGCCAGCGTCACATCTACCAGTCCCTGACGAATGGCATTCATCGGAACCGGTAATTTATTCTGCATTACCTCCAACGCTGCTAAACTGGCGCTTGCATTTTGTAATTGACAGTCTCCCCGCAGCGCAGGCAGAGGCAGATTATGACGATGGCCGGATATTCCCTGGTAACGCCATTGTAAATTATCCGTGGTATAGCTGAAATTCTCATTAAGGCAAAACAAGCGGGCGCCTGTTGCCTGCATCTGTTGGCGAAGATTGACGGAAATATCCGGCTCAGTACAGATTGCTGGTTTGTTTTTTCTGAAAATACCAATCTTTTCCAAACCGATAGTTTCCCGTGTATCTCCTAAATAATCCATATGATCGAGATCAATACTAGTCAATATGGCACAATCAGGATCAAATACATTGACAGCATCCAGACGCCCCCCCAGTCCCACCTCCAGAACCGCTACATCTACTTGTGCCTGAATGAACAGCAGCATGGCTGCCAGTGTACCGAATTCGAAATAGGTCAGCGAAGTCCCGGTTGACGTACGCGCCGATTCAACGGCACTAAAAGCGGCACATAATGCTTCATCAACAGTTTCCTGCCGATCGATACGTATACGCTCATGGTAACGCAGCAAATGGGGCGACGTATAGCAGCCTGTGCGATAACCGGCACAGCCCAGCATGGATTCAAGCATCGCACACACCGACCCTTTGCCATTCGTGCCCCCCACTGTAACAATGGGAAATTCGGGCATTAGCTCCATAGCGTCCCTCACCCGTTTTACCCGTTCCAGCCCCATGTCGATAGCTTTCGGGTGAAGCTGTTCAAGGTAATTCAACCAGTCATCCAGTGTCATCGATGGGGGACTAATCATTGATCTGCTACTTGAGTAATGCCGGATACTCCGGGACTCGCCGGGATCCCAGCGGGCGGCATATTCTTACTTTTTTGTTTACGAGGAATAACCATTCAACCCCAGAACCAAAATCGGACACGCTCGTATATATGTCATCGAAACTTCAGGAATTGATAAATAATCAACTGCGATTTCTGAGATAAAAGATGGAGATAAAATTTCATACAGGAATTGCGGCATCAACCGGCCGTTGCATTTCTGTTTTATATCCGTGATCAGGACTCGGCAGGTATGGCAGGCTGAGGAACGGGAACCGGGATACGCATCAGCAGCATGCATAAATTTGCCAATCTGTCGCGCATTGCGCGGCGATCGATGATCAGATCAATCGCGCCATGTTCCAGCAGGAATTCCGCCCGCTGAAAACCTGCCGGTAAAGTCTGACGTACTGTTTGCTCGATAACACGCGGTCCTGCAAAACCAATCAACGCTCCCGGCTCTGCAATAACTACGTCACCAATAAATGCGAAGCTTGCTGATACTCCTCCCATTGTCGGATCAGTCAGCACAGAAATAAACGGTAATCGTTCTCTACTCAGCTGCTCCAGTGCTGCAGTCGTTTTTGCCATTTGCATGAGAGAAAACAACCCTTCCTGCATACGTGCTCCGCCACTGGCACTGAAACAGATAAAAGGAAGATGATGCGTAACACAAGCTTTCACAGCCCGTACGAAACGTTCACCAACCACTGAACCCATGGAACCCCCCATAAAACCAAATTCGAAAACAGCAACGGCAACGGGAACTGACTTGATACTCCCGCGCATGACTACCAGCGAATCAGTTTCACGAGTTACTTCATGTGCTTCGGCCAGCCTGTCCGTATAACGTTTGCTGTCCCGAAATTTCAGGGGGTCCTGAGGCAGAATGTCGGCACCAAGCTCCTGGCGATCCGACGGGTCCAGCAGGAATTCAAGGCGCTGGCGGGCAGGAATACGATTGTGATGCCCGCATTTTGGACAGACATTGAGATTTTTAGCCAGATCGGTGTAGTAGAGAACTGCTTCACAGCATGCACACTTACTCCATAAACCTTCGGGCACAGCCTTTTTCTCCCCGTTTTCCTTGCGCTTGATTTTGGGAGGAATGATACTCTGGAACCAGCTCATGAATCTCTCCCGGCAGTAGAGAAATGACCGGCTTTCCCGTCGATTGCCTGTCGCAAGGACTGCACCAGCTTACCGACGTTCGCCAGCAGATTCGGTGCGGCAGAATGTTCAATCTCTTCCACGATACGGCTGCCTATGACCACAGCGTCAGCCCGTTCGGCGATAGCCCGGGCAGTATATTCATCCCGTATGCCAAATCCCACTCCGATCGGGATATCGATATATGAACGAAGCTGTGCCAGTTTATTGCCGACATCATTGGGGTCGAGATGGGAGGCACCTGTCACTCCTTTCAACGAAACATAATAAACATATCCTTTGGCAAGTTTTGCCACATGCTCGACTCGGGTTTCAGGTGTGGTGGGAGACAGCAGAAAAATCGGATCAATACCTTTACCCTCCAGATACCGCACCCATTCTGCACATTCCTCGGGTGGATAATCGACCACCAGTATGCCATCGATACCGGCGTTCCCCGCTTCTTCTGCAAAATTTGCGTAACCCATTGCCTCAATCGGATTAGCATATCCCATCAGGACAACGGGCACGGACTGATTTGTTCGCCTGAACTCAGCCACCATAGCAAGCACATCCTTCAAGCTGATACCATGCTTCAGTGCCCGCTCGGAAGACCGCTGTATAGTCGGTCCGTCCGCCATTGGATCTGAAAATGGTACTCCCAGTTCGATCAGATCAACGCCGGCCTGTACCAGCTGATGCATCAGCGCGACAGTGGTCGCGGGATCAGGATCACCAGCTGTAATGAACGGAATAAGTGCTGTCTTGTTTTTTGCTTTGAGCAGAGAAAAAACCGATGCGATACGAGTCATTTAACAGATAGTCCGATAGAATCCGGATATCGTGAAAAAATTTCATGATATCCGGTTAAAGTGTGATGCCCGATTGTTCTGCAACCGTTGCCATATCCTTGTCTCCCCGTCCGGACAGATTCACCAGAAGCAATTTATCCCTGTCCAGGGTGGGGGCCAGCCTGGCTGCATGAGCCAGAGCGTGGCTTGATTCAAGCGCCGGCATGATACCTTCGAACCGGCACAACGCATGAAATGCAGCCAATGCCTCGTCATCCGTGACCGCAACATATTCGGCACGACCGCAATCCTTGAGCCAGGCATGTTCAGGGCCGACACCCGGATAATCCAGCCCGGCAGAAATAGAATGCGTTTCGATGATTTGACCGTTTTCATCTTGTATCAGATAGGTGCGATTGCCATGCAGCACCCCCGGCCTGCCGGTTACCAGGGTAGCAGCATGCTGGCGTGTCTCGATTCCCCGGCCGGCCGCTTCAGCACCGATCATACGGACATTTTCCTCACCTATATAAGGATAAAACAGACCGATGGCATTCGACCCACCTCCTACACAGGCAATCAGGACATCCGGTTGTCTGCCGTATTCCTCCTGCATTTGTAATCTGGCCTCCTGTCCGATGACTGCCTGAAAGTCCCTGACCATCATTGGATAAGGATGAGGTCCTGCAACAGTACCGATAATGTAATAGGTATTCCCGATATTGGTAACCCAGTCACGCATAGCCTCATTCAGTGCATCCTTGAGTGTACGGGAACCCGAATCGACTGGTACAACTGTGGCTCCGAGCAGCTTCATACGATAAACATTGGTTGCCTGTCGTTTGACATCCTCGGAGCCCATATATACGACACATTCCATGCCGTAACGCGCTGCAACCGTGGCACTGGCCACCCCATGCTGACCAGCACCGGTTTCAGCTATGATACGGCGCTTTCCCATACGTTTTGCCAGCAGCGCCTGGCCGACAGTATTGTTAATCTTGTGTGCGCCTGTATGGTTGAGATCTTCTCGTTTGAGTAGAATCTGGGCGCCGCCCAGGTGATCCGACCAGCGCCTGGCATGGTAAATGGGGCTGGGGCGGCCTACATAATGTTTGAGTTCATGGGAAAATTCCGCCTGAAATCCGGCATCATTCCGATAACGTTCATATTGCGCAGACAACTCATCCAGCGCTGCAATCAAAGTTTCGGCTACGAATGTACCGCCATACGGACCAAAATGGCCACGTTTATCAGGAAGATCATAAATCTTCACAGGATCTTACTCCTTGCATAAAAGCAGAAATCTTGTTTATATCCTTGATGCCTTTATCAACTTCGATTCCGCTTGACACATCAATTGCTGATGGCTGTGTCTGGTTGATGGCATCAACAATATTACCGGGATGAAGGCCGCCAGACAGTATCCATGGTAATGGCAATTTGGAAGGTATCAGCTTCCAGTCGAATATCTGACCCGTTCCTCCCGGTTTTCCGGCAGTATAGGTATCCAGCAGCAACCCTCGGGCCTCCTCATAACGCTGGGCGCATTGTAACAAATCCAGCCCACTCCTGACACGAACAGCTTTGATATAGGGCAAATGAAACTGATTGCAGAAATCGGGAGGCTCCTCACCATGAAACTGCAGCAGATTCAGGCTGGCCGCTGTACTGGTTTCTTCCACCCATGATTTTGTGGGATCGACATAAACTCCTACTGCCTGCACGAATGGCGGCAAGTGCTTCACAATCCGGGAGATCGCTTCCAGCGGGATATAACGCTCACTTTGCGGCCATAAAATGAAGCCAATGGCATCCGCTCCATGATGTACTGCTGCCATGGCATCTTCCAGACGGGTGATGCCGCATATTTTTACGCAAATCCGCATCTGACCTCCTGTCATGCCAACCTGAATATTTTCCGTATCTCTAAAATCAACCGGAGTCTATAGGACATTCGGCGGGCGGGCAATTTCAAAGGTCGGTAAATTCCACTTGGCATCGTAACGGACACCCGATAAATAAAGCCCATCCGGAGAAAATGTCGGCGCAGCCAGCGTACGATCACGCTTCTTGAGAAGCATCTGTACCCATTCGGGAGAATATTTTCCCTGGCCCACATAAATCAGCCCCCCCAGAATATTGCGAATCATATGATGCAAAAATGCATTGGCACAGAATTCGAATATGAAAAAATCTCCGCTGCGGCTGATTTTCAGTTGGGTCAATCTCCTGACAGCATTTTTTGCCTGGCATTCAGCAGAACGAAAAGCGCTGAAATCGTGCTCACCCAGCAACAATTCTGCGGCTGCCTGCATATTTTCGAGGTCGAGCCGGTAATGCACCCATCCTGCCTTTCCATGGTAAATTCCCGGGCGGGCGGGGCGGCTTAGCAAATAATACCGATAAGTACGTTCAATCGCACTGAAACGGGCATGAAAATCATCATTAATTTCAGAGGCCCAAAGTACTGAAATATCCTGTGGCAGAAGTGCATTGGTTCCTCTTACCCATGCATTCAGCGGCCGCAACACGCAGGTTTCAAAATGGACAACCTGGCATGAGGCGTGTACGCCAGCATCCGTTCGTCCTGCTGCAACGACCTGCACCCGATCGCTGGCAACCCCCGACAACGCAGCTTCCAGCCTGGTCTGGACAGACATACAACCGGGCTGTTTCTGCCAGCCGCAATAACCGCGACCGTCATATTCCAGAACCAGAACAATTTTCACAGAAAAAATACTTCATTTCCGTAAATCGCAGGCAATTTCACGATATCAGGGAATGTAGAGAAATTTCACTTTATCTCATCCAGTATGGAGCGGGCTTCTGACTGCTGTTCCTGATCACCTTCACGCAATACCTCTTCAAGGATTTCTCTGGCGCCTTCCTTGTCATCCATTTCAAGATAAGCCCGGGCGAGATCCAGTTTGGTGGCAACCTCCTGCCGTTGCCTCTCCACAGCTTCATCCACGTGTTCACTCTCAGCTCCAGAAGGCGCTTGAGATTCATCCCTGAGCTCCAGATCAATATTTGCAAGACTTGAGCTTATATCAGTCATTCCGCCTTCTGAGCGAAACCTCTGAAAAGAATCAGAATCATCCGGTAAATTCAAATCAAATTCATGATCTTCCCGGGAGGGAGTGCCTTCTTTGATGGAGCCTTCCTCCTGCACAGGATCTGACCCGCTATCCGACGCACTGTTATCAATTGAGAAATTCCACAGTTCATTGCCACCTTCTTTACTGTCTGGAGCATCTGTCCTAATTTCAATGGAAGTTTTTTCTTCAGATATAGCCTGAGCCGGTCCTATTTCTGTCGTTTTGGCTTGAATCTCCTGATCAGACACATCTATTTTTTCGAACACAATACTCTCAGATTCGGGAATCTGGTCGACAGAATCAGTGTCGACATACCCGCTTTCTGAACTATCCTCATCAGATTTTCCCCCGAAGAAAAATCCCCGGCTGCCTACAGCATTATCATCAGCTTTGCCGAGATCCTCCACTTCGGTACGGGTAGCCGTTTGCTGATCAAATTCAGTATCTGTGCTTTTCGGATTTACCAGATCATCCGCTATCCCTACGGTATTCGGTATCGATGTCAGTCCTGATTCTTTTTCAGGATAACCGTATATATCATTTGCCTCGTCAAAATTATCCGTTCGTCCCCTTCTGCGACGGGCCACAGATACGCCAAGCCCGATTGCCAGCAATACTGCCAGCGCGCCCCCGGCCCACTCAATATTTTCTTTGGCCAGCTCAACCAGTGTGTCGACCGGGGAGAATTCATCTGCGCTTGAATCAGACGATTGCAGGGGATTAGCTGGCAACCCGGCAGCAATTGATTGTGCAGGGATAGTAAACTCTGGCGGCATTGAGCCCCCTGGAGCCGGGATCGCAGGAGCGGAAGTTTCTGGAGCCATCCCTGCCGGTTCAGTTGCTGGCACCGGCTGAAGCGCCGAGTCAGATTGCATTTGATCTGATTCTGGCTGATCGACCCTCTCCGGCGCTGAACCCTTCAATTCCAGTAAACGCTGCAACTTGGCAATATTCTGCTCCAGAATAGTTACTCGCTCGTTTGCTTCCTGCAGTGCGCGCTCCTTTGCGATCGCATCCTCTTCCATCATGCGTAAATAATGCTGAGCAACATTACCCTCAGCATTTTCAGTCATCGATTGACCTTCTTCCAGCAATTCTCCCTTTGAAAGTATCAGCACTTCTTCCGGCCTGGCCGCCGCAGCAGAAGATTTATCGGGAACGGCAGTAATTTTTCCTGTTTGCGACTGCTTCAGCCCCTCCCCTCCCGGAATACCAGTAGCCATATCCGCAATCCTTTGCCGGTAGCTGTTCCAGCTCTCTTTTTGCACTGCTATTTCATGAACAGCTTCCCTGGAAGAAATCAAGGAAATCTCACTCAGGTCGGGAATGCGCAAAATAGCCCCCACCTTGAGTAAATTCATATTTTTTTCAAGGAAGGCATCACGATTAGCCCGATACAGCGCCACCAGCACCTGATTGAGATCGATATTCTCTGGAGAGACCTGGCGCGCGATTCTGGTCAGCGTGTCACCACGACTGACCGGACCATAAACCTCTCCCCCCGAATCAGCGGATTCTACCTGTCCAACCGGTAAATTTTTTACGGTTTCAGAGACTGACTGCGTGCTTTTATGTACAGAAGCTGAGTCATTATTTCCCTCTGATTGCCCAGTCGCCGCCGCTGCTACTCCTCCCGGGGTTTCAGCAGGATCGAGCAGAACAGTATAGTCGCGTAACAAGCGTCCCGATGACCAGCTCAGCTCAATCAGCAGATTCAGAAAGGGTTCACTGATTGGCTGCGGAGAAGATATCTGGATATAAGGCTGCCCATCAGTACGCTTCTCAATGGAAACAGATAAAGTTGAATGGTAAGGAGTAAGGCTGACACCAGCCTGCTGAAAAGCTTCGGATGGAGCCAGTCTGGCGGATAGTGAACTGATTTCCTGATTTTTTACAGACTCGAGTGCTATTTCTGCCTTAAAAGGTTGCCCGAGATAGGAAGCCACGGTCAGTTTTCCCAGACCGGCTGCCTGAATGATTCCTGTCAACATAAGCATACCGGTCAACGAGATACTCAGCAAAGCATACAGAAAAATATTCCTCGTTCTGAAATTGATTGTCTTCACGCAGATACCCCTATTGTTGCTCGGACCCCCAGATACCGGCACCGAAGACGGCAGTAAAAATCCGATAGTCCCTGATAATCAAATTTATTTCAGTAACAGTTCGTGATGGAGAGAATGTTACGCAGCCAGATCACTAACCAGAATACGCAGCATCCGGCGTAACGGTTCTGCCGCACCCCACAGCAATTGATCTCCGACAGTAAAAAGTGAGAGATACTCTTCCCCCATATTCAGTTTGCGGATACGGCCCACGTGTATATCAAGTTTTCCGGTTACAGCTACCGGCGTAAGTTCTCTGGTAGTGGCTTCCCGTTCATTGGGGATCACACGTACCCAGTCATTGGAGGCCGCAATTATCTCCTCTACTTCATTTAATGGAACAGCCTTCCTGAGCTTGATGGTCAATGCCTGACTGTGACATCGCATGGCACCGATACGGACACAAATCCCATCAACCGGCACGGGATTATCAGCATGGCCCAGAATTTTGTTAGTTTCAGCCTGGCCCTTCCATTCCTCCCGGCTTTGTCCATGTGCCACTTCTCTATCTATCCACGGAATCAGGCTGCCGGCTAGTGGCACTCCGAAATTTATCGCGGGAAAATCCCTGTCACGTAATTTCTGAGCAACCTTGCGATCGATATCGAGGATATTGGAAGCAGGATCATCCAGCAAATCTTTCGCGACATCATGCGTTTTTCCCATTTGCTGCAACAGTTCGCGCATATTTTGCGCCCCCGCTCCCGATGCCGCCTGATAAGTCATGACACTCGCCCATTCGATCATATCCTGATCGAACAGCCCCCCTACGGCCATCAGCATCAGGCTTACTGTACAATTACCCCCAATATAATTCTTGATACCTTTATTCAAGGCCTGTTCAATAACCGGCTGATTAACAGGATCAAGGATAATGACAGCATCATTATTCATTCTCAATGTCGAGGCTGCATCAACCCAGTAGCCCTGCCAGCCTGACTCACGAAGTTGCCCGAAAATTTGAGTAGTGTAATCCCCTCCCTGACAGGAAATAATGATATCCATTTCCCGTAATGCGGAGATGTCGAAAGCATCTTTGAGCGGTGATACCTCCCGACCGATATCCGGGCCTTTCCCCCCCGCCTGGGAAGTCGAGAAAAATACGGGTTCGATCAGTGAAAAATCATTTTCCTCACGCATACGTTGCATAAGAACGGAGCCCACCATACCACGCCATCCCACAAACCCGACCTGTTTCATGTAGTTCATTCAACCTTATTACAAAATAATTTTAATGATTACCATCTCTGACAGATTACCACCTGGCGCAGCATCGAAAAATCAGAAAAGAAGGAAGAATTGGCAACAAAAGAAAAAAATGAAGCGGAACCGGATCACTGGGCCTGCAGATTTGCCAATACCCTGTCTCCCATTTCTACTGTACCGATTTTCTTCATGCCTGTTTCAAAGATATCCTCGGTACGATATCCCTGTTTCAGTGTTTCTTTGACCGCCTGTTCGATACGTAATGCGGCTGCCTCTTCATCAAAAGAATACCGTAGCATCATGGCGACTGACAAAATGGTTGCCAGGGGATTAGCGATATCTTTATCAGCTATATCAGGAGCAGATCCATGAATAGGTTCATACAGCCCCTTGTTGCGATCATCCAGCGATGCAGATGGCAGCATTCCGATCGAACCGGTCAGCATCGAGGCTTCATCAGATAAAATATCACCGAACATATTACCTGTTACGATCACGTCAAATTGCTTGGGATGGCGCACCAGCTGCATCGCTGCATTGTCTACCAGCATATGTGAAAGCGTTACATCCGGGTAGGTTTGAGCAGTTTCTATTATCACATCACGCCATAGCTGGGTACATTCCAGCACATTCATCTTATCGACTGAACACAAGCGACCTCCCCGTCTACGTGCTGCCTGCAATGCCACATGCGCAATCCGTCTGATTTCCGATTCAGAATAAATCATGGTATTGAAACCCACGCGCTGTCCGTCCCGGTTTTCAATACCTCGCGGCTTCCCGAAATAAATATCTCCAGTCAGTTCACGCACGATCAGAATATCCAGTCCGGCTACAATTTCCGGTTTCAGCGTGGACGCATTTGACAGCTCAGGATAAAGTACCACCGGCCGCAGATTGGCAAACAGATTGAGGGTCCTGCGAATCGCCAGCAACCCCTGCTCCGGCCGTTTTTCACGGGGCAGGCTGTCATACTTAACACCGCCAACCGCTCCCAGCAATATCGCATCAGCCTCGATCGCCAGTTTACGGGTTGCTTCCGGGAAAGGTTCTCCTGTAGCATCAAAGGCACAACCGCCCAGCAAGCCTGGCTCGACCTCTATCTGTAACCCGTCCTGCATAAAAAAACGCAATATCCGTTCGGCCTGAGCCATAATTTCCGGGCCGATTCCATCACCCGCCAGCAATGCAATTTTCATGTCGTCAGTCTGCTCCCGCTTTGCTGCATGAAGAGCCAGGGTTGTTCCTGGCGCCGATTCATCTCAAACTCTTTGATTTTTTCAGCATATTGCAGAGTAAGCCCAATCTCATCCAATCCATTGAGCAGACAATGTCTGCGGAAGGGATCGACTTCGAACCGGCAAACCTCACCAGCTGGCGCTGTTACCGTTTGCGCGTCCAGATCTATTTCCAGTTGAAAACCATCCGTTGCCATGGCATCCCTGATCAGCTTATCGACGACCACCGCCTCCAGCACGATCGGCAAAAGGCCGATCTTAAAACAGTTGTTGTAGAAAATATCAGCGAAGCTCGGTGCAATGATTACGGCGAAACCGTAATCTTGTAAAGCCCAGGGGGCATGCTCCCGGCTTGAACCGCACCCGAAATTATCACGTGTAACCAAAATACTGGCTCCCTGATAACGGGGCTGATTGAGGATAAAATCCGGATTGAGCTGACGTTGTGAAACGTCCATGCCCGGCTCACCATGATCGAGATAGCGCCATTCATCGAACAGATTCAGGCCAAAGCCTGAACGCCTGATCGATTTCAGGAATTGCTTGGGAATAATCGCATCCGTATCGATATTGGCACGGTCCAGGGGAGCAACTATCCCTTGAAATCGCTCAAATTTTTTCATCCGGTTTATTTTGCGGTATCTTCAAGTGCCTCACCACCACGCTGAATATCCTTACCCACACCCTGCATAGTGTTACAAGCCGCCAGCTGTGTAGTAATGATCAGCAGCAGGAACAGTGCAGATATCGTTTTCATGATCAATCTCCTGTATAAATAAGCTTAATGAGAAAAAGAACGTACATCGACAAAATGACCGGTTACTGCAGCTGCAGCAGCCATGGCGGGACTGACCAGATGCGTCCGGCTGCCCGGACCCTGTCTTCCTTCAAAATTACGGTTGGAAGTTGAAGCGCAACGCTCCCCGGGCAGCAACTTATCATCATTCATGGCCAGGCACATCGAACAGCCCGGCTCGCGCCATTCGAATCCTGCTGCCAGGAAAATTTTATCCAGCCCCTCTTTTTCAGCCATTGATTTGACCAGGCCGGAGCCCGGAACCACCATAGCCAGCTTGATATTCGGTGCAATTTTCCTTCCTTTCACGATTTCTGCTGCTGCGCGCAGATCTTCTATGCGTGAATTAGTACAAGAACCGATAAAAATTTTATCTAAAGAAATACTGTGAATCGGCGTATTGGGCTCCAGCCCCATATACTTGAGTGCATGTTCGATATCCTGGCGTTTAACCGGATCAGTGATTTCCAGCGGATCAGGCACGTATCCATCAATCGCCGTTACCATTTCCGGGGAGGTTCCCCAAGTCACTTGGGGTTTGATATCCGAGGCTTTCAGTTCCACCACCCGATCGAAAACGGCTCCCTCATCACTTTTCAGCGTACGCCAGTAATCTACAGCTTGCTTCCACAGATCGTCCCGGGGTGCAAAAGGTCGCCCTTCAATATAATCAATCGTGACATCATCGACCCCGATCATGCCTGCACGCGCACCTGCCTCGATTGCCATATTACAAAGAGTCATCCGCCCTTCCATGGAAAATGACCGTATCGCGCTGCCACCAAACTCAATAGCATATCCTGTCCCGCCGGCAGTACCGATCTCGCCAATAACAGCCAGCGCGACATCTTTAGCCGTCACGCCATAAGGCAATTCACCCTCAACCCTGACCAGCATCGTTCTGGATTTTCTGGTAAGCAGACACTGCGTGGCCAGCACATGCTCAACCTCAGAGGTGCCAATACCGAATGCCAGGCAGGCGAACGCGCCATGTGTGCTGGTATGAGAATCTCCACAAACTACTGTCATGCCAGGTAACGTTGCACCCTGTTCGGGGCCGATTACATGAACAATGCCCTGACGCTCATCATCCATTGTGAATTCAGTGATCCCAAATTCCTCACAGTTCCGGTTCAGGGTTTCGACCTGCAATCGTGATACCGGATCACTGATACCATTACGACGGCCAGTGGTCGGAACATTGTGATCCGCCACTGCCAGAATGGAATTTGTCCGCCAGGGCTTGCGACCCGACAGCTTCAGGCTCTCAAAAGCCTGTGGACTGGTTACTTCGTGTACCAGATGGCGATCAATATAAAGAACCACCATGCCATCGGGTTCCGCATGCACCACATGATCGTCCCAGAGTTTGTCATATAACGTTTTCATTTTTCACTGTGATTGCCTGCTTTTCATAGCAGCAATTATCCCATAAAGCCTGTCTGAGTAACAGATTCTCCGCCTGACAAAAAAGTCATCCTCTGACAATTTTTCCAAGCATATCTCTTATATAAGGATGATTACCTGAAAACTCTATTATTTTCGGAATCTGATCCAACGTAACTCAATAAACCACAAGATAAAAATGGATTTTAGCGTATCAATAATCGGTTGACAGCAACTTCTATCAAATGTAGATTCCGCGTTCGAACGTCAAACGAATGGAGGGAGAAATTTAAAATGGTCTCAACAGTTTATGCCATTACACTTGCAGGTATAGGTCTGATCATAGCGGTTTTCTATTTTGTCATCGCCAATTCCGGGAAAACTGAAGCAGACTATGCATCGATTGCGGAAAAGTGGTACGGAATACGTGGCAAATGGTTCATCTTTTTACTTACACTGGGAATCATTATCACTTTTGTCTCCACAAACCCTTTTCCGTTAACTGATCAGAAGAAAGAATATCCAGATACAGATTATCAGACGGTAGAGGTAGGTGCCTATCAATGGTACTGGACGATGGTGCCCAATACTGTGCAAGCTGAAAGACCGGTCATATTTCGGGTAACCGGCGAAGATGTCAATCATGGTTTCGGAATATATGATGAGAATCTGAAACTGGTTGCACAGGTTCAGGCCATGCCGGGTTATACCAATAAGCTAGAGCATACCTTTGACAAACCTGGAAAATACAAAATTCTTTGTCTGGAATATTGCGGTCTGGCACACCACGTAATGGTTACCGAATTGACAGTAGAATGAATGATTCAACAATAACAGTTAATGCTGCAGAGAACGATTGGAGGGTAATAAATAATGAGTAGTACAACAACAGAAGTAAACGGAAAAGTTGAATATTCCGATTCAGAAAACCGAAGTGCACTGATTGCGGTCAAAGCACATCTGATTGCAGGATTACTGGTATTTCTCTTGATGATGCTCATGGGGCTGGCTATGCGAGCCACCCAGGGTACCTGGATAGAAATTGCCGCGGATCTGTTTTATCAGATTATGACAGTTCATGGTGTGGGTGTCGTAGGCGCGGCGGTAATAGCTTCAACCGGTGTGCAATGGTATTTTCTGCGCCAGTATGTGCGCCTGAGTAACACAATTTTCTGGACAAATTTCTTTATTTTTCTGACGGGTGTCGTGCTGATCCTTGGCTCTATTTTTCTGGGCGGTTATGGGGGTGCATGGACCTTTCTCTATCCATTGCCCGCCATTTCCATGGGTGCATGGTCCATCGGTGCCGCAGCAGTTTTTCAGCTGGGTTTACTCATCATCGGGGTCGGTCTCCTGATTCTCTATCTGGATTTTGGTCGTGCCATTCTCGCTCGCTATGGCAGCTTGGCCCGGGCACTCGGACTCACCCAGCTTTTCGGTAGAGAACCGGTAAATCCCAAACACCCTGCCGCGGTAGTTGCCAGTACGATGGTACTGATCGTCAACTTCATAGGTATTGCTGCAGGCGCTGTAGTACTGGTAATGGGACTGGTCAATCTGTATTATCCGGAATTCAAACCCGATGCAATGCTGATGAAAAACCTGATCTATTTCTTTGGTCATGTCATCATCAATGCCACTATTTACGCTGCGGTCATCGCTGTTTATGAATTGCTTCCGCGTTACACCGGACGTCCGTGGAAAACCAACAAGGCATTTTATGCCGCGTGGTTTGCCATTGTATTTATGGTAATGGGAGTATATCCGCACCATCTCATGATGGATGTCCCGATGCCGGCCTGGGCACTCATAACAGCTCAGGTACTCTCCTTCGGTAGTGGCATACCCGTCCTGGTAGTGACCGGTTATGGTGCATTGATGATCGTGTATCGGTCGGGTATTAAATGGAACACAACCACCAGACTGCTGTTCTTATCGATGTTTGGATGGGCTGCGGGTGTAATTCCTGCGATTCTGGATGCGATGGTTACCATTAACCGGGTATTTCATAATACCTTATGGGTACCGGGGCATTTTCACTTCTACCTGTTGCTCGGATTGTTGCCAATGATTATTGGCTTCACCTATTACCTGACGGGAGAAGGTGACCGGAATGAGAAACCCAAAACAAGTGATAATCTCGGGTTTTATGCCTATCTGATTGGCGCTTTCCTGACATCGATGGTTTTCCTTGCCAGCGGAGCCAGCAGTATCCCGCGTCGTTGGGCGGCTCACTATGCAGAATGGGTTACTTTTGCTCAGGTAGGTACTATTGCCGCTTCACTGGTTGTATTGGGGATGCTGCTATTTACCCTGCGTGCTCTGTTCAGCCTGCCGGGTGCTACTGATCCTCACTAAAGCAGAAGACAGTGGCCGGTAATTCTTCTTTAATATTGATTAAAAAGAGAATTGCCGGTACTCTGCAGGAGGATTCCCAGTACTTTTAACACAGGAGAAATAAAGAATGAGAACTTTCCTGGCAACGACGCTTATAGTCATAACGGGATTTCTCATTCTCTGGGAAAGTACAGATGGAGGGCGCGCCTTTACAGTTGAAGAAGCGCGCCGCCTGGAAGTGCAAGAAAACCCGCGCCCGGTGCCAGCTTGGTCTTTGCAAAATCAGGATGCAGAAACCATTACGATCCAAGACTGGCAAGGCGATTTCGTTGTCGTGGATTTCATCTACACCAGCTGCCCCAGTATATGCCTGATACTTAGCAGCAATTTGAGAAGTCTGCAGAAGGACTTTATATCAGAACAGAAAATAGATAATTTACGCTTCCTCAGCATCAGTTTCGATCCGGAAACAGATACTCCTCAACGACTCAAAGAACATCTGACTCATTTTTCTGCCAACTTCAAATACTGGTCGGCCGCTCGCCCGATCAGTTCATCTCAGAAAGAAACCATCCTCGACTTTTTCAAAGTCATCGTAATCCCTGACGAATATGGCGGTTATACACACTCGGCAGGTTATCATGTCATCAATCCGGAAGGGAAACTGGTTGCTATTTTCGGTATTGAACAACTTGATGAATTACACACATATCTGACTCAAGTACTGGATAAAAAGAATGATCATCAAGGCTAAGCAGGAATGGCTGCTTTTAGCAGCCCTGATTATATTGGCTTTACCTCCCATGCAGCAGTTTCTGGAACAAAGTATGGTAACGCACATGCTCATTCAGATCCCGGCACTGGCAATCATAGGGTGGATGACCGGTAAAATGCTGCCGGAGAACTGGAAGAACCGCCTAGCCCCCTGGAATCGATGGGGAATAACGGGCATGACACTTGCCGTAATCATCATGACCTACTGGATGCTGCCGCGCGCCCTGGATGCAGCGGTATCAGAATGGGAGATCGAGCTGGCAAAATTTATTACTGTCCCGCTGATGGGTATTGCACTGGCAGTAAGCTGGCCGCAACTCAACGCAATTGCACAGGGAGTTCTCAAACTGGAGTTCTGGGCCACCTTCATGCGTCTGGGATGGTTGTATCTGGATCTTCCTGATCGGCTCTGCGCAAACTATCTGCTGAGTGATCAACGTGTTCTGGGACAGTTATTATTGCTGGCCGGAAGCGCATGGGCCGTTTCCTGGACACTTCGTATCATGTTCGGGACCCGAATCATCAATACCTGATAAGACCCGGCCGCGCAGTGATCCAGCTGCTTAGAGCGGATCACTGCGGCTTTCAGGCTATTTCAGGCACTGTGTGTGCGATACCATAACATCGAATTGAATATTACCGCCCCCAGAATATTGCCTATTGTTACAGGGATCTGATTCCATAACCACCACTGCGATACAGTCACATCCGCACCGGACAATATACCCACCGGGAAAACGAACATGTTTACGACAGCATGTTCAAAACCGAGCGCGAAGAAGGTCGCAATGGGCAGCCAGATCAACATGACTTTACCGGGTACACTGCGCGACGCTTTGGCAAAAACCGGGCCAAGGCTGACCAGCCAGTTACATAATATTCCCATCCCTATTGCCGCAACCCAACCACTCATGCCATACCCGGAATAAGAAGCTTTCTTTTCCGCAAGAGCTGCCAACGTTGTCAAGACTCCCGGGGGTTCCGCTGCCCCGCCTTTGGTCAGAGAAAACCAGAGCAACCAGGCAAAGAAAATTCCCCCCGCCAGATTTGCTACAAACGTCCACGACCAGTTACGTATCACGCTCCATAACCCGATCCTGCCTGCAAACAGCGCCATAGGCATGACGGAGAAACTTCCTGTCGCCATTTCCAGGCCCAGTATAGCCAGCATGATATAGCCCACCGGGAAAAGCAGACCGGCTGCTGCCGTTGGCCATCCCTGCGCAACCAGCAATGCACACAGTGCTGTTGCATAAGCCAGAAATGGTGTGCACAAAAATCCCCGTGTCAATATTTGGGTAACATTGAACTTGCTTTTCTTGACTGCATCTGCGACAAGATCGTGCCCCATCTGCACAGGCAGGACACTGTCGATAATTGCTGTTGGATCATTATTTCCCGCCTTAGCCGGAACCGCGATACTTACGGCCCCTCCGGCTGACATGGTTTCGGCAGTAATACTGGATTGAATGACCCGTTCGTTAGAACTGATCGAAGGCTGTTCAGATTCTTTCATATTTTCTTTCAGATAACGTTAATCGAAGAAATACTGACTGTTATACTATGCAGTTTATGCACGGCGGGCACGAATTCTGCCATATCCCCCAATGGCCGGCAAGCAAATAGTCTGCCTATTTAGCAAGTTAGCAACAGATAACGCTCAAATTTCATAGTAATATATTGCTCAAATGACAAATATCGGCTTCATCGGCCTGGGTATCATGGGTAAGCCCATGGCTGGTCATCTTCTCCGAGGAGGCTACCCGGTTGCCTTGCATTCCCGCAGTGGTGTACCCGATGAACTGATTGCCCTGGGCGGCCGGGCCTGCCCTTCCCCTATGGCGGTCGCAGAACAGGCAGACATCATCATACTCATGCTGCCGGACACCTCTGATGTCGAAAAGGTGCTGTTTTCTGAAAACGGCGTTGTACAGAGCCTGTCTACGAGCCATTCCCCACCGAAAATCGTCATCGATATGAGTTCGATTTCACCCACTCGAACCCGGGAATTTGTGGCTCATATAACAGGACTGGGTCATGACTATGTCGATGCGCCAGTTTCAGGGGGAGAAATCGGTGCCCAAAATGCCACCCTTACCATCATGGTCGGTGCAACTGCGGCGGTTTTTACAAAAATCGAACCGATACTTGCGTTGATGGGACAAACAATCACCAGAATAGGCGGTCCAGGTACCGGCCAGATCTGCAAGGTGGCCAATCAGATTGTTGTGTCATTGACACTGGAAGCTGTGGCGGAAGCGCTGGTATTCGCCTCCAGGGCAGGTGCTGATCCGGGCAAAGTCAGACAGGCATTGATGGGGGGATTTGCCGCCTCACGCATACTCGAAGTACATGGAGAACGTATGGTTAAACATGCCTTTACCCCCGGATTTCGGATCAATTTGCAGATAAAGGATTTAAGTATCGCCTTGGGATGTGCAACGGAGCTGGGTGTCAGTCTGCCAGGTACTGCATTGGCTCAATCGCTCTTTAATGCCTGCGTTGCACAGGGAGACGGGCAGCTGGACAACGCGGCCATCGTGCGTATATTAGAAAAAATGGCCGGGCATGAGATCGGTACATTACTCCATAATGAATCGTAACGAACTGGTCGAAGCATTCCGGGCATTCCTTCCTTCTGAAGCCATGCTGTATGAAACAGAAGATCTCAGGCCCTATGAATGCGACGCTTTATCGGCTTACCGGCAGATACCCATGATGGTGGTATTGCCGCGAACCGAGACCGAAATTGCGGCAATCCTGCAAATCTGCCATACCCAACATATCCCCGTCGTTGCACGTGGCTCCGGCACCGGACTCTCAGGCGGTGCACTGCCCCATGCGGAAGGAGTATTACTGTCCCTCACCAGATTGAATCGCATTCTGGAAATCGATCCTGCAGCATGCACTGCCCGTGTCCAGCCGGGTGTCAGGAATCTGGCAATCAGTGAAGCTGCCGGTACTTATGGACTGTATTATGCACCTGATCCTTCCTCACAAATTGCCTGCAGTATCGGTGGAAATGTGGCAGAAAACTCCGGGGGAGTACACTGTCTCAAATATGGACTTACCGTGCATAATATTTTACGGTTGCGGGTTCTCACAATAGAGGGCAACCTGCTGGAAATTGGGGGAGATGCGCTGGACAGTCCCGGCTATGATTTGCTTGCACTGATGACCGGCAGTGAGGGCATGCTGGGCATCGTTACCGAAATAACAGTAAAACTGCTCCCCAAACCCGAAACAGCCAGGCTGGTAATGGCCGTTTTCAATGAGGTCAAAAAAGCCGGCGATGCCGTTGCCAATATTATTCGCGCCGGCATCATTCCGGCTGGTATGGAAATGATGGATAAAATCACCATCCACGCGGTCGAGGATTTTATCCACGCCGGTTATGATCTTGATGCCGAAGCTATTTTGCTGTGTGAATCTGATGGCATGAAAGAAGAGGTGACTGATGAAGTCGAACGGATCCAGGCCATTCTACAGACCAGTGGCGCAGTCCGAATCAGTATTGCCAGTGATGAAACCGAACGGCAGCGGCTCTGGGCCGGGCGTAAAGCTGCGTTTCCGGCAGCAGGCAGGGTTTCCCCGGATTATTACTGCATGGACGGCACTATTCCACGCAAGCATCTTGCGCAGGTTCTGGATCAGATCGGGCAACTTTCAGCAGAATACGATCTGCGCTGTATGAACGTTTTTCATGCGGGAGATGGTAACTTGCATCCGCTGATTTTGTACGATGCCAACCGGCCGGGGGAATTACAGAAAGCTGAAGCATTTGGAGCACGGATACTAGAAATCTGCATTGCAGCAGGAGGATCACTGACGGGTGAGCATGGCGTAGGTATCGAGAAACTTGATCAGATGTGCCTGCAATTCAGTGATGCAGAACGGGAACTGTTTCATGCCATTAAAATGGCATTCGATCCGGCATCACTGCTGAACCCGGGCAAAGCAATTCCGGTATTGCATCGTTGTGCAGAATTCGGAGCCATGCATGTCCACCGGGGAACAGAAAAATTTCCGGAAATTCCCAGATTCTGATTCTTTTCCCGATGGATTCGATATCATTTCCCGACCATGCAGGCCATACTCGATCATCTTTCTGAGACCGTTACCGAAGCGGCCGCGAATAAACGAGCACTCTATATCAAGGGTGGCGGCAGTAAGGAATTTTACGGTAACCCACAAGCATTGCAATACGCCAGACTTGATACCACCGCATACCAGGGAATCATCGATTATGAGCCCAGCGAACTGGTCATTACCGCGCGCGCAGGAACACGGCTCACCGAGCTGGAAGAGATCTTATACCGGAACGGCCAGATGCTGGCTTTTGAACCGCCGCATTTTAATGAATCGACTACCTTGGGCGGCTGTATCGCTGCAGGACTGTCAGGGCCCAGACGTGCTTATACCGGGGCAACACGGGATTATGTACTGGGCATCAGGTTGCTTGATGGTCAGGGCAGAATCCTGTCTTTCGGCGGACGTGTCATGAAGAACGTGGCGGGATATGATGTTTCTCGTCTGATGACAGGGGCGATGGGTACATTAGGGGTATTGACAGAGGTGTCACTCAAAGTCCTGCCCCGGCCAGCGGTGGAGCGAACATTGCGTTTTCGCATTTCCTTGCTGCAAGCACTTGAAATCATGCGTCGATGTGCGATTGAACCGCTGCCTGTTTCCGCTACATGTTTCTTTGATGATCATCTGTATATCAGACTTTCCGGTACTGAATCCGCTTTACGTACCACCCGTCTCAGGCTGGGGGGAGATGAAGTCAGGGAAGAAAAAAACTTCTGGGAATCGATCAGAAATCATACACATCCATTTTTCCGTACTTCAAAAACATTGTGGCGCCTGTCGATCAAATCGACTACTCCTCCGCTCCCGCTAGCGGGCAAACAATTGATTGAATGGGGAGGAGCACTGCGCTGGTTGGCAATGGACGAAGATGCTGATACTGCTGAGATCCGTACCTGTGCAGCCGATGCCGGCGGTCATGCCACATTGTTTTATGGGAACAAAACCGCTGTTTCCACATTCCATCCGCTATCCCCTGCCCTGCTGAAAATTCATCAGCGCCTGAAAAAGCAATTCGATCCGGCAGGTATTCTGAATCCGCAACGCATGTATACTGAGTTTTGAATCATGCAAACTCGTCTGACCGACTTTATTAAAGATACCCCGGAGGGGAAAGAGGCTGATGCCATTCTGCGCAATTGCGTCCACTGTGGCTTTTGCCTGGCAACCTGCCCTACTTATCAACTGCTGGGAGATGAGCTGGACAGCCCGCGCGGACGAATTTATCTGATCAAGCAACTGCTGGAAGGTGAACCGGTCACACAAAAAACTCAATTGCACCTCGACCGCTGCCTAACTTGCCGCGCCTGCGAAACGACCTGCCCCTCAGGCGTGCGTTACGGACATCTACTCGATATCGGACGTGGCCAGATCGACCGTCAGATAAAACGCTCCTTTCATGCAAAACTGATCCGGTACACATTACGGAAACTGTTGCCCAACCGCCCGCTTTTCAGTCTGCTTGTCAGGCTGACACGCCTGGGCCGCCCTGTGCTTCCCGCCCGTCTGAAAAGAACGATACCGCCTGCACCTGCAAGCATTTCGTATTTATCCGGTAAAACGCACGCTCGCCAAATGCTGATACTCGAGGGCTGTGTACAACCCGCTCTGATGCCAGCTACTAACGGCGCAACTGCACGCGTGCTGGATAAGCTTGGCATTTCCCTGATTACCACTAAACAGGCCGGATGCTGCGGGGCCCTGGCATACCATCTGGATGCGCAGGAAGAGGGATTGGACGCAATGCGACGCAACATTAATGCCTGGTGGCCTTTTATTGCTCGAACGGATAATCCCGTCGAAGCAATCATTATTACCGCAAGTGGCTGCGGCGCAACTGTCAAAGACTACGGATACTTGTTGCAGCATGACCCGGACTATGCCGAAAAAGCCGCTCATGTCTCCAGTCTGGCCCGGGATATCAGCGAAATCATTACTGCGGAAATATCTAACTTGACCTCCCTGCTGGCATCGGCCGGATTGCCACGAGCAGTCAACATTGCTTTTCATTCTCCCTGCACATTACAACATGGCATGCGTCTGAAGGGTGTAGTCGAGAATGTTCTGCAAACTGCGGGGTTCAAGCTGACAAACGTAGCTGACCCGCACCTATGCTGCGGCTCAGCCGGCACCTATTCTATCCTGCAACCGAAACTCTCCCGGCAATTACGTGACAATAAGCTCGCCGCCCTGACGGCAGAAAATCCGGATGTACTGGCAACCGCCAATATCGGATGCCAGATGCACCTGCAAGGTGGCACTCAGCTGCCTGTACGACACTGGATAGAACTGCTGGACGAAGCACTGATTTCAGAGTAAAGGATGACAAAATTTGTAAG
>JBIQJX010000026.1:0-18826 GCA_044507105.1 Nitrosomonas sp.
CATAAATTAAGTAAAATCCAGGATTGAGCCGTCCGTAGGAAGCCAACGCGAACAGCGAGCGCGCCGTCTCGGGGTTGTGCCGTGCTTCAATGATCGCCTCATTGATAGCCTGGACTGCCGCGTCGGCCGCTTCATGCTCGACTGTTTCCGACAGTCCAACGGCTCAATGATCTCCGCGCGTCGGAGCGCATGCTCCCATGCCTGTTCTGGCAGAGTGGCCACGCCGTGCTCGGTAATCGGTGCGAAATCGGTCACCATGCTTACCTCGCTTTGGTGCATACGAGTATTGAACATATACGAGTTTCGTGCATATGAGTACTGATATTGTGCTGTCAAGAGCCATATGCACAACAGGCTTCATACCTCATCAATTGGTGCAATCGTCTTCTGAAAATGACAAACACAGCAACGAGCTCTGCACCTTTCATTGTGTTTTATAAATTATGTCATGATTGCTTATAATTGATGTGATTGTTTAATCCCCCGCTATGCCGTTGACCCAACGCTGGCAGGAATACCGTATGCTTTTTAAAAACTTCTACTGTTGGTTTGACTGGTATGTGTCTATTATGCATATAACGTCATTTTCGAATTACAGGAGAAGAAGTGAATAGCGTTAATCAATTGCTGAGATTCATCGTCTTAGTGTTGTGCTCATATACTTATAGCGTAGCGGCTGAAAGTTGGCGGAAAATAGAAGTTCCGAATACGACAATGACTGTGATAGATGATAACGGTCAAGCCAAAAGTATTAAACCAGGCTGCGCATTTAGTTATTTGCCAGATGAAGCGGGTGTGCCCAATCAGCCTTTTCATTTTTATTTTAGAAAGGGTGTCAGAAAGGAGAAGAACAAGACATTGATCTATTTCAATGGGGGCGGAGCGTGCTGGAATGGCGCGACCTGCCTGACCTCATTGGGAGTGGGTGAGCGTCCGGTTTATAACCCGGCCATTGAGCAGGAAAATTCACCCGAAGTGGTAGGCGGCATTATGGAGCTGATGCGAAGGGATAACCCGGTTCGGGACTGGAATATTGTTTTTATTCCGTATTGCACAGGCGATGTACATATCGGCTCGCGTGACATGCTGTACCGTGATCCACTGGGGTTTGTGAATTCCGGCAATCCGGTAATGGTTCAGCATCGGGGGTTCGATAATTTCATGGCCGTCAGGGAATGGATGAGGCAGAATCTTGACAGAAAAAATACTGAGAGAGTGCTGATAGCAGGTTCCAGCGCAGGGTCTTATGGCGCGTTGCTGCATTTCCCTCGTTTATACAGGCTTTTTCCGCAAAGAACAAAGATCAGCCTTTTGGGTGACGCGGGTGCAGGAGTCTTCACCCAGGGGTTTATTGATCTGATTTTTGCACCGGGTGGCCCTTGGGGGGTTGAGAATACGCTGACCTCCGTAACACCACGCATTGACCAGTTAAGCTCATTCAATGTCAAAACGTTCTATCAGGAAATTTTGACTGGCATGGCAAGTTATTTCCACAAGAGTCAGTTTGCGCAATATACAACCGCCTGGGATGGCATACAGGTGTCATTTCTGAACATAATGCAGAAAACAGATGCCGGGTCAATCAATCCGTATGAGTGGAGCAATATTTCTCCAGCAGTGTGGCTGGAATGGCATATTAGAATGCGAGCATCATTTGGCCTGATGGCCTTGAACAGAAACGTTAATTATTATATTGGTGCCGGTGTATTCCATACCGGGCTGGTTGATTCGTTCAATCCAATACCTGATTATTTTTATCTGGAGCGCAGCGCAGGAAATATTTTTCTTACGGACTGGGTGGAGCATTTGAATACTAATGGCAGGAATCACAAGCTACCCAGCCTGATCTGTCAAGGCGATTGTGGAAGTCCTTTTGTTAACGATATAAATACCGCTAGTACGTCTGTGACCATGTGCTTGCCAGAATAATTTGCAGGAATTGAAATCCTGTTCGAATTGTTGCAAATCGCTACCTATAAAAATGTGGAGTCTGGATAGCGGAATGCGGCGAAAACATAAGGGTAGTGTAGATTGGCTGCCGATATTTACTATTCTCTCAGGAGAGCTATTGTTTGATCGCAAATTTCCTGGAATAGGGTTCTTGTTCCCCGCAGCCCCGCAAAGCAGACGATAAGTAATGCGAAGCCCATGTGCGGGTTAAGTGTTTATTTTATGTAGATTTTCCTCATGGGTTGGGTGCCGGCCATTTTTTCACAGGGATGATATAGCCCGATGTTTACTCCATCAGATTATGCGCATATGTCGCATGCATTGCGGCTGGCTGGAAAAGGGCTGTATACCACAAGTCCGAATCCTCGCGTGGGGTGTGTGATCGTAAATCGCGGAAAAGCGGTGGGAACGGGCTGGCATGTGCAAGCAGGGGAGGCGCATGCCGAAATTCATGCGCTGCAGGAGGCGGGTGAACTGGCAAGAGGGGCCACCGTTTATGTGACGCTTGAGCCCTGCAGTCATCAGGGGCGTACGCCCCCGTGTGCGGAGGCTCTGATTCGGGCCGGGGTGAGCAGGGTAATCATGGCCGCCGATGATCCCAACGTGCGTGTGAACGGGCAAGGGAAAGTAATATTGCAACAGGCCGGTATCGAAGTGCAGACAGGTTTACTGGCAGATGAAGCAGAGGTGCTGAATATTGGATTCATGACGCGTATGCGTCATGGCCGCCCCTGGGTGCGGGTGAAAATTGCGGCTAGTTTCGATGGCAGGACGGCCCTGAAAAACGGTGAGAGCCAATGGATTACCGGCGAGGGGGCGCGCAAAGATGGACACCGGTGGCGCGCGCGTTCATGCGCGATATTGACCGGAATCGGTTCGGTGAAAAGCGATGATCCGCAGCTGACTGTACGACATATCGATACTTCCAGACAACCGGTACGTGTCGTGGTGGATTCTCGGCTGGAGATTTCTTTGCAGGCAAAGCTGTTACAACCTGCCGGAAC
Organism: Nitrosomonas sp.; assembly: GCA_044507105.1. Classification (GTDB taxonomy): domain Bacteria; phylum Pseudomonadota; class Gammaproteobacteria; order Burkholderiales; family Nitrosomonadaceae; genus Nitrosomonas. Next base: position 2,955 of record JBIQJX010000026.1, read on the forward strand.
TGCGGGGTCAATCTGGATTTTTACAGCGCAGACTGACAAAGAAAAAATACACCGGCTGGAGGATACCGGGGCAAAGATCATTCCCCTGCCTGATCAGGCAGGGAAAGTAGATCTGGCTGCCATGATGACCAGACTGGCTGAACTGGGGATCAACGAACTGCTGGTTGAAGCGGGGCCCCTCTTGAGCGGTGCGCTGGTTGCGGCCGGACTGGTAAATGAAATCATTTTTTATCTTGCTCCCTGTCTGCTGGGAGATTCGGCGCAAGGTATGCTGGCATTACCGGAGCTTGCAAATTTATCAGAGAAATATGATTTGCAGATACGGGATATACGAGAAATCGGGACAGATATACGCTTGATTACCGGGTTGCGCTGAGGATAATCAGATACCATATATTTTGCCCGGTTTTTCAGAAACCGGTAAAAAATTCCTGTTTCGCATAGGCAGCTCTTCGGTGGTTGTATATCATGTCCGAAAACCAGCTCGCTGTTTTGTGAGACAGGATGAGGAACCCGCAGAATATAAATAAAGACAGGGAGATTTGTGCCGATGGTGGAGAATATCCAGAATGATACTGATGTCCGGATCATGACTGGTTGAGATTTGATTTATGCGTATTTTGCACATCCTGGATCACTCCATTCCGCTGCACAGCGGTTATACTTTCCGTACGCTCGCAATATTGAAAGCGCAGCGCGCGCTGGGCTGGGAAACCTTTCATGTGACGAGCGCCAAGCATATCGGCACGGTCGCGCTGGAAGAAAAAATAGATGACTGGCATTTTTTTCGGACGCCGGGGCGTGCCCATCCCGTCAGCAGGCTGCCGGTTCTGAACCAGGTTGCCGTCATCAACGGCCTGACTCGCCGGATCACCGATATCATACAGTCTGTCAAACCGGATATTCTGCATGCACATTCTCCGGCTCTCAATGCCATTCCTGCTTTGCGTGCCGCGCGCAGATCGGGTATTCCGGTTGTTTATGAAGTACGCGCATTCTGGGAAGATGCCGCCGTAGATCATGGTACCAGTCGGGAGTGGGGAATACGCTATCGTCTGACACGCGGCCTGGAGAATCATGCACTGCAACGGGTGGATGCGATCACCACGATTTGTGAAGGATTGCGTAATGACATGATCGGACGGGGGATCGCGCCGGAAAAAATTACCACCATTCCCAACGCCGTCGATATCAGCAAATTTATATCGAGGCATGCTGCAGATGAGTCTCTCCGAGAACAGCTGGGATTCAGGAATAAGCGCGTCATAGGATTTATCGGTTCGTTCTATGCCTATGAAGGGCTGGAAGTATTGTTGAGAGCGTTGCCGTTAATGCTGCCGAATCATCCGGATCTGCGCGTGCTGCTGGTCGGGGGAGGGCCACAGGAAACAGGATTGCAGCAGCTGGCCAGGCAGCTTGGTATCGGCGATAAAGTTGTTTTTACCGGACGTGTGCCGCATGATCAGGTTCAACGTTATTATGATCTGATCGATGTACTGGTCTATCCCCGTCTCTCCATGCGGCTGACTGATCTGGTTACTCCGCTAAAGCCGCTGGAAGCCATGGCACAGGGGCGGGTGCTGGCTGCTTCCGATGTGGGCGGCCATCTGGAGCTGATCCGTAACGATCACAACGGTATCCTGTTCAAATCCGGAAACCCGTCTTCACTGGCGGAAAAAGTAGGAATGCTCCTGAATAACCCGGGCCAGTGGGAAAAATTGCGTAAAGCCGGGCGGGAATTCGTGGAGACTGAGCGCAACTGGCAGGTAAGTGTGGCTGGCTATCAGCCTGTTTATGAGCGTTTGCTTACCGGTCGGCAAAACAGATAGGGTTGGCGCGTAGAGATTGCCTGAGCTGCTGAAGATGACTACTCCAAAGAATTCAGATTGAAGATTGCCGACTTGCATATTGGTCTTATTGGTCCCCTGCCTCCACCTTTTGGTGGAATGGCCAATCAAACCAGACAACTGGCGGGGTTATTACAGCAGGAAGGTATTGCTGTCACACTGATACAGGTTAATGCTCCTTATTACCCGCTCTGGGTGGGGAAAGTGAGAGGGGTCCGGGCGATATGCCGGCTGATCCCGTATCTTATTCGTCTCTGGATATCAGCAAAGACAGTGCATGTATATCATGTCATGGCTAATTCCGGGTGGTCCTGGCATCTTTATGCTGCACCTGCCATCTGGATTGCCTGGATGCGACGGAAACCTGTCATTATCAATTATCGGGGGGGAGAAGCGGCGACGTTTTTCGATCGTTCTCTTCGCTGGGTCAAACCAGGTCTGAAACGCGTGCAGGCAATTGTTGTTCCCTCGGGGTTTCTGCAGCGTGTATTTGATAGATATGGGTTCAAGACTGTCATTGTTCCCAATATCATCGATCTTAGCCGCTTTTCAGTGCGTGTCAGAGAGAAGGAGGAAAAGACGAACAGGCCGCATATTATTGTTACCCGCCATCTTGAGCCGATCTATGACATTGCAACGGCAATACGTGCGTTTGGTTTTGTCCGGTCAGCGATACCAGCTGCCAGGCTGACGATTGCCGGTTCCGGCCCGGAGCGTGCTTCGCTGGAGAATCTGGTGGCTGAACTCGGACTGGAAGAAAGTGTGCGATTTGCGGGGCGAATGGATAATGAAACGATCGCAGCACTGTATCAGGATGCGGATCTGATGATCAATCCGAGTCTGGTCGATAATATGCCGATCTCGATTCTGGAAGCGCTGGCCAGTGGTGTCCCGGTTGTCAGTACCGATGTGGGAGGGATCCCGTTTCTGGTGACGCACGGAGAAAGTGCGTTGCTGGTCTCTCCAGGCAAGCCGGAGGTAATGGCAAACGCTGTATTAACGGTACTTGAAGATCAGGTCCTGGCAAAACGGCTTGCTGCCGAAGGTCTTGAGCTGGTACAAAAATACGTCTGGCCTAATGTACGCCCCCGGTTACTGGCAATTTACCGGCAGGTATTGCAAGGAACCTGTAAAAATCACTGATGCTGAAATGGATACGGAATGAAACAAAATCTGCAGAAAGCGCACACCAGTTTTTATACCCGATGTGTGTCAGGATTCCTTTTTCCAATCCATGAGCGTCTCAAGAAGCATGCCAGCGTCGAGGTGCGTAAGGCGATGGAAGATTCCCAGTGGTTTTCACCGGAAAAAATTGAACAGCTGCAAATCGACAGGCTGCGCCAGCTATTGATGTATGTGAACAGACAGGTGCCTTATTTTCGTCAGCTGTTTAACGAATTGGGTTTTGAACCGGGAAAAATCGCTGCATTGACCGATCTGCAGCGTTTGCCTTTACTCGACAAGTCAGTGATCCGGGCTCATCTGGACGCGCTGAGGTCAGACAACGCCCACGGGCTGGCACGTTTCAATACCGGCGGATCCAGCGGCGAACCGCTGGTTTTTTTTATCGGTAAAGAGCGTGTCAGCCATGACATCGCTGCCAAGTGGCGTGCCACGCGCTGGTGGGGGGCCGATATAGGAGATCCCGAAATCGTGGTATGGGGTTCTCCGATCGAGCTGGGCGCACAGGATACCTTGCGGGCATTGCGTGACCAGCTGTTTCGCAGCAGGCTGCTGCCGGCATTCGAAATGTCCGATCAGAAGCTGGGCGATTTTCTCGATGTTATTCGAAAATTCCGGCCAAAAATGTTGTTCGGCTATCCGTCGGCCTTGTCCCACCTGGCGAAATATGCGGATAAAGCTGGTATCGTTATGCGCGATCTGGGTATCAGGGTTGCATTTGTGACTTCAGAACGGCTCTATGACGATCAGCGCAGACAGATCAGTGATACTTTTGGCTGCCCGGTAGCGAACGGTTATGGAGGGCGTGATGCAGGTTTTATCGCCCACGAATGTCCTGCAGGCGGCATGCATATTACTGCTGAAGATGTCATTGTCGAGATCCTCGATTCTCAGGGCCATCCACTTCCAAACGGGGAGGCCGGTGAAATCGTCGTGACGCATCTGGCGAGCCGGGATTTCCCCTTTATCCGGTATCGAACCGGAGATATCGGTGTGCTGGATGACAGAATATGTGACTGTGGCCGGGGATTGCCGCTGCTCCGGGAAGTACAGGGGCGCAGCACCGATTTCATTGTCGCGCAGGATGGCACAGTCATGCATGGACTGGCACTGATTTATATCCTGCGCGATATGCCCCAAATCAGGGCTTTCAAGATTATTCAGGAGAGGCTGGATTTTACCCGTGTGTTGATTGTTACTGAAAACGGTTTGAGCGAGACGGATACCAGCCAGATCTCAGCATCGTTTCAGGCCAGACTCGGCCGGAAGGTAGTGGTCAAAGTGGAGCAGGTGACCGAAATTCCTGCTGAAAAATCAGGCAAGTTCCGTTACGTAATCAGCAAGGTAGCCGGGATCTGACCCACCTGAAAACTGCAGTCGAAAGTATCCGGATGTGTTGCCTGGTCACCATGAGTGTAGCCGCTGTCTGCATCGGGCTGGCCGGCGCAAAAGTTGCAAAGCTACGTTTTATTCAGGTTGTCGGAGCCAGATAAGCGATCGACTGCAGTGGGTAGCATTAATCGTCCGGTTGTAAGAAGGGTATCGGGACCCCCATCCATAGCAGTGCGACAACTATCAGCGCTATTCCGACCCCGATGGTGCCGACGATCATGCCGGCAAAGATAGTCAGGCCATCCTTGCTGAGTAACCCCAGTGACATGATGAGAATACCCAGACCCGGAAGGAAATTGATCAGGGGAATCGGTAATGCGATGGAAATAGAAAAAATGAAGGAAAAGATCCCGATAATACGTTCCCAGGCATGCACGCTGATATAAGTCAGTCTGGGATGCATGTAACTTTCAATTTTGCGCAGCCACGGTGTTGCCTTTGTGATCAGTTTATCCAGTGTTCCCCTTTTCATTGCCTTCTTTCCTAACCATTGAGGAATCCAGGGTGCTTTCATACCGCATATCATTTGCACGGAGAAAATGAAAAGCGGCACAGCAAAGATGGTTGTGTAACCCGGTGGGGCAGGAAAGGGAAGACAGATCGGCAGGGTGGCGATGGCAAGTAGCACTGCAAACCCCCGTTCATGCAGGGAATTCTTGATTTCATCGACAGTGATCATTTCATTGGTGTTTTGTACGACAATCAATTGCAGCAGTTCGGACGTATTTCGTTCCTTGTTCTCCATTACTCCCTCCTTCGTTATTTCATTATGGAACCTGGGGTTATTCAGTAATACCCAAGGTTATTTTTCAGCTGTTTGTGGTGTAAAAATTTTTTGTTATTACAGCTGAAGTAAAATTGTTGGAATTACCTTGCCTGCCTTTATGCAGGGCAGGGGGTGGCACGGGGGCAATTTACCATGTCTTTGGCCATTCTTCCGGTGTTGTTTTCCAAGGGTAAGTGAATGCGAGACACCGGGCTTGAGCCGCCAGATATTTCTGTTATATACTGGCAACCGCAGCAAGGCTTTTATAAAAATTTTTAAAGGAACTTTTAAATGAAATCTGTTTACGCAATTGCTATCGTCACAGCAGTTTTACTGACAGCATGCGGACGCCCTTCGCAAGCACTCCCCGAATCGGAGAAAGAAAACTACGAGAAAGTCATATCCGGTGAAAAAATCGACTGTCCACATGGATTGGATGGGAACGGGAAATGCTTGAAAGAAGGTGACAGTGGTGTTCCGGACCACTGAGTTATAAAAGTTTCGGGAATAAAAAAACCGCCTTGTCTTGAAAGGCGGTTTTTTTATTCCCGTTCTTTATTTACTTGAGTTGTTCGTACAGCAGATTCAGAATCCGTTTGGCGGTGTCTGAATCCTCCGTGAGTCCGTCTGCATTGAGCACTTTGGCTTCACTGTTCAGGCCAACCTCACTGATTTTGATCTGATACTTCTCGGATGAAGCATCGCTGTCGGCATCACTCTTCCAGAAAGCCAGCCGGGAAAGCAGGCCTTTGCCTTCGCCTGCTTTGCGGGTTTCCTCATCGGGGTTGATGTATCGCACAAAATAGATTCCGCTCGAGCGATCACGATCTTCGACCGTGAAACCGATCCGGTCGAGGGCCAGACCGATACGCCGCCACGCACGATCAAATGCTTCCTTTACGATCAGCACTCCCTCCCGGGTTCTGTCCATGAATGCCCGCTCCTCGGTTGTACCCCCTGTCGTGACCTCTGCGATTGCACGTTCTTCATCCACGCCGAAGCGCTGCATCAGACGGCTGAGCATTTCTGCTTCCAGTTCGGGGTCGGAGGGGCGCGGTTGCCAGATGGTACGGTTGGTATTGCGATCGGCCAGCACTTCAATCATGCCACGGTGGCTGATATAAATCTCGGTGGCGCCGGATTCATTCTGTTCCAGCCGTATACGGAATTTATCGCGTTCGGCAGTGGAATAAAGACCATCCAGAAAAATGGATAACGCACTCCGGATAATATCCTGGGGTATTTTGGCACGATTCTCCGCCCAGTCGGTTTCCATAATCCCTATATCCGGGACCTCCAGTTTGAACAGAAATCCCATATCCTGCCAGAATTCCTTGACTACCGGCCATACAGCAGCCGGCTCACGGGGCACAACCAGCCAACGCTGTGTACCGGCCCGTTCGATATGGATCCCATTTTGCGACATTGCGGCAGAGAGTACGGAAGATTCCGTACGGATTCGCGGCTGTCCGTCCCGGGCGTTACTGTAAGCCGAGAACGTGGCGCTTCCGGAGGCGTCGACATCAGGTAGGGCGAACCGGTCGTCTGTCTGGGGCAGGGTCAGATCAGGCGGAACCTCAAGCGGAGGCAGCTTCCCTGCCGATTTGTAATCGATTTTCTTGCTTTCAGGCATCAGGTTGCAGCCTGATACGAGAGTTATCAGCGTGAGATTTATTGCCAGAATCCTTAGCATCTTTTGCTGCTGTTTAGTGGGCATGCCTGATTCTCAAACTGTAATGCCAGCCTGCTGCATAGCTTCCCTGACTGATTCATGATGTTGGCTGGCCAGCGCGGTCAGCGGTAGACGGATGCCGTCGCCGATCAGTCCCATTCGTGCCACGGCCCATTTGACCGGAATAGGGTTGGCCTCAACGAACAGATTGATGTGCAGCTTGAACAATTGTGCATTGAGAGCACGTGCCCGGGCCAGGTCTCCGGCAAAGGCCGCTGTACACATTTCGTGCACCAGCCGGGGGGCAACATTCGCTGTGACTGAGATGGTGCCATGACCGCCAAGCAGCAGCAGTGCCAGCGCAGTAGCGTCATCCCCGCTGTAAACCGCAAAATCGTCCGGTACACGCTGCAATAAATCGCATCCGCGTGCGATATTGCCAGTGGCATCCTTGATGCCGATGATGCCCGGAATCTGTGCCAGTCGCAATGCCGTATCGTTACCGATATCCGCTACCGTTCGTCCCGGTACGTTGTACAAAATCATTGGAATATCGACTGCTTCGGCAATTGCCTTGAAATGCCGGTACAGTCCTTCCTGGGTCGGTTTATTATAGTAGGGTGCTACAGATAAACACGCGTCCGCTCCCGCGTTCTTCGAAAATACTGTCAGCTCGATTGCTTCCCGTGTCGAATTGGCACCTGTTCCGGCAATGACCGGAATACGCCCGGCTGCATGTGCCACAGCTGTACGAATCAACAGATGATGCTCTTCGAAATCGACGGTGGGAGATTCGCCGGTCGTGCCGACCACAACGATTCCATCCGTTTTCTGTTCGATATGAAAGTCGATCAGGGCACAGAATCTTTCCAGATCCAGTGCCCCATCCTCCAGCATAGGGGTGATGATAGCTACCAGACTGCCTCTGAACATGGCACTTTGTCCATTAAAAATAATTATTATTCTACCCGAAACCGCTCCCCGTCATTCAACTTCAGCGATCAACTGCAGGATCTGTTCAGCTCAGCGTTGTCGGGAAAATTGCATGTGGCCATTAATATATTCCACCAGAATAGTATCTCCGGCTGTGAAACGGCTTTCCAACAGCTCTTTTGCCAGAGGATTCTCAATTTGGGCCTGGATGGCCCGTTTCAGCGGACGTGCACCGAATACCGGATCGAAACCGGCTTCGGCCAGATTAGCCAGTGCCGATTCGGAAACCACCAGCTCCATTTCCATCTGCGCCAGTCTGCCGCCCAGGTTATTCAACTGAATCTGAGCAATCGATCTGATATGGGCTTCATCCAGCGCATGGAATACGACCACTTCATCGATACGGTTGATGAATTCCGGTCGGAAGTAGGTTTTGACTTCTCCCATGACCGCCAGTTTGATGACCTGGTAATCGTCACCGCTCATCTGCTGAATCATCTGTGAACCCAGGTTGGAGGTCATGACGATGACTGTATTCTTGAAATCCACCGTGCGTCCCTGACCATCTGTCATTCGTCCGTCATCCAGTACCTGCAGCAGGACGTTGAACACATCCGGATGCGCTTTTTCCACCTCGTCGAGCAGGATGACTGAATAGGGTTTCCGGCGTATCTGTTCGGTCAGATATCCCCCTTCCTCATAGCCGACATATCCCGGGGGCGCACCGATCAGACGTGCGACTGAATGTTTTTCCATGAATTCCGACATATCCACCCGGATCAGATGTTCTTCGGAATCGAACAGAAATGCCGCCAGCGCTTTACATAGCTCGGTTTTACCCACGCCGGTGGGTCCCAGAAACAGGAAAGATCCGTACGGCCGGTTGGGATCCGCCAGCCCCGAGCGTGAGCGCCGGATAGCGTCTGACACCAGCCGGACTGCTTCATCCTGCCCGATAACACGTTCATGCAACCGGCTTTCCATATGCAGCAGCTTCTCCCGCTCTCCCTGCATCATTTTGGAGACGGGAATGCCGGTCGCGCGTGAAACCACCTCGGCAATTTCTTCAGCACCTACTTGGGTGCGAAATAGTTTCGGCCGCACAGATTCGTCGGCCGTCTCCGCATGGTGCAGCTGTTCTGTGAGTTGTGCTTCCAGTTGCGGGATGCGTCCATAAAGCAGTTCCGAAGCTTTGTGCAAATCTCCCTGACGCCGGGCTGCGGCTTCTTCCCGGCGCAATTTTTCCAGCTCTTCTTTGATTTCCTGTGAGCCTCTCGCCCGGGATTTTTCCGCTTTCAGTATTTCATCCAGATCCGCATATTCACGTTCGAGTTTGTCGATTTCCTCTTCAAGCAGTGCCAGACGTTTTTTGGAAGCTTCATCCTTTTCCTTTCTTACTGCCTCGCGTTCGATCTTCAACTGGATCAGGCGCCGGTCGAGTTTATCCATGACCTCCGGTTTGGAGTCCTGTTCCATACGGATACGTGCCGCTGCTTCGTCGATCAGGTCGATCGCCTTATCCGGCAGAAAACGATCCGTGATATAACGATGGGACAGTTCGGCAGCCGCAACGATTGCCGGATCCGTAATTTCCACACCGTGATGCAGCTCGTATCTTTCCTGCAGGCCACGCAGAATAGCAATCGTTGCCTCTACGTCAGGTTCGCCTACCAGTACTTTCTGAAAGCGACGTTCCAGTGCCGCATCTTTTTCGACATATTTGCGATATTCATCCAGCGTGGTGGCGCCGACACAGTGCAGCTCCCCGCGCGCCAGCGCCGGTTTGAGCATATTGCCGGCATCGATTGCGCCTTCTGCCTTGCCTGCTCCCACCATGGTATGCAGTTCATCGATGAATACGATGGTGCGACCTTCATCCTGTGCCAGTTCCTTCAGGACCGCTTTCAACCGTTCCTCGAATTCACCGCGGTATTTGGCGCCCGCCAGCAGGGCTGCCATATCCAGTGACAGCACCCGTTTATTCTTCAGTGTTTCAGGTACTTCGCCATTGATGATACGCTGCGCCAGCCCTTCCACAATCGCTGTTTTTCCCACTCCCGGTTCCCCGATCAGCACGGGATTGTTTTTAGTGCGCCGTTGCAATACCTGAATCGTACGCCGGATTTCATCGTCGCGCCCGATCACCGGATCGAGTTTGCCGGCACGTGCGCGCTCGGTCAGATCCAGCGTATATTTCTTCAAGGCTTCACGACTGCCTTCCGCCTCGGCGTCTGTGATTTTTTCTCCGCCGCGTACGGAATCAATGGCCTGTTCCAGTGCAGCACGTGTCGTGCCGAATTGTTTGAGTAATCGCCCGGTTTCTCCCCGATCCTCAAGCGCCGCCAGCAGAAACATTTCCGAGGCGATGTACTGATCTCCTCTTTTTTGTGCCTCCTTGTCGGCCAGATTCAGCAGATTGCCCAGATCCCGGGAAACATTGATTTCCCCGCCTGTGCCTTCCACTTTTGGCAAGCGTTCGAGACTTTGTGCCAGTGCCTGACGCAACGGCTGGACACTGGCACCGGCACGTTGCAGCAGCGAGACGATACCGCTCTCTTCCTGTTGCATCAGTGCAAGCAGCAGATGTTGCGGTTCGATATACGAATGATCCTGCCCCAGCGCCATGCTCTGCGCATCGACGAGGGCCTGCTGAAATTTGGTGGTGAATTTGTCAAACCGCATGTCATCTCCTGAAATAGTGATAATGAGTAGAATGATCCTACTATATGGCGAAACAGGCGAATTTCAACCTGGCTGCAGAATTAAAGGGCATGTCCGCCATTTTTCTGATACAGCCATGACCTGTATCATACAGGGGCGGCGACAGACAGCGGGGTGCATGAAATTAGCCGGTGTGAGGCGTGCGTGTCCCGAATCGCCACCCCGGCGTCACTGTTGCTTTTCACCTTGTTGTTCGGGGTAGGGATACAACATATTCAGCGCAATACTTTTTCCGGCTGTTTCCACGACGCGTATATGTTCACGACGCAGTTCGCGTGCATGTCGCAGCCCGCAGGAGTGGGCAATCATATCGATTTCCCGGTTGACGTTGAGGGCATAATTTGCCACCCGCAGATATTTTTCCTCCACTACCAGGCCGCGCTGCAGGCGCGGATTGTGTGTAGTGATACCGGTCGGACAGGTGTTGAGGTGGCAACGCATGGCCTGGATGCAGCCCAGGGCGAACATGAAGCCACGTGCAGTATTGACAAAATCCGCGCCTGCACACAGGGCTGCGGCACCTTGCGCTGAAGTCACCAGTTTGCCGGCTGCGATGACGCGAATGCGCTGTTTCAGACCCGCTTCGATCAGAGCATCGACTACCCGCGGCAGGGCTTCGGCAATCGGCAGGCTGGCGTGGTCGAGTAAAGTTTGCGGCGAGGCGCCACTGCCACCTTCGCCCCCATCGATCGTCAGGAAATCCGGTGCATATTCCGGGCCACGGCGCAGAATTACGTCACACAACTCGTTGATGAAATGCCAGCCGCCAATGGCAGTCTTGACACCGACCGGCCGGCCGGTCAGTTCCCGCAGGAAAGCAATCCGGTCCAACAGTTCTTCAATACTGCCGATATCATGGTGCCGATTGGGACTGATGGAATCCTGATAGGGAGGAATTCCCCTGATGGCGGCAATTTCCGGGCTGACTTTGGAAGCGGGCAGCACGCCCCCTTTGCCCGGTTTCGCACCCTGAGAGAGTTTGATCTCGAATGCCTTGACGGAACGGGCGATTTCCCGGGCGCGAGCAGCAGAGAAATTACCCTGTTCATCCCGGATCCCGTACTTGGCTGTGCCGATCTGCATGATAAGGTCGCACCCTCCTTCCAGATGATAGGGAGCCAGGCCGCCTTCACCGGTATTCAGCCAGCATCCGGCCCGGGCAGCGCCGAGCGAAAGTGCACGCACAGCCGGCATGGAGATGGCACCATAGCTCATGCCACTGATATTGATGATGGAGCGGGCCAGAAAAGGATGGTCGCAATACCCTTCGCCAATGGATAACGCAGGGGTGGGCAGCTGATCCTCTTCCAGTATGGGAAAGGCCGCACTGACGAAAATGAATGCGCCGGGTTCGCGTAAATCGTAAGTGGAACCAAAACCCACGATGCCGCCTTTATTTTTCGCATTTTTGTATATCCAGCTTCGGGTCGCACGATTGAATGGCATTTCATCGCGGTCGCTGGCAAAGAAATACTGGCGGAAATATTTTCCCTGGGTTTCGAAAAAGTATCGCAGTCGTCCGATAATGGGATAATTGCGCAATATGGCATGTTTTTTTTGAGTGGTATCCCGGATAAAAAATATTACGATGGCGCCGACGATGATCAGCCCCAAAATAGTGCCGGTACTGAAAATGATCAGATTGATCAGGTTATCAGGCATGGTGTCTGAAATTCCTTGATTGTTTAAATAAATAACCGAGTGTGAAGCATGTTGCAAAGTGAAGCAATCAGTGACCAGGTTCGCCGGGCGCTGGAGGAGGATATGGGGGCCGGGGATCTGACGGCGACACTGATTCCGTCCGGAAAATACCTGCGTGCACAGGTCATTGCCCGGGAGGCCATCATTGTCTGCGGTATTCCCTGGTTTGAGGAGTGTTTTCGGCAGCTTTCCCCGTCTGTCGAGATCGACTGGCATGTCGGGGAAGGGCAGCCGGCTGACAGCGGGCAGATTCTGTGCGTGATCAGAGGCGAGGCCCGCGCTGTGCTGACCGCAGAGCGGACCGCGCTGAATTTTCTGCAGATGTTATCGGCAGTTGCCACACGCACCCGGCAGTTTGTCAGAGCGGTCGAGGATACGGGTGCACACATCGTCGATACCCGTAAAACCATACCCGGTTTACGCATTGCGCAGAAATATGCAGTACGCTGCGGGGGCGGAGTCAATCATCGTGTCGGTCTTTACGATGGGATTCTGATCAAGGAAAATCATATCATCGCTGCCGGAGGTATCGAAGCGGCCCTGCACAAAGCTGCCGGGATCGCGCCACGCGGTGTATTCGTCCAGATCGAGGTTGAAACACAGGACGAGCTGATGCAGGCTCTGCAGGCTGGCGCCGGCATGATCCTGCTGGATAATTTTGATCTGCCTGGTCTGCGGGACGCCGTGGCGTATAACCGGGGATTCTCGCGCGGGCCTGCCTTGCTCGAAGCTTCCGGCAACGTCATGCTCGAGAATGTGCGTGCGATAGCAGAAACAGGAGTGGACCGGATTTCAATCGGCAGTCTGACCAAAGATATACAGGCGGCGGATTTATCGCTGCGTTTCTCCTGAGCTGTTGCTGCAGGCCGCTTCGGGTCCGGTGGAAGATAATCGTTCTTGGCCTGAGGCCGTACACCAGGCGCTAATCTGTATTATCAATATCATTCATGAATATTTTTCGTGTGCCGGGAATTGTTTTCCGGTCCAGATGAGGAGCCCTGGTTGAATCCACATACTGCACATTCGATTTCTCCGCGCGCCTTGCTGCGTTCACTCCGAGTTCACCGGGATCTGATGCATAACCTGATCAGGCGGGAAGTGGTGGGGCGTTATCGAGGTTCGGTGCTGGGGCTGTTATGGTCGTTTTTCAATCCGGTGCTGATGCTGGCTACTTATACCTTCGTATTCAGTGTCGTTTTCAAGGCACGCTGGCTGGCCGGTTCGGATTCCAGAACTGAGTTCGCCCTGGTTCTGTTTGCCGGACTGATGCTCTACAATTTTTTTGCCGAGTGTGTAACGCGCGCACCGGGTGTGATACTGACCAATACCAACTATGTCAAAAAAGTGGTATTCCCGCTGGAAATATTGCCCGTCGTCATTATGGGATCGGCTTTTTTCCATTTTCTGGTCAGTCTGTTTGTCTGGCTGATTTTTTACCTGATTTTTTTTGGACTCCCTCCCCCCAGCGGGGTGCTTCTGGTCATCCTGTTGTTCCCTTTCATATTGATGACGCTGGGGCTAAGCTGGTTTCTGGCGTCGATCGGGGTTTATCTGCGGGATGTTTCTCAGGTGATTACACTGGCGACCAGTGCACTGATGTTTCTGTCGCCCATTTTCTACCCCATCACAGCGTTGCCCGAAGATTACCGCTGGCTGCTGCAGATCAATCCGCTGACATTCATCATCGAGCAGGCGCGTGATGTGATGATCTGGGGGAACGGGCCGGACTGGTCCGGGCTTGCGTTTTATACGCTGCTTGCGGCGATGATCGCCTGGGGTGGATTCGCCTGGTTCCAGAAAACGCGCAAGGGATTTGCCGACGTGTTGTGATTCCATTTCCAAATCAAAAATGACGAGAAGGCGAGCCGCAGACAGTATGAACAATACGGCAAGGGGAAGCCGAAAAAGTAAGTTTTGATTTAGAATTGGAATGAGGTGTTGAGCAGGGTATTTCGCCGCTATATTGTCAACGCAGCGATCACTTCTTCATCATCGATCTGTGGAAACGCATGGTAGAACTGCCCTACCGACTGAAACTGCGGGGGAGTTTCCAGGCAGAGAGTCTCATCTGCAAGAGGGAGAATGCGGGCAAGTGTTTCTGCCGGTGCGACCGGCACGGCACATATCAGTTTTTGCGGCTGCCGGATGCGTATGGCCTGTAGTGCTGCAATCATGGTAGCGCCGGTTGCCAGACCGTCATCCACTATAATCACGATCCGATTCTTTGGATCAATTGCCGGTCGGACAGGCGTATAGCGTGCCCGTCGTTTGCGCAGTGATTCGAGCTGGACAGTTTTTTCCGTTTCAACGTATTCAGGAGTGGCTCCACTGCGGGCAGCATGATCAGCCAGATAGACTCGCCCGCTTTCATCGATGGCGCCGATAGCAAATTCCGGATTTCCTGGTGCGCGCAGCTTGCGTACCAGTACGACATCCAGCTCACCTTCCAGCCTGTCAGCAATGATCCGGGCCATGGGGACTGCCCCGCGCGGAATCGCCAGTATCAATGGATTGTGTCCCTGCCAGGCAGCAAGCCGTTCTATCAGTCGAATAGCTGCTTCCGTACGATCCTGAAACATGTGCCGTCCCTTCTCAAATACGCTGATACCCGTATCCTACACTGAATCATTCCTTAAAATCACCTGGCGTTGTCATGTCTGATTATGCAAAGGTGTCGATGAGTCCTGTGTGTCTGATCGGTGATGAATGCGTAGCGTGCTGGCTGGCGGAATTGTAGGCGCCATGGGTTCCGGGGCGAGAGAGAGAACGGTCCTGCCTGCCTTCGGATTGCTGTCGGGAGTTATCCGCGCTGACGGAAGTATCTGCCAGCGTAATTCCGTTTTCTGCCATGATTTCCCGCAATTTCGGCAGATTGGCTTCGATGGTTTCCCGCACAGCGGGATGATGTGATACGAATTGCGCAGAAATTTGTTGCTCACCCGACAGTTGCAGCGTGATTTCTATGGGGCCGAGATGAGCCGGATGCAGTTTCAGTTCTGCCGATTGCAACCGTTGTGTTGTCATCCAGGTGATTTTTTGGCCCAATTCGTCTGGCCAGGCCGGATGACTGACTGCTGTGGTGATGACCGCTGAGGTATTTGCCACCGCGGGCGGCGGCACGTTGCCAGGGGGTGTTATTGCAGATAGCGCCGTAAGCGGCAGGGATTTGCCGCTGCCGGCAAAAATTGCCGGATCAGTTGTCTGGTCGCGACCCGTTAAAGGGAAAGCAGGCATACTGTTCATATTCATAGGTACATGTGGCGTGCCGGCAGCACTCTCTGCGGCAGAGAGCGGTGCTCCTGCCTGCAGCAAACTGGTGGAAAGCCGCTCGCCGAGTGGGTCGGCAGGTGGATTGGCTGATGAATGGGCAGGCGCGCTGGTAAAGGTGATAGCTTTGGCCAGGGCAGCACGGTCGCCTATCGGCATTGTGTTTGCCGGTAGAGCGTCCAGCCTGGTTGCGGTGACATCAGGCAGTAATTCGCTGGTGTCACGGATCGCGTCGATGATGGCAGGCATGGTAATCATGGAGACTTCCCCCGAATGCGACATGTCGACAGAGGGATTTGCGTCCTGAAACGGTAGGGCTGATTGCAGCTGACCGGCAGAAGGCTGGTCAGCGGGCAGGGTGGTAAATTCAGCAGATCCGTTCGGGACCGGG
>JBIQJX010000026.1:18926-28590 GCA_044507105.1 Nitrosomonas sp.
GCAGGCATAGAAAGGGCCGGTGCAGCGGGTGTTACACCTTCGCCTGGCAGAGTGAACAGAGCGAGATTCGGCAGAACGGGTAGAGTCGACATACCTATCCTCTAGGTGAAATTGGTTTCGAGGTTTATATGACCGATATAAGCAATTTTCATGCCACCGATCAGCGTTTCTCCAGGCGCTGAGAGAGACTATGTGTCGTATATTCGTCCTGCAAACGCTGTTCCTGTTGTGTGAGACTGGCAAGGTGATCCAGCCGGGCGCGTTGTGACAGGGTGTCATAGGATTTCAGCTTTTTCCGGTGCGCGTGAAATTTTGCACTGCCGCTTTTGGTATGCTGCTGTGTCAGGGTGACGAGTTTTTGCTGCTCGCTGATAGCAGTGTCGAGTTTGTCGATAAACGCCATGAAATTGCGCCAGGCGACCGGATCGATACCGTGACCGGCGGACTCCATAAATTGCACTTGATAATTTCGGCGATACTCGAGCAGTAACTGCAAGGTTTTTTCTGCTTCCTGTTGCTGGAGATTCAATTTGCCCAGATTTACAGCGGCATCGTCCACTTGTTTGCGGGCATGGTCGAGCAGCAGTCTGAGCGAGCGGGGGGTGGCCATTTTTATTCCGGGTGTTTTACAGTTGCAGGGCCGAAAGCTTCTCTATGCTTTCAGCGTGGCTTTCCTGTTCAAACATACCCTGTTGCAGGAAAGATTCGAGTGACGGGTAAAGTCGGATGGCATGATCCAGTTGCGGGTCGCTGCCGGGAGCGTAGGCGCCCACACTGATCAGATCATGACTGCGCTGGTAGCGGGCGTACAATGCCTTGAAGCGCTGGGCCCGGCTGAGCTGCTCGGGGGTAACCAGGCTGGCCATGACACGGCTGATCGAAGATTCGATATCTATCGCCGGATAATGGCCGGCGTCGGCCAGGCGTCGTGAAAGTACGATGTGCCCGTCAAGGATAGCGCGTGCATTATCAGCAATAGGATCGTTCGGATCATCATTTTCGGTGAGTACGGTATAGAAAGCAGTGATGGATCCGCTGCCGTGACGGCCGTTACCGGCACGCTCCACCAGTTGCGGCAGGCGGGCAAAGACTGAGGGAGGATACCCTTTGGTGGCAGGCGGTTCTCCGATGGCCAGTGAAATCTCCCGTTGGGCCATCGCAAAGCGCGTGAGCGAATCCATGATCAGCAACACATGTCTGCCCTCATCGCGGAAATATTCGGCAAGGGAAGTGGCATAGGCAGCGCCCTGCAACCGCATCAGCGGAGAGGTGTCGGCTGGGGCTGCGACGACGACTGAGCGTGCCAGCCCTTCCTGTCCGAGGATGGTTTCAATGAATTCCTGGACTTCCCGGCCCCGTTCACCGATTAGTGCCACGACGATGATATCCGCACTGGTGTAGCGCGCCATCATGCCGAGCAATACGCTTTTGCCCGCTCCACTGCCGGCAAACAGCCCCATGCGCTGGCCGCGGCCCACGCTCAGCAGGGTATTGATGGCACGTACCCCGACATCGAGCGTTTTGTCGATGGGTGCTCGCTCCAGCGGATTGAACGGACGGCTGTAGAGCGGCACACTGTGCCCGCAATGAAGGGGGCCGAGCCGATCGAGTGGATCGCCGGCACCATTCAGCACACGGCCCAGCAGTTCCGGGCCGACACTGATATGTTTGGTACGATCTGCTGCACGCCGTCGGGGATGCTGGACAGTTCCAATGCGAGGGGTTGTGCCGGGATATTCTGCCGGGACGACTTTTGCACCCGGAACAAGCCCGTAAATATCACCGGATGGCATCAGAAAAAGCCGTTCTCCGGAGAATCCCACCACTTCTGCCGTGACACTGTTTCCATTCGGAAGGAAAACAATGCAACTGGTCCCCACCGCCAGCTTGAGTCCGACCGCCTCCATTACCAGTCCGGCCACACGGGTGAGAGTGCCGCTGATACGACAAGAGGCGGCCAGTTCGATCAGTTGCCGGCAGTTTTGGATAAAATCACGCCAGAGCAGAGTATGTACCGGTCCCGAGGTGTCCGTCATGCCAGCCAGTCCCGATCCTGTCCGAAAGGAGCGAGGATGCGCTCCCAGCGGGTGGAAAGGGTTGCATCCACTTCACATCCGCTCGCTTCCACGCGACAGCCACCCGGTTCGATCCGGGTATCTTCATGAATATGGCATTCCGGGTGCAATGGCTGACTTTCCAGATGAGCGCGTATCCGTACCGCATCGTCGGGATGCAGCATGAGCCGGATTGGCTGTGTGACGACAGGCAACTGACGAAGTGCTTCTTCGACGACCGGAAGAATGAGTTCGGGTTTGACCTGTAATGTCCGATCGGCTATTTTTCTTGCCAGATCGATCGAGAGCGCCAGTAAATCCTGTGCGACAGTCTGGTCAATTTGCTTCAATTCCTGGGCGAAGGTATCTGTTAATCGCTGTAGCCGCCGGATCTCTACTGTACTTTCCTGTGCCGCCCGTTCTTTGCCTGCCTGATAGCCTGCTCTTTCTCCTTCTTCACGCGCCTGTTGGTAAATCTGCTCGATCTGTTCGGCGGTGGGTAAAGGGATGGTTTCTCCGGGTACATCCTGCTTGACAGCTGTCTGCTCTCCCGGCTGGTCCGGTGGTGCAGCAGGTTGAGGAGCCTGTGCCGGAGCCGGAGGCTCAGTTTTCTGATGAGTCCTGAGCGTGTCGAGCGCACCAAATTCCCATTTCCGCCAGGAAGCCAGTTCTTTTTTTGGAATGACGTAAGCGGCGTCCATATTCATTTCCTTGATTGATAGGTGAGATGGTGTTTTGCAAAATTTACTGAAGGCGTTTCAATCTGAAATCAGCATTTGAAACCTCCGATAGATAGTGAGCCTGCTGCTTTCGCTCCTGCCGGCCCGTCGGGTAAAACTGCTGCGCTCCGGTTGCAGATCCGGTACGCTGTCTGCCGGGTTGCGTCTCGTGGCAGGGAGAATCATGCGTTATCGCGTCCGTCAGGCAGTATTGCAGATTAGCGCAAGCGGTCGCTGAGGGTAGCAGTGACAAGAATCGCCGGCCGGTGCCGGCAGTATCAGATGAAGCTGTCATCTCCTTTTCCACCCAGCACGATACGTCCATCATCGGCAAGCTGGCGTAAAGTCTTGAGAATTTTCTTTTGTTCAGCTTCCACTTCAGAGACGCGCACAGGGCCCCTGGTTTCGAGATCTTCACGCAACATCTCGGCGGCCCGCTGTGACATATTTTTGAATATCTTGGCACGTAATTCTTCCTTTGCGCCTTTGAGTGCAGTGATGAGCGAATCCGACTGGATTTCTCTCAGCAGTAACTGGACGGCCTGATCATCGACATTCAGCAGATCATCGAAGACAAACATCTCATCCATGATTTTCTGTGCGATTTCCTCATCGTACTGTACAAAATTTTCGATGACGCTGCTTTCGAGCGAGCCGGGCATGAAGTTAAGGATTTCCGCCGTGGTACGGATACCTCCCATACGCGGTTTTTTGATGCTGTCGGTCCCCGACAGCAGTTTACCCAGTACACCGTTCAATTCACGCAGCGCCGACGGCTGAACGCTGTCGAGCGTGGCGATACGCAGCAGGACATCATTACGCAGTCGTTCCGGGAACAGAGACAGGATAGCGCTGGACTGATCGCGCTCCAGGTGTACCAGGATAGTAGCGATGATCTGCGGATGCTCGTTTTTGATCAGTTCTGTAGCAGCCGCGGCATCCATCCACCTGAGGCTTTCAATCCCGCTGGTGTCATCGCCCTGACTGATACGATCCAGCAGATTGGCAGCTTTTTCCTCTCCCAGCGCCCGGGTCAGCACCTTGCGCAGATATTCAATTGCATTCTGGCCCAGCGAAGTTTTGCCGTCTGCCAGATGGCAGAATTCTTCCAGCACATGTTCAATTTTTTCGCGCCTGACATCGTTCAGACCGGCCATGGCCTCACTAAGCTTCTGCACCTCCTTGGGTCCCAGATGGCGAAAAACATGGGAAGCCTCTTCTTCTCCCAATGACATCAGCAAAATTGCGCTTTTCACAACTCCTTCATCGTTCATTGCCTGATACCCATCCTTTGACGACGTTAGCTACAATGGCCGGTTCATTGACTGCCAGCAATCTGGCTTTTTCCAGGTTTTGCTCCAGTGTCATTACGGTGATCGTATCGACCGGAATTTCCTCCTGCTCTGCTTCTTCCTGGCCAATCAGTGCGGGAGCCGGTGGAGGAGGTGGCGGCAGCAGCGTTCTCAGGAAAGGGCGCAATATTTTCTGCAGAAAATACAATACGATGGCAGCAATCAGTAATTGCTTGCCGATTTCCTTGGCGAGCAGGATCGTATCCGGATCTTTCCATAAGGGAATCTCTTCCAGTGATTCCTCTTGCAGATTGAACTGACTGTTGGTGACGGTCAGGGTGTCGCCGCGGATTTCATTGAAGCCGATCGTCTGTTTGACCAGAGCGGTGATTTTCTCGATTTCCTCAGCAGAAAGCGGTTCATTGATGGGATTGCCTTCTTCATCCAGCGCGCTTCGGTAATTGATCACTACAGCTGCCGATAAGCGGTTGATCCGCCCGGTTGATTGACGGGTATGAGAAACGGTTTTATCCACTTCGTAATTAGTGGTCGATTCCGTGCGTGTGTCGGTCGGAGGCGGCTGGGGGGCAGCTTCGTCATCTTCCTGAACCTCTACGGGTGCCTGGGCCGGAGCAGGAGGACGATTGGACAAGGCGCCCGGCACTCCGCCATCTGGTTGGGAGACGGAAACCGATTCGGATTTCTGCTGACTGCGTACGGCCGCAGCTTCAGTCGGGCTGTTATTCGGTTTATAGGTTTCCTCGGCACGTTCGATACGGGAAAAATCGATATCCGCGGTAACCTGCGCATGTACGTTGGCCGGCCCCGTGATCGGACTCAGAATGGCTTCTATACGCTGGACGAAATTTTGTTCCATATCCCGTACATACTTGAGCTGGCCGGGATCAAGTCCGGTTTCCGTTTCACCATCTTTGCGGGCACTGAGCAGATTACCCTGCTGATCAACAACAGTTACATTCTTGACCGGCAGATCGGGAATACTGCTGGACACCAGGTGAACGATGGCGCTGACCTGCTCGGTGCTCAGCACGCGTCCGGGATGCAGGTTGAGCAACACAGACACGCTTGGCTGCTGGCGTTCCCGCGTGAAGACGCTGGGTTTGGCGATGGCCAGATGTACCCGCGCACCCTGTACTGCGGACAGGGATTGAATAGAACGGGATAATTCTCCTTCCAGTGCCCGCTGATAATTGACCTGTTCCAGGAACTGACTGGAGCCGAACTTCTGTTTTTCCAGAATTTCGAAACCCGACAGATCCCCTTTGGGCAGTCCCTGACCGGCCAGGCGCAGGCGAACCTCATGCACCTGGCCGGCCGGAATCAGAACCGAACCACTGTTCTCTGCAAATCTGTACGGAACGTTCATCTGCTGCAGGGCATCGATGATGGCCCCCCCTTCCTGGTCCGACAGGTTGGCATACAGTACCCGGTAATCCGGTGTCTGGCTCCACAGCCAGGTACCTGCGAGCAGCGCAATGAAGGCAGCCGCTGCCACCATCAGGCCAAGTTTCTGTTGGGTGGGCAGCTGTTTGATTTTATGGAATCGGTCGAATGTTGCGGTTGCCTCTGTTCCTTCCTGAACGGTTGCCATAATGTCATCTCCTGCCGGACTGACTGATTTCTTTGTGCCTCGACGAATAGTGACGGTTAATCTGGTCTGTCATGTGAATTGCGGAAATAAAATTGGAATTGAGAATGAGTACCGCGATTATCGGAATATTTGTGCAGGTCGAATCTTCGAAAAGAGTCCATTTGCCGGTGTTATTTGAACGATGACTGGAACGAAAAGCGATGCTAAGCTGCACAGCATCGAGATCGGGAAATTTTTTCCATGAAAACAGACGTCACTACTGCCCCGACAGCCGACCATGAACAGCTCAGGCAGGCGTTTGCTGTATTCAGCCAGGCGTCCGCTCAACTCTCCGGGGTCTACCGTGAATTGCAGCAGCAGGTTTCCCGACTGACTGAAGAGCTGGCAGTGGCTAACGGAGAACTGCAGCGTGAACTGGCTGCCAAAGAGGCTCTGTCACAACGGCTGGCCCAGTTGCTGACAGCGCTGCCCGGCGGGATCGTAGTGCTGGATCGGGCCGATCGGGTCGAACGTGTCAATCCCGCAGCCGTGCGTTTGCTGGGCGACTCTCTGCTGGGAATGGCCTGGAGCAGATCGTGCATGAGCGTTTGCAGCCGACCGGCGTAGCGGGGGAATGGCATGCCGGAAAAAGCGATGTATCCGGTTCTCGCAGAGTGTATATCGAGAGCAGTACCTCAAAAATGACGGAAGAATGTATTCTTTTGATTCATGATATGACTGAGGCATATATCATGCAGGAGCAGAACCGGCGTAATCAAAGACTCGCCGCGATGGGAGAAATGGCGGCGGGTCTGGCACATCAATTGCGTACGCCGCTGTCTGCTGCGCTGCTGTACGCTGGACATTTGAGCGGTGAGACATTGACTGCCGCAGAACGAAACAGTTTTGCCGTAAAAACGGTAGAGCGGTTGCACCATCTGGAACATCTGATCCGTAACATGCTTCAGTTTGTAAAGGGTGAGCCCGTGCCGGCGGGAACGGTAGAGCTGTCCGCGCTGCTGCGCAAACTGGAACGGACGATGGCGTCTCAGATGCAGCGGCGCCATCTCCGGTTCATGGTGCAGGATGACAGCAGAGGCAGCAGTCTGAATGTCGACCGGGAAGCGCTATGCAGCGTCATGACAAATTTGCTCGAGAATGCCATGCAGGTATCGCCGGCTGGTAGCCTTATTACGCTGACAGGTGAGATAACGGCAGATGAGGCGAGATTGACCGTCACCGACGAAGGCCCGGGAATCGATCCGATCCTGCATGAGCGATT
This sequence comes from Nitrosomonas sp., assembly GCA_044507105.1. GTDB lineage: Bacteria > Pseudomonadota > Gammaproteobacteria > Burkholderiales > Nitrosomonadaceae > Nitrosomonas. The sequence goes on from JBIQJX010000026.1 coordinate 25,865, forward strand.
GTTCGAGCCGTTTTTTACGACCCGCACTGATGGTACCGGCCTGGGACTGGCAATCGTCCATAACGTAATCCGGTCGATGCAGGGAGAAATCCAGCTCGATTCGGCACCGGGTGCCGGCAGCCGGTTTACAGTCAGATTGCCGCGGCGGACGAAGGAAACAGCCGGGACAGCGCCTGTCAGGCTGAACGGGGCGGAGATATCTGGAAACAAAGGTGGGTGAAAATGCGGAATTTACCTGTACTGATCGTGGAGGACGATCCGGATTTGCGCGAAGCGCTGTGTGCCACACTCAGACTGGAGGGTTATAAAACCCTGGCAGCCTCCGATGGTGACCAGGCGCTCGGTCTGTTGCGTACACATCAGGCAGGACTGGTGATCAGCGATGTGCAGATGCGTCCGATGGACGGGCACGCATTACTGCAGGCCATCAAACGGGATCACCCGGAAATTCCGGTGGTACTGATGACGGCTTTCGGCGAAGTGGACAAGGCGGTGGCTGCAATGCGTGCAGGAGCGAGTGATTACCTACTCAAGCCATTCGATCAGGACAGTCTGCTGGCGCATGTCCGGCATTACCTGCTGCCCGCCACCGGTGGAGACGAACCGGAAATCGTAGCAGAAGATCCCCGTACTCTGGCGTTGCTGTCACTCGCGAAGAAAGTGGCGGGTGCCAGCGCCACTGTCATGCTGACAGGCGAGAGTGGCAGCGGTAAGGAAGTGCTGGCCCGTTTTATTCACCGGTATTCTCCGCGCGCAGGGCAACCGTTCATCGCGATCAATTGTGCCGCGATTCCTGAAAATCTGCTGGAAGCGACACTGTTTGGCTACGAAAAAGGGGCGTTTACCGGGGCGACCCAGGCGCAGGCCGGGAAATTCGAGCAGGCGAACGGGGGTACCCTGCTGCTCGACGAGATTTCAGAGATGCCGCTTGCTCTCCAGGCGAAACTGCTGCGCGTATTGCAGGAGCGTGAGGTGGAAAGGGTGGGCGGGCACAAACCCGTCAAACTCGATTTACGTCTGATTGCGACTTCCAACCGTGATATGTCGGCACATGTGCGGGAGGGCGGATTTCGGGAGGATCTGTATTATCGTCTGAATGTTTTTCCGCTGGAAATCCCCCCCTTGCGTGAGCGCCCGCAGGACATTCTTCCCCTGGCGCAGCGCATACTGGACGAATCCGTGCAGACTGTGCCGACTCGCTGTTTTCTGACAGAAGCAGCAAGTCGGCAGCTAAAGCAATATCTCTGGCCCGGTAACGTGCGTGAGCTGGAGAACGTCATCCAGCGCGCCATGATTCTGGCAGCAGGACCGATTGAGCCCGCACACCTCAATTTACCCGAACCTGCAGCCGATAGTAGCGAAAAGCAGGATGCACTCCCTTTGCAGGACATCAAATCACTCGAACGGGATCATATTCTGCACACCCTGGCAGCCGTCAACGGTTCACGCAAACTGGCGGTGCAGAAACTCGGTATTTCCGAGCGCACCCTGCGTTACAAACTACAGCAATACCGGCTTGCCCAGTGCTGACAGCCCGGCGGAAATCCAGTACGGCCCCCTCTATCTGACAAACAGCGGAGTAATACACTATGAAAAACGTATCGGGTATCGATCAGATACTGGCACAGCTTCAGGCGGCTTCCGAGCTGGCGGCAGGTGTTACCAGGCCGGGCGGGGCTGCTGCTGCGGTACCCCGGGCGGATTTCGGCCAGCTGCTCAAATCCGCCGTTGATCAGGTTAATACCGTTCAGCAGACTGCTGATCAGCTGAGCCGCGAATTCGTGCGCGGCAATCAGGATGTCGAATTACACGAAGTCATGATTTCCCTGCAAAAAGCGAATATTTCCTTTCAGTCCATGATCCAGGTACGCAACCGGCTGGTAACAGCGTATCAGGAAATCATGAACATGCAGGTATAATTCCATTTCCAAATCAAAAATGACGAGAAGGCGAGCCGCAGACAGTATGAACAATACGGCAAGGGGAAGCCGAAGAAGTAAGTTTTGATTTAGAATTGGAATAAGATATCGGATCAATGGGAAACAGCGAGGCAGCGCATGAGCGTACTACCGATAAATTCTGAAACAGTTTTTCCTGCATCAGAATCAGGACATGAAGATGATCAAGATTTCAGTATCATCGCTCCAACTGAGATACTGTTTATCCTGAATGCCGTCAAGGAGGAAAAATCTTTGGCGGGATTGTATCTTGTCAGCAATAATCGCACTATCCTGTCTTCGATTCTCGACATCGACCCGGAAAAGAAAATCCTGATATTCGACTACGGCAGCGATGAACCGCTCAATCAACTGGCACTCAGAACAGGCACCCTGCAGTGCATCACGACACAGAACCGGATCAGAATAGAATTTGACTGCAACAATCTGCAGCGCATCCGGTTTGAAGGTCGAGAGGCCTTCAGCGCAGATTTTCCGGTATCGCTGCGGCGCTTGCAACGGCGCAATTTTTACCGGATCGCAACACCTGTGGCAAATCCGGCAGTCTGCAGTATTCCAGCCCCACAGCAGCCGGAGGAAACCTCCATTACTTTCAATCTGCTGGATATCAGTTGCGGAGGCATGGCGCTGATCGGGCAGCCTGATATCGATATCAGGCTGGATATCGGCATGATTCTCGGGCACTGCCGGATCGACCTGCCGGAGTTCGGCACCATCGAAACCACCCTCTGGATCAGAGACACCGGTACTGTTATTCTGAAAAATGGC
>JBIQJX010000103.1:0-3964 GCA_044507105.1 Nitrosomonas sp.
TATTGGCCCATCCAAAGCAAAAAGAATCCGTCGGAGAGAATCTGTGGAAACTTCAGGACTCAGCAGGAAAATTCATCATTCAGGACCTGATCCGCATTGCACGAGAAGAAAAGGAAGGAGGGTATGTAACCTACATCTGGCCCAAATACTCAACAGCGAATAGAGATCCCAAACCTAAACGTGCATATGTTACAGCCATACCGGAATGGGATTGGATGCTGGGGACAGGAGTGTATCTCGACGATGTGGATAACGCTCTGGCGGAGATTGATTCACAGGTGGCCCGTAATATCGATGACACAATGCTTTGGATTGCAGGTATTGCTGTTATTGCCACCGTCGTGGTGTTTCTGGGCCTGATAAGCAGTATCAGGGAACGAACTGTACTGGATGATCAGCTCGGGGAAGCGAATACTAATCTTGTAGTATTAACGCAGCGTTTGATAAATGCCAGAAAAGAAGAAGTCGAAAGAATTAGATATCTGCATGATGGCATTCAATCAATGCTCACGGCAATAAAAATGAATATTGAAACGGTATTGATCAGATTGCCTAAAACTGCTCAATTATCCGGTGAGTATGCTCCCTTCAAATCAGCAGCCAGGCTTTTGGGCGACGTTCTCGCTGATCTGCGCAAAATAATTAAAGGCACTTCGATGGTCGACCCCAATTTTTCCCTGGCTGATCAGCTAAATAGATTGACGCTTGATATGTCTACTGTCAGCACGCCCATCACATTCATCGTAATAGGGGAGGCCGGTGATTTGTCTTTGAATGCCAAAGAAGCTCTGTTTATGGCTGCAAAACCCGCTCTGGAGAACATCATCAGGCATGCAGAGGCTCAGCGTGCATTTGTGCGACTGGAAAGCATGCCGGCTTGTGTAAAGCTGGAAATTTACGATGACGGAAAAGGTTTTGAGGTAGATAAGGTCTGCGGTCGTCCGGATTCCGGTATGGGCTTGCGCAGCATAAAAGAGCATCTGATGGCGGCAGGAGGGAAACTAACAGTTGTCTCCTCGCCTGAGAAAGGCACACGCCTGATTGCTATTATTCCATATCGTTAAATTTTATTGAGGATCTGCTCCCATGCCCAATAAAGAAACTGCCAACATAATGATCGTAGATGACCATCCGCTGCTTGTCCAGGGGTTGTCCGACGGTCTGGCTGCCATCCCTGATTTTAACGTGGTGGCCACAGCTAATTCCCTGGCTGAAGCACGTGACTTTGCTAAATCCAACGTGCTCCACCTGATAATAATTGATCTTTTTCTACCGGATGGTAATGGTATTAATCTGGCTGCTGAGTTCGGCACAAGTTACCCGGATGTGCCCATTCTGATTTATACCAGCAATAACGATCCCACGGCTGTAGCAGAAGCCAGGATCGCAGGAGCAAGGGGATATTTGTTGAAAGGCGCCGCACTTCAGACAGTCATTCTAGCCATTGAAGTGATATTGGCCGGGGGTATTTACCTTGATCGCGGCCTGCCCAAAAGTAAAAAAATAGAGCTGCCGACGCCTAAGTTAACCCCAACCGAAGAAAAAGTTATGCGCCGGTATGCTCGCTGGATGACAGACAAGGAAATCAGTAAAGATCTGAACATAAAGCTGGTGACCGTTAAAAGCCATCGCAACAATATCATGTGGAAGCTTGGTTTTTATAACACACCCCAAATTTATCGAGAGGCCATCAAACGCTACGGTAACCCGGATGACCCAAATTACATTGAGGTTGCTTTATAGCTCAAGGGAAGATGACCCATAACTTAAAAGATGACGGTACTGCCTGCTATATAAAAGTATTAAATAAGAATATAATATTCATATGTCATTTTCAAACCGTTTCAGGAGAATAAATAAGAATGAACAAAAAAATTCTGGGGAGTGTGGCTGTGGTTGTTTTATTGACTGGCTGTGCATCTGTTGAGATGGCTTCAAAAGCGGAATCAGCAAAAGCAAAAGAATTCAACCCGCCTGCTCAGGGTAATGCGGGTGTTTATATCTACCGTAACAGCTTTATGGGTAGAGCTCTTAAGAAAGATATATGGATTGACGGAAAATGCATCGGTGAAAGTGCGCCAGATGTGTTTTTTTATACGGAAGTTGAGGGCGGTAAAAATTACAAAGTCGATACGGAATCGGAGTTTTCACCAAATACTCTTGAGTTAATGTTTGAGGATGGGAAGAATTATTTTATTCGACAGTTCATAAAGATAGGTGTATTTGTCGGGGGTGCCGGGTTGGAGCAAATCGATGAAGAACAAGGCAAAACAGATGTTGCTAAGCTCGAAATGGCAAAGCCGGGCAAGTGTAGTGCGGCACGATAATTGATCAGACAGGGTTTTTGATACCGATAAACATTTATCCAGCGATCATGGTGGTTGCCATCACTCCTGAAGAAAGCAGATTTTCAGGAATTTGTAAATAAAGACAAGGCACACTCTGCGGATCAATAAATCCGGGAGTGTGCCTTAATTGTGGAAGAGATATGACACAGTACGTAGGAAATTTTAACTCCAGTTATTACCCTTATAGTGCAATTGTCTATATTGAGGCTATTTTTACTGAAACTGGAAATACTTATACCGGATCTGGAGTTGTTGTAGGCAAAAATGACGTCCTCACGGCTTCACATGTCATTTTTAATGCAGCGGAGGGCGGTATTGCTGACTTGATTAAAGTTTATCCGGGCAAGGATGGGTGGTCTGAGCCGTTTGGAAGTTATACCTATGATTTGGTCAACTACTTTGAAATTGACCATAGCGACGGCTTTATTAATCGAGAGGAGAGTCAGTACGATTTAGCACTGTTAGGATTCTCTGAAGACGTGGGCACTCTAACAGGTTGGTTTGGGATTGATCCTGACGCTGGATCGGGATTATACCATCTTACCGGATATCCAAGCATTTATAGTGATCATACAGGTCGGCGAATGGTGGATGATTATGGTTATGCTTTTGTTAATCCTTACTATTCTGTTTTTGATTATGGCAGCACCATTGAGAGTAGTTCAGGCGGTAGCGGTGGTCCTCTCTGGTATATGGGTGAGACCGGTCCTTATGTTGTTGGAATAAACTCCACTTCCGGTTGGGCTGCGGATATATCCTTAAATTATTCCACCATAATTGACTGGATTGAAGGTAATGACTATTTAATGGATGTAGCTGCCCCCGATGACTATGCCGATAACAGCTCAACCACCGGAATAGTTGCAGTCAATGGAACCGCTACCGGCATGATTGAAACAGAAACAGACGAGGACTGGTTCGCGGTAACCTTGGAGGCCGGTACTACCTATTTAATAGACCTGAAAGGTGAGGCTACTCCAGATGGCACCTTGGCTGATTTTTATCTTCTGGGTATATATAGCAGCGACAAGGAGGATTTTAACCTGATTTCTGGAACCTCCCACAAAAGTGGGGGCATGGATTTAAACAGCCGCGTTGAATTTACGCCAGAAAGTGGTGGTACGTACTATATGGCGATAGGTACACAAAATAATGGTACGGGTCCATATACCCTTGCTGTGACCGTCGCAGTCACTCCTGAAATGATTCTGGATTGGGCGGAATACACCTTTCCAGAGCTTTTTCCGGAGAGAATGGGGGAGCATTTACAGGCTATTGAATATGATGGTGTTATCTATACCGCTAGAGCATATAGCGAGGCCTGGGGCAGCCGGTATTTAGGCATCACTCCCGATCGGGAGATCTTCGGTTTGGGAGATTTCACTGGACATACCTTGCAGCAGTTTGAGACGATCGACTATTGGTCGGATCAGGTGCTAGCTGACCTGAGTGGTAGAGATCTCAGCTTTCTCAATTCTTCAGTTAAAAACGATCCTTCTGAGAACCTTTATGATTCAAGCGTTAATGCGTATTCAGATCAAAATCTGATGGAGACGGAACCCTTGGGAGGTGCGCCAATCATTGATCAATGGTTTGGATTTTAATGATAATACCTC
>JBIQJX010000104.1:0-3963 GCA_044507105.1 Nitrosomonas sp.
CTGAGAAAGGCCTGTGGATAGCCAATTCTAAACATCCAAAGCCCATGGCTGTGATAAATGTATCCGCATTTCTTCACAGCTACGGTATCAGGTGGCAATGGCGGGCAAGCTGTCGGTACTTGGTCTGTTCGGAATCATTGGCAGTGAGGTGGAAGATTTCGAAATTAATGTCCTCTGAATTAACTTTCGGAATCGGGCCGGAGCCATTTGCTGCCGAATTGCCTCTGATCGGGCAGATTGACTTGTCGGTATAGCATAAGAGCCAGCCAATTTTTTTACCCAACCAAATTTGTTCATCTTGTAACCGGATACAACTGATTCAGCGACTCCATCAATCATCCGGAATCGGATGTTCCCATGCAGGGCCATATAACGATTTAATAATCAAGCCAATCAAACTTGATGCAACCGTAGCCTCATACGAAATGCTTAAATTCCCAGTAAGATCAATATCATAAGCAAGTATTTTTGTTTATTTGATCGTTCAGAATCATCCATCCATGGCAATTTTAGCGCTAACACCTCCCGATACAAAAAAGGATAGTTGATAACGCCTGAATTTGCGTAGCACTGGATACATACCGTTCATTGGCAAGATAAGATAAAAATTGTTCTACCTCAATTGAACCTATTTCAACCAAATGATGTTTGTCATATAAAACAATATAGTGCTTAATCCTAGGGCGAATCGACATTTACCGGCTTTCCCACTTTCCTAATTTTTGCTTTACTGAAAGGGATATAACATTTTTTAGATGTTTAGTCCCACTTTGTGACGGTGTGGGATAAATTCCGGTATTCCATCGCCAGGGCTGCTGAATAATCAGCAGGTGCTTCGATCGGCCAGACTTTCAGCTCCGGCCATTCGGGGTAATCACAAATAACCTGATAATCTTCATTTCCGTTGGGCAGGATAGAAACGGATTGCAGATGTTCAGAAATCCCCAGCCCCAGCGCCTTCAACACCGACTCTTTCGCGACCCAGTGATGGATAAATTCTGTCAGGGTCATTCCTGCGGGTCGATGTTCCAGCGGTGAAAGGATATACCGGCTCAGACTGTGGGCATCTATCTCATGGTGCAGGTATTCGATATCCACACCGATTCGTCCGCTGTTCGACAACGCAATCATGGCAAAACAGCCTGCATGGGAAACGTTGAACTCGATACCTGCCTCGCCCTGTAAAGCAGGCTTTCCGTATTCATTCACAGAGAAATGTAGTGCTTCAGGAACAGTCATCAGCCGCTCAGCCAACAGCCTCCTCAGGGCCGAACGTGTAGCAACAGCCCGTACACGATCCTTGTGAAAATGCAGACATGCTATACGTTCCCGCTCGCTTGCATCCAGCACCGCCAGATCGGCAGGAGATAACGGGGCCTGCAAATCCAGTGCCAACGACCAGACTTCCACTCCGTCTGGAACAGTCTGCGGCAAGGGCAGCCGCTGGTACGAAAACCCTTGCTGTTCAGAACGCATCGGCTTCTATTTCAGCATTGCCGGCAGCTATGGTACGGCGAGCCGATTGTCTGATCCGGGCTGTCCGTTTTTTCCACCAGATGTAGACCCCTGTCACGCTGAGCATGGCTACGACCAGACCCATCAGAGAAATCAGGATGCGTCCCGGCAGACCGAGAATGCGTCCTGAATGCAATGGAAACTGGGCCTGCAGAAAAATATCGGCTGCCGTTCCTTTCCAGGGCAGCACATTGCCCAGATAGCGTCCATCTATTCCGTCATAAAACAGGCTTTTATGGCCTGCACCACCGGTACCATGATCATCCTCGGGATAAAAAAACTGCACGCCATAGATGCCGAATTCTTGTGAATAAAAAATATTCCCGGCTGGCTCCTCCCATCCCTTGTCTTTTGCATCTGCTGTTGCAATGGCAACCATCTCATCAAAAGTCACGACCGGCAAAACCGGTTCATACTTCGGTCTGGGTTCGCGCTGCTCAAAAGGCGTAGGCGTCAGCTGTGAAAAACTGTTCATGATCGGGAAAAACACTTCCCGGTATAAATTCATCGAAAACGCTGTAAAGGCAATGATGAACAAAATACCCCATGTCCACAGGCTCACCGCCCGGTGCAGATCAAAATTCAATTTATAGGTACTTGCGTGCGTACGGATTTTCCATGCTGGTTTCCAGCGCTGCCAGAAGGTTTTGGCAACAGTATTCACCTCTGTATTTCCGGTTTCCGATCCGTCATCATGTGAATACCAGCCGCCGGTTTCATGCCGGGCTCGCTTGCGGGCCGGTAGAGTCAGATAGGCTCCCACGAAACAATCCAGTGTCCACAGAAGCGCAATGATTCCCATCAGCCAAATGCCCCATCGGTCAATTCCCCACATTTCGGGGAAATGCAGGGAGTAATGCAGCAAATAGAGAAAGGAAACGAATGTTTCCTGGGTAATCGGCCATGCCGCTCCCCATTCCCGCTTCCCGAGCTCTTCACCGGAAACAGGATCGATAAAAATCTGATTGAAACCAGGCTCGAACAATCTGCCGGTCACCGGATCAACCCGTGGTTCGACCCCCAACTCCAGGGACTTGCCCGGCTCCACCATCAAAGGAATAAATTGAACAGCAATTTCGGGGTAGCGCTCCTCCATCTGTTGAGCGAGCAGCAACGGTGATTGAGCAAGCCCTGCAGAAGAGGCTTCAACCAGATGCGGATTCAGCCACTCATCGAGTTCATGATCCCAGGAAATAATCGCGCCGGTCATCCCCGCCACAAACAAAAAGGCAGCCATCATGAGCCCTGCACAACGATGTACGACAATCCAGAATGCACGCATAATTCAGCTCCCGGTAGCAATTTTTCTTAAAAATTCTGCAGGAAAATCCCTGATCAGTAAAACCCCCGTGTCACCCCTCCCAGCCTGAACTGGCTGCAGTCGGCGCGGAACGAGCAATCGATTTATCATCGTACCGATTTTTGCCATTCAATACAAACCATTCTCATTCACAAATTTTCCAGCATTTCCGTAACTTGATAAAGTACTGCCGGCGCATATACGATCTCGCTGTGACTGAGTGGAAGCTGTGCCACCCATCGGGCCGGCTGGCCAATCGCCTGCTCCAGCAATGTATGAGCTGTCCGGGCGGCCTCTTCTCCTCCTTCGGCTGACCACCAGCACCAGGGAATCACCTGCAAAGACCGGGCAGTCCATTGGTCGGCAAAAGCGCTCAAATCAGCGAACACTTCAGCATTATGCGCAACCAGTTCTGCACTCAGCTGGTTTGCCAAACCGTTTTCCTGGAGATGTTGCCGTACCGATGCAGCCAGCTCAGCATCTGCTTCATGAGTAACAGCATCGTCTGTAGCAAAGCCGGGGACATAACCGTCAATCAATCCCAGAAAAGCCACTGTCTCCCCCCTGGCTTCCAGCTGGGAAGCAATTTCCATCGCCAAGGCACCACCGAGTGACCAGCCCAGCAACAAATAAGGACCCGCCGGCTGATGCGCCTTGATCAGATCGAGATAAGCCGTTGCCATCGCAGTCAGCGACACGTCGCGATGCGTGGGATCGAGCAGTCGCCGGCACTGGATACCATAAACGGGACGCTGATCAGCCAGCTGCTGCGCCAGTGCATAATACGGAAATACATGCCCGCCCGCCGGGTGCAGACAGAACAGCGGAGCAGCCTGTGTATCCGCCTGATTGAGGGCAATCAGCAATGATTCGCCCGCCTGTCCGGCTGTTTCCAGATAACGCGCAAGACGCGCAATCGTCGGTGCCGCGAGCAACGCCGCAATACTGATCGACTGATTCAACCGGACGTTGATAAGCGACACCGCCCGTACCGCAAGCAGGGAGTGACCGCCCAGTTCGAAAAAATGATCCTGACGGCCAACAGATTCCAGATCCAACACCTCCTGCCATATCTCGGCCAGGCGGCATTCAATCTCCCCCTGCGGCGGTTCCTGGCTGATTATCGCAGCCTCGGCTTCAGGCAGCCG
>JBIQJX010000027.1:0-4396 GCA_044507105.1 Nitrosomonas sp.
TAAATGGCGCGCCCAACACGATTCGAACGTGTGACCCCTGCCTTCGGAGGGCAGTACTCTATCCACTGAGCTATGGGCGCTTGGGGAATGATACAGCTTACTCGTGATGCTCTGTCTGCTGTTCCGTTACGGATTTTTGTGAAACGGCAGGATAAATACGTACGATTTTAACCACCTGATTACTGGTCTGGAGCACTTCCATCGGATAACCCGCAATATTGAAGCCGGTCCCCGCTTCCGGGATATCCTGGAAAAATTCGAGGATAAGCCCGTTCAGTGTTTTCGGCCCGTCAAGTGGTAACTGAAGAGCCAGTTTGCGATTCAGATCACGCAATAATGTGCCGCCTTCGACTATTATACTACCATCCGGTTGCCGTTTGAACGTGCTGGACTGAGAAGGTGTATGGGTAGTGAATTCTCCGATAATCTCCTCGAGGATATCTTCCAGCGTCACCAGCCCCAGCCATTCGCCATATTCATCGACGACCAGCCCGAATCTCCGGTGATTTTCCTGGAACAACTGTAATTGTGAAAACAAAGGCGTTCCTGCGGGGATGAAATACGGGGGCTGCATAGCTTTTTCGAGCATCGCCACAGTGATTTTCCCCTCTCTCATCTGATTCAGCACTTTACGTACATGAACGATCCCGACGATATTGTCGAGATGCTCCCGATATACCGGGAACCGGGTATGGTGACAGGTCAACAACTGCCCCCGCACGGTTTCTTCGTCCGCCTCGATATCAATCGCTTCGATCTGGTTTCTGGGTACCATGACATCTTCCACCGTGACCGATTCAAGATCGATAAGATTCGTCAGTACATTCTGATGCTTCTTCTCAATGAGATGCCCTGCCTCCAGCACCAATGTTTTAAGCTCCTCCACACTGAGCTGAGATGAAGCCTGTTGTGACGGTTTCAGACGCAACAGGGCCAGCAGCACCTGCACGAACAGATTCACAAACCAGACTACCGGATAGAATACCTTCAGCAAAGGAGCCAGAATATAGCTAACAGATAAAGCAATTCGCTCCGGGTAGGCTGCTGCGATCACCTTGGGCGTGATTTCACTGAATATTAGTATTGCCAGTGTCACGCCGATACTGCCCAGCAGCAGTGCCAGTTCATTGTGTGCGAAAAAGATGGAAACGATGGCCGCAACCAGTGTAGCTGCAGCAGTATTCAGCAGGTTGTTGCCCAGCAGAATTACACCCAGCAGCCGGTCAGTATTTGCCAGCAGTTTCGAGGCCAGCCGGGCGCCACGATGCCCCTGTCTGGCCAGATGTTTCAGCCGATAGCGATTGATTGCCATCATGCTGGTTTCTGACAATGAGAAAAAACCGGATAAAATCAGCAAAATTACCAGAGCGATCAGCAGGAGGGATAACGGAACGTCTTCCAAATAAATTCCTCGCAGTGTTATCGCAGCCGCTCATCTGCTGTAAAAATGATCAGCTCCCCGTTTTAACCGGTACTGCTGCTGTATACCGGCTGATATTCATCATGACGGCTTCAGGCATACAGGCGGGCTCGAAACTATTCCTCTTCTTTTTTATGCACTTTGGGCCATGCAAAATAAACATAGCCTTTCTGCGGCACTTTGGCTTCCCTGTAGCGCTTCAATGCCTCTCGATCAACATCCTTGTCCCACCAGATCGCACGGGATTCTTTCTGTTTTTCGATCAGGTCAGGCCGTTTTGCAAAGAGATCCCGCATAAATCTGGTGTGTTCTGATTCGTAGGAATAATCCATACTGATTTGCCCGTTAAATTATTAATCTATACAATTTATACCCTTTTATTGTCGTGCGACGGCTTTTTATTTCCTTCATCATGCCGGCACGCCTGATACGCCATTATCATTATAGTTCAAGAACAAAATCATTAAAGAAGAAAATACCAGACCAATGAGCGGATACGAAAAATTTGCTGAGCCTGAAGGAAAATTCATTTTTATTGGCTTCGGAAGTGTAGGACAAGGCTTTCTCCCGCTGCTGCTCAGACATTTCGATATCCCGACGGCGCGTATCCAGATTATTACCGGCGATAATGCAGGAAAAGCACTGGCGGAAAAAGAGCAGATTTCCTTCAGGGTGTGTCCGCTCACCCCCGAAAATTACAGAGACATTCTGGATCCGGTTCTGGAGCGTGGGGATTTTCTCCTTAATCTGTCCGTCAATGTTTCAAGTCTTGCGCTGATCGAATACTGTCATGAACAGGGGGCACTTTATCTGGATGCCTGCATAGAACCGTGGGAAGGAGGTTATACTGACCCTCTTCTGTCAGCATCAGAGCGTTCAAATTATAGTTTCCGCGAACAGGCGCTGGCCCTCCGTCAGCGGCTTGGCACCGGCCCGACTGCTGTACTTTGCCACGGTGCCAATCCCGGTCTGGTCTCCCATTGGACAAAACAGGCTCTACTGAACATCGCGCACGATATCGAAGGCAATATCACTATTCCTCGTACACAAAAGGAATGGGGCCATCTTGCGCAAAGACTGGAAATAAAGGTCATGCAATGTGCTGAACGTGATACACAGACAGCCCGCCCCTTTAAGCATATTGATGAATTTGTCAACACCTGGTCGATTGATGGTTTTGTCGGAGAAGGACAACAGCCGGCGGAACTGGGGTGGGGAAGCCATGAAAAACATGAGCCTGCAGATGCCAGACATCATACTTTCGGCTGCGATGCGGCTGTCTACCTGCAGCGCCCCGGTATGCGCACACAGGTTCGCGGCTGGACGCCATTAACCGGAGCTTATCAGGGTTTTCTGATCACTCACTCCGAATCCGTTTCCATTGCTGATTACTTTACTCTTAGAAACGGTAATACTCTTCGTTACCGGCCAACTGTTTACTACGCCTATCACCCTACTGATGCCACCATTTTATCGATTCACGAATTCAGCGGTAGAAATTTCAGATTGCAGCGCAGCACACGTCTGCTGATGGATGATATCGAACATGGCGCGGATGCCCTCGGCATGGCATTGATGGGACATGCCAAAGGAGTTTACTGGTATGGTTCGATGTTATCGATCGAAACAGCTCGGGAGCTGGCTCCCTGTAACAATGCCACCAGCCTGCAGGTAGCCGCCGGAATACTTGGGGGGATTGTCTGGGCAATTGAAAATCCGCAAGCGGGAATCATCGAACCCGATGAAATACCGTTTGAACGCGTACTGCAAGTCGCCACTCCTTATACAGGAGAAATGGCCGGTCAATACAGTGACTGGACACCACTTCAGAACAGGCAGGCATTATTTGAGGAGGATCTGGATACTGCTGATCCCTGGCAATTCAAAAATTTCCGGATTAGCTGATTTCCATTCATAAGCCATGGATCTATTTACTCAGGGATTATTGGGAGCCGGTCTGGCACAGACACACGCCCGGACACATGAAGCACGTCTGGCAACCGGTATCGGCTTCTTTGCCGGATTAATCGCGGATGCCGATATCCTGATCCAATCATCCGATGACCCTCTGCTGACTGTCGAATTTCACCGTCATTTTACCCATTCCATTTTTTTCATCCCGTTCGGTGCAGCTGTCGCGGCGGCTTTGCTATGGCTATTCATACGCAAACGTATAACGTTCCCCAGACTCTATCTGTTCTGTCTGTTAGGGTACAGTCTGAGCGGGGTGCTGGATGCGCTGACCAGTTACGGTACTCATCTGCTGTGGCCCCTCAGTGAAACACGCATTGCCTTTAATATCATTTCAGTGGTGGACCCTGTCTTCACGCTGATTCTGCTCATCACAGTCGGCTATACATTCAGACGGCGAACAGCCCGAGTCGCCGGTATCGGATTGTTCATCGCCACGCTGTATCTGCTGGCCGGCTGGGCACAGCAACAGCGGGCCGAATCAGCAATACTGGCACTGGCACAGTCACGGGGGCATCATGTCGAGCGATTGCTGGTAAAACCCACAATCGGAAATCTGCTGTTGTGGCGCTCAGTTTATGAAAATGATAGCAGGTTGCATGTGGATGCGATCCGCGCGGGATTGCTGTCAGAACCGCATATTTACCGGGGAGAGTCGATCGAAAAATTTGTCAGGGAGAAACATCTCCCTCAACTGCCGGAAGATTCTGTTCTGGCTGGAGACATCACACGTTTTACCACCTTTTCCGATGGTCTCGTTGCCCTGCAACCAAGGCAGCCCGAACAACCTGATTTACTGGTGGATATACGCTATTCCAGCCTGCCAACAAGTACTGCACCCCTCTGGGCGATTGAAATAGATCCCGCACACCCTGAACAACATGCCCGATTCCAGGTTTTCCGCAGCCTGTCCAAAGAAATACGTGATGAATTTATGACGATGCTGACGGGTCGTCACCCGGAGTCGGAGTGAAGCTCTATCATTCTGATAACCGCAGTGGGATA
>JBIQJX010000027.1:4496-26938 GCA_044507105.1 Nitrosomonas sp.
CGAACCAGTGCTGACCGGTCGGATCAATCTCTCCCGAATTACCGGTATTACTGCCGCCATAATAAACCGAGTCACTGTTGAATATTTCCCGGTACGATCTGGATTCCGGCACTCCAACACGATAACCGGTGCGCGGCAATGGAGTGAAATTCAGAATCACCAGAATGAAGGATCCGTTTTGTGCACGACGCTGATAGCTGATCACTGACTGTTCAGCATCATGACAATCCAGCCAGGAAAACCCTTCAGCAAAAAAATCCAGCTCATATAATGCCGGGGTGGTCAGATAAAGATGATTCAAGTCGCGGGACAGCCTTTGCATGCCACGATGCTGATCGCGTTCCAGCAGATACCAGTCGAGCGCCCGGCCTACGTGCCATTCCCGTCCCTGCGCGAATTCATTACCCATGAAATTGATTTTCTTGCCGGGACAGGTCATCTGGTAGGTGAACAATAAACGCAGATTGGCAAATTTCTGCCAGCCATCCCCCGGCATTTTATCCAGAAGAGATTTCTTTCCATGTACCACTTCATCATGTGAAAGCGGCAGAACAAAATTTTCGGTGTAGGCGTAGAGCTGGTTAAAAGTCAGTTCGTTATGGTGATAACGCCGGTGAATGGGGTCATGTTGTATATATCTTAATGTATCGTTCATCCACCCCATGTTCCATTTCATGGAAAAGCCCAGCCCCCCCAGATAAATCGGACGCGACACCGCCGGCCAGGAAGTGGATTCTTCAGCAAATGTAAGAGCACCCGGGAATTCTCCATGCACCATAGTGTTCAGCTCCCGCAGAAAATCGATCGCCTCGAGATTCTCACGCCCACCATAACGGTTCGGCAGCCATTCTCCCTCCTTGCGTGAATAATCCAGATAAAGCATTGAAGCGACTGCATCCACCCGCAAACCGTCGAGGTGAAAAACCGACAGCCAGTAATGGGCGCTGGACAGCAAAAAGGATTTCACCTCGTTGCGCCCGTAATTGAAAATATAAGTCCCCCAGTCATGATGATAGCCGAGGCGCGGATCCTCATGCTCATACAAGGCGGTCCCATCAAACCGCGCCAGTGAGAAACCATCCTGCGGGAAATGGGCGGGCACCCAGTCCAGAATCACACCGATTCCTGCCTGATGGCAGGCGTCCACAAAACCCATGAATTCTTCGGGCCGGCCATAACGGCTCGTCACTGCAAAATAACCGGTTGCCTGATATCCCCACGACTCATCCAGCGGATGCTCCGATATTGGCAGTAATTCAACATGTGAATACCCCATCTCCAGCAGATAGGGAATCAACTGATCAGCCAGCTCTGCATAGGAAAGGAAAGTACCATCTGGATGTCGCTTCCAGGAACCGGCATGCAGCTCATAAATATTCACGGGCGCATGCAACCAGTCCCAGCCCGCGCGGCGCGCCATCCAGTCCCCATCCTGCCAGTCATACTGCCTTCTGATCGGCGTCAATGCGGCGTTATGAGGGCGTAACTCATGCCAGGTCGCATAAGGGTCTGTCTTGAGCAGAATTTCGCCGGTAAAACGATTACGAATTTCATATTTATACAATACCCCCTCAGGTAGATCCGGAATAAACAACTCCCATACACCACTGTGAGCATGTGCCGTCATGGGATATATTCTCCCGTCCCAGCGGTTGAAATCTCCGACGACACTTACCCGTTCAGCATTGGGTGCCCATACGGCAAAGCGCGTACCAGTGACCCCGTGATTCCTGACCTGGTGCGCGCCCAACGTGAGATAAGCCCGAAGCAGATGCCCTTCGTTGAACAGATATAAATCATGTCCCGAAATCTGCATGGGAAATGCATATGGATCATGACGCTCCTCAATGATCCCTGTTTCCGCATCCTCCAGGCGAAGCAGATAGGGGTGGGCGATGCCCTCACCTTCCCACTCGAAAATGCCCTCATGATGCACGCGTCTCATGGGCTCGAAACCGGAAGAGGTCCGAACCCAGATACGGGACATATAAGGCTGAAACACTCTGACCAGTTTGCCACGCGGAACAGAATGTATCCCCAGACAGGCACACGGATTATGCAACCTCGCAGCCAGCAGCAGCGATTGCACAGTTTCGCCCGCAGGGGCTGAAGACAAAGAGAACGGAGATTGTATTTGCATGAATTTATTATAACCTGCTATGTACGGCTGGAAATGGCTATTGAGATCAAGTAAGATGAAGAAAAAGGAGTACAGGGTGTAGGTATTTCATGCACTGCAATCAGCGAGGAAAATATGGAAGCCCAACAAGCTGCTCAACCGAATTATCATCCGCGCTTTGTCAGCACACTTACCCGTAACACACTTGCCCTGATCCTGGCAGGCGGACGGGGCACACGCCTTAAACATCTGACTGACTGGCGCGCAAAGCCGGCAGTTCCTTTTGGCGGCAAATTCCGCATTATCGATTTTGCCTTATCCAATTGTGTCAATTCAGGTGTACGGCGTATCGGCATCGTAACACAATACAAAGCCCAGAGCCTGATACGCCATGTCCAGCGCGGCTGGAGTTTCCTTGATGGAAGATTCAAGGAATTTGTCGAACTGCTGCCAGCGCAACAACGCACCGAAGAAACCTGGTATCAGGGGACGGCTGATGCGGTTTTTCAGAATCTCGATATCCTCCGCACCCACAACCCCAATTATGTGCTGATTCTGGGCGGAGATCATATCTACAAAATGGATTACGGCCGCTTACTGGCGGAACATGTTGAAAAACAGGCGGATCTAACTGTTGCCTGCTTAAGTATTCCCGTTAGCGATGCGAGTGCTTTTGGCGTAATGTCTGTTGATGATTCCTGGCGCATCACTAATTTTATGGAAAAACCTGAACATCCTGAATCCATTCCCGGCCAACCCGATCAGGCACTGGTCAGCATGGGCATTTACGTCTTCAATGCGAAATTTTTGTATGAACAACTGATTCTGGACCATGATCTGGATCATTCATCGCATGATTTTGGCCACGATCTGATTCCCGGCATGGTCAATAGTGCTCAGGTTTATGCCCACCGCTTCGAAAACAGCTGCATCCATATGGCATCGGGCATTCCTTACTGGCGAGATGTGGGTACAGTAGATGCCTACTGGGAGGCAAATATTGACCTCACTACCATCATACCCAGCCTGAATCTGTATGACGAGGACTGGCCAATCTGGACACACCAGGAGCAGTTGCCGCCCGCCAAGTTCGTTTTCGATGACAGTGACCGGCGCGGCCAGGCGCTGGATTCGATGGTATCGGGGGGATGTATCATCAGTGGCGCCACTGTACGCCGCTCGCTGCTGTTTTCCAATGTCCAGGTGCGCAGCTTCGGCACTATTGAAGATTCAGTCATTCTGCCCAATGTCGATATTGGTCGATATGCGTGCCTCAAACGGGTGGTAGTGGAGAAAGAATGTGTGATACCTGAAGGCCTTCAAGTGGGCTTCGATCCCGAGGAAGATAGAAAACATTTTCATGTAACAGATAACGGCGTTACCCTGATCACACCGGAAATGCTGGGACAGCGTATTCATTACGCCCGCTGAGAATCAATCATTCAGCTCGTTCATCCGGCCTGTTCGCCGTAATTTTACAAACAGAATTGCCATGATACCTCAACCGCCTGAACTCGATCTTGTACTGCTGTGGCATATGCACCAGCCAGACTACCGGGATTGCAAAACCGGTGAATTCCTGTTGCCGTGGGTATATCTGCATGCCATCAAAGACTATACCGATATGGCCCATCATTTGGAGGCACACCCGAATATCAGACTGGTAGTGAATTTCGTTCCCGTTCTGCTGGATCAACTGGAAGATTACGCCGACCAGTTCACGAACGGCCCGATTCGCGATCCGTTATTGCGTCTGCTGGCAGAGCCCGATCTCGATCAGATTTCACTGGATGAGCGTCTGCTGATTCTGAACAGCTGTTTTCTGAACAATCACAACACCATGCTCATGCCCTACCCGGCCTACCAGCGCCTGCGCGATTTATACAACAATCTGCAGGAAGCCGGGGACAAGGAACTCTTGTATGTTTCAGGCCAATATCTGGCTGATTTACTGGTATGGTATCACTTGGCATGGACAGGCGAGAGTGTGCGTCGGGAAAATGAATGTATCGTACAACTCATGTCACAGGAAAAGCTTTTCAGCCATGGCGATCGCATGCTTCTGTTTGAACTTATTGGCGAGCTTATCCGGGATCTCATCCCGCGTTATCACAGACTGGCAGAATCCGGTCAGATAGAACTGTCCACCACACCGCATCACCACCCGCTTGCGCCTCTGCTGATCGATTTTGAGTCTGCCCGGGACAGTCTGCCGGAAATTGTTCTGCCTGCTAATACGACCTATCCCGGCGGACGGGAACGAGTATCGTTTCATTTGAAATCAGCTATTGACAGCCATCAGCAGCGTTTCGACAGCAAACCGTCCGGCATATGGCCAGCCGAAGGTGCCGTATCAGAACCGCTTCTCGATATCCTGATTGAGCACGGCCGTCAGTGGTGCGCCAGTGGGGAAGGGGTTCTGGCCAACAGCCTGCGTAAATCGCATCCTGATCAACCTCTGCCAGCCCGCAGCGACTATCTTTACCGGCCCTACCGGTTTGAAACGAAAAATGGCGATATCCTGTGTTTTTACCGTGACGACCAGTTGTCCGACCTGATCGGGTTCGAATATTCAAAATGGTTCGGACGGGACGCTGCCGAAAATTTTATTCAGCGGCTCGAACATATCCGGCATGAAGTGCGTGAAAATACCCATCCGATCGTCAGTGTCATTCTGGATGGTGAAAATGCATGGGAATCCTATCCCTATAATGGTTATTACTTTCTGAATGATCTGTACGAACTGCTTGAAAACAATCAGCATATCCGGACCACAACTTTCCATGATTACATTGCGCAACTGTCACAGAGCGCTACCGAAGTTGCCCGGCTGCCGGTGCTGGCCGCCGGAAGCTGGGTATATGGCAGCTTCTCCACCTGGATCGGTGATCACGATAAAAATCTCGCGTGGGAATTATTGTGTACCGCCAAGCAGAGCTACGATCTCGTTCTGCAAAGTCCGCGCCTGACAAAGGAAGAAAAAGTGGCAGCCGGGCGGCAGCTTGCCTCATGTGAAAGCTCCGACTGGTTCTGGTGGTTCGGTGATTACAATTTACCGCATGCAGTAGAAAGTTTCGACCGGCTTTTTCGCAAAAATCTCGCCAATCTTTATCGACTGTTGAAAATTCCGGCTCCTGTGACCATACTCGAACCCATCAGCCACGGCGGTACTTCCGGCAGTGAAAGTGGCGCCATGCGACGTGCCTCTTAGACTATATTCACGGCGATGAAATATGATGCAGTTAAGTTAATATGAAACAACCGATAAAAATTTAACTACCGGGATATTCCGATGACCTCATCCGTATCTCTGCTTTTCGGTGTACATGCCCATCAGCCAGTTGGTAATTTTCCCGAGGTCATTAACGATGCCCACGAGCGTTGTTATAAACCCTTCCTGCATACGCTGTACCGCTATCCGGAATTCCGTTTTGCCGTTCATTTTTCCGGATGGTTGCTCGATTTTCTGTTTAAACATTATCCGCAGGATATGGCGCTGCTGCGTGAGATGGTCACCCGTGGACAGGTTGAACTGTTTGGTGCAGGAGATACTGAACCGGTGCTGGCTGCCATTCCCGAGCGGGACCGTATCGGCCAGATCAAAACTTTTTCGGCCAGACTCAGAAAAAAACTGGGACAAAAACCGCAAGGCGCCTGGCTGACCGAGCGTGTCTGGGAATCCACTATTGCACCTGCGCTGGTGGATTGCGGTATTCGTTATGTGATCGTGGATGACTATCACTTCATCTGTACCGGCAAAGATAAAACCGGGCTCAATGGCTACTTCACTACCGAAGAGGACCATCGCGTACTTGATCTTTTCCCCATCTCCGAAATATTGCGCTACAAGCTGCCATTCTCTCCTGTCCAGGAGGCAGTCGCCTGTATCGAGTCGATGGCAAGTACTCATGTAACGGCCGGACAGCAGCCGGCAGCAATCTACTTTGACGATATTGAAAAATTCGGTATCTGGCCGGAAACCTATCAATGGGTGTATGAACAGGGGTGGCTGGAACAATTCATTCAGGGAGTGCTGGCTTCTCCCCATATCCTCACGCAGCATTACCGGGATTATCATGCCTGTGAAAAAACCCGCGGCATCATCTATCTTCCGACCACTTCTTATATTGAAATGAGTGAGTGGACACTGCCTGCCGGACCGGCTCACGCCTATGCTGATCTCGTTCAGCAGGCCAAGACAGCAGGCTGGTATGAACAAAACAAACCCTTTTTGCGGGGAGGCATCTGGAAAAACTTCTTTTCACGCTACCCCGAATCGAACTGGATGCACAAACGTATGCTCAGCCTTTCCACCCGATATGCCAGCCTGCCCGTCAAACAGCGTACCGCCACCATGCAACAATGCCTGTATGCTTCCCAGGCTAACGATGCTTATTGGCATGGCCTGTTCGGAGGGCTGTATCTGCCTCACTTGCGACGTGCCATTTACAATAATCTGATCGAACTGGAAACGCTGCTTGATCAGCATAACCCACGTGATCCCTGCTATAGAGAAGACACCGATCTGGATGGGACGGAAGAGATCTATCTGCAGAACGGCATCCTGCAGCTGGTCCTGAAACTCGATGGTAATGCGGCTATCTGTGAACTCGATGCCTATCCGCTCAAACATAACTTTGCCGATACACTCGCCCGCCAGACTGAGTACTATCATCGTAAAATCCAGCTGGCTCCGCAGAAAAACTCGACCCATCCTCAGACAGGAATCGCCTCCGCCCACGATCGAATCAGTTTCAAACATGTCATTAGTGATTCCGATCTGGAACCGGATCAGCATGCACAGTATCTCTTTATCGACCGATTGAATGACCAGCCCTTGAGCTACTGTCTCCAATCCTCGGACAAGAATGAAATTATTTTTCAGGCTGAAGCAGGTCCGGTATCGATCAGCAAATGTTATCGGATTATTGGCAACCGGCTGAGCATAACTTATGAATACACCGGTGATATAACAGGATTGATGCAGACGGAAATCAATCTGGCGATGCCCAGTTGTGACGGACCGGGAGGACGCTATTGCCAAAACCATACCATCCTGTCAGGTTTGGGACATACCCTCGAACTCGATGGACTGACCTCGCTCACCCTCGAAGACGATATCCTGCAGGGCAACCTGTTACTCGACACCGCGCTTGCAGTCAAACTTTATGCCCACCCTCATTTTACTGTTTCTCAGTCGGAAGCCGGGTTCGAAAAAATCATGCAGGCAGTCAAACTGACACTCATTTGGGCACTGCCGGCTCGCCGGCAGCATATCACCTTTCATTTCAATGAAAAGGATGGTACTGACTGACAATTGTTTGTTCCTGCAACCGGAAAATTGTCGCTGATCCGGAATCGGTATTACTATTTCTTCTGCGTTTTTGTCTGACAGATAATTTTCCGGTGGGATTTTATCGCCGGATCAATAATATAAAATCGCCAGGTCAGTTAGGAAGAATTGGCTGAGGGGATACTACGGGGTATCAGTGGAGCCACAATATGACCGAAGAATCCAAACGTCTCGAACAATGCAATAAAAATGGAATTCCGTGGAAAAAATGGGGACCTTATCTGAGTGAGCGGCAATGGGGTACGGTACGCGAAGACTACAGCGAGAATGGGGATGCCTGGCATTATTTTCCGCATTCTCAGTCCGGTGTCCGCGCGTATCGCTGGGGAGAGGATGGACTGGCCGGCATCAGTGATGACCGGCAATTGCTTTGTTTCGCACTGGCATTCTGGAACGGCCGGGATACTGTCCTGAAAGAGCGCCTGTTCGGCCTGACTGGTCCGCAGGGAAATCATGGCGAAGATGTCAAGGAATATTATTTCTACTTGGATGCCACACCCACTCACAGCTATCTGAAATACCTCTACAAATATCCGCAAGCTGCTTATCCCTACGAAGATCTGGTAACTGTCGGCAGCAGACGCTCAAAGCAGGAACCGGAATATGAATTACTGGATACCGGCATTTTCAATGAAGATCGGTACTTTGATGTTTTTGTAGAATATGCCAAAGCAAATCCGGAAGATATTCTGATCCGGATCAGCGTAATCAATCGAGGGCCCGAAACAGCAAATTTACGCCTATTACCGACACTTTGGTTCCGCAACACCTGGTCATGGGAGCCCGGTGCAGCCAAGCCTCACCTGCACCGGGAAGAGGACCGAAGTGATTGTCAGGTAATTCGCGCAAGCCACCATGAACTGAGTGATTATCAGTTATTCTGTGCCGGCAGTCCGTCTCTGCTGCTTTGCGAAAATGAAACCAATGCCCGTCGCCTGTTTGGCAGTGACAACGCTGGCCCCTATACCAAGGATGGCATTGACAATTATGTGGTGCATGGCAAAACCGAGGCGGTAAACCCCGCCGGCCGCGGCACCAAAGCAGCAGCAGATTACGCTCTAACTCTCCCTCCCGGGGAAACGCATCTGATCAGGCTGCGTCTGTGCCGGGCGGAATCCGTTATGCCGGATATGATTTTCACTGACTTCGATCAACTCTTTGATCAGAGACAACAGGAAGCCGATCATTTCTATGCATCTCTGTCTGACGACACTCTGGATAAAGAGGGGAAACATATCCTGCGGCAAACACTTGCCGGCATGATATGGACCAAACAATACTATGAGTTCGATGTCGAGCGCTGGCTGGACGAGCACCACGGGCGAGCCACGCGAAACAGCGAGTGGGGTCATATGAAAAACCATGACATCATCTCGATGCCTGACAAATGGGAATATCCATGGTATGCCGCCTGGGACTCAGCTTTTCATACCCTGCCTCTGGCTATGACAGACCCTGTATTTGCCAAACAGCAGATTTGTCTGTTCCTGGAGAACCGCTATCAGCACCCGGATGGACGGATCCCGGCCTACGAATGGAATTTCAGCGATGTCAACCCACCGGTTCATGCCTGGGCTGCCTATATGGTTTATCAGATCGACCGGGAAAATCAGGGCCATGGTGATCCGGTATTTCTGCAGACTGCCTTTTCCCGTTTGGAGCGGAATTTTCATTGGTGGGAATCACATCTGGAACCGGATGGCAACGTATATCAGGGCGGATTCCTGGGGCTGGACAATATCGGAGTATTCGATCGCAGTCATACACTGCCGACAGGCGGGCATCTGGAACAATCGGATGGGACAGCCTGGCTGACTTTATATGCCCAAAATATGTTGCAGATTGCGCTGGAACTGAGCTCTTATGACTTGGATTATGAGCAAAGGGTGCTTTCCTATCTGAATCGTTTCATGGCAATCGCAGCCGCCATGCACGATATCGGCAATGACCACCGGGATATGTGGGATGAGGAAGACGGTTTTTTCTATGACGTTCTGCGTCTTCCGAATGGTAATTCGACCCGGTTGAAGATTCGTTCACTGGTTGGACTGCTGCCTTTATGTGCGGTAACGGTGATCGAGCAAACTACATTAAACAGGCTGCCGCAAGTTGCGGAACATTTTGAAGCACTGGTCAGACGCAGAAGTCATTTAACCACTCATATTTTCTGCCCGATCAAACCCGGCGTGGCCGGTCGTCGCCTGCTGGCAGTAGTCGATGAAAAAAAACTACGCCGGATACTGACAAGACTGCTGGATGAACAGGAATTTTTGAGTCCTCATGGCATCCGGTCACTTTCCAAATATCATCAGGAACATCCCTACCAGTTTCACTGGGAGGACCAGATTTTCACGGTGGGTTATCAGCCCGGCGAGTCAGATTCTTATATGTTCGGAGGAAATTCCAACTGGCGCGGACCCGTCTGGGTGCCGGCTAATATTCTGATCATTCGCGCACTGCTGACACTGTATACCTATTATGGCAAGGATTTCCAGATTGAATGTCCCACCGGTTCAGGAATACAGCACAATCTGTTCGAGGTCGCCAAAATGATCGCCGAACGGCTATTGCACATTTTCCTGCCGAACGAACATGGCAGACGACCGGTTTTCGGCGGTACTGAGAAATTTCAAACCGATCCACACTGGCGAAATTATCTGCTGTTTTATGAATATTTCCATGGGGAAGATGGTTCCGGACTGGGAGCCAGCCATCAGACCGGCTGGACAGGTGCACTGGCTACCGTGCTCTCTATTTTCGGTTCCGTGGAGAAAGAAGAACTGGCCGAATCCGGTATGCGGGAAATTGCAGTGACCCTGGCAGGAAATAATAATGACTCCTGATTAGTCCTTATATACGGAGACCGGCCCGCGTCGGGAATGATGAAACCTTTCTACCGCCTGCATCACCAGAGAATAGACCGCCGGCACTACCACCAATGTCAGCAGGGTTGAAGAAACCATCCCGCCGATCACTGCCACAGAAAGCGGGCGGTTGGTTTCGGCACCCGCCCCATAACCCATTGCTGCCGGCAATAGTGCCAAAATCACGGTTAGAGAGGTCATCAGCACAGGCCTCAAGCGGATCGGACACGCCTCTCTCAGCGCCTCATCCACGGACTTACCCTGTTCATGCAGCTGATTGGTTAAATCGATCAGCAGGATCGAATTTTTTGCCACCAGACCGATTAACAGCACCAGACCTATCATGGAAAATATATTGAGTGAATCGCCTGTCAGCCACAACGCGAAAATACCTCCGACAATAGCGAGCGGCTGTGCCACCATCACGATGAGTGGCTGCAGAAAGGAATTAAACTGGCTGGCCAGCACCATATAAAGAAGAATCAGCGCAAGCGCGAAAATGAACAGTGTGTTAGCAACGGTTTTGGTCAGTTCCTCTGCCTGCCCTGCCAGTTGTACCGTATAACCTGCGGGCAGTAACTCCGCTGCATACTCCCATACGATTTCGGTTGCTCTGCCCAGTGACAGTACAGGATTGGCATAGAGCATGGCCGCGTATTGCAGGTCAAAACGTCCGATGATCGCCGCACCCAGTTCTTCTTTGAATTCAGCTATCGTATCCAGTCTGACCAGTTCGTTTCCGGCACTTCTCAAGTAAATCTTTTTCAGATCCCCCAGCCGGTTAAACCGATCTTCCTTCCCCTTGATCCTGATCTCATAACGCTGCCCGTCACCGGGTTCGTCATTGAATCTGGCCACGTCGATACCCCCGGTAAACATACTGATTGCTGTGGCAATATCCGCAGCGGATATACCGAGACTGGCCGCACGTGGACGGTCTATCTTCACCACCATTTGCGGCAAATCGAGGTCGAGATCCAGATCAACCCTGCCCATACCCGGCGTTTGCCCGAGCCTCCGCTGCATTTCCTTTGCCAGCCGACCGACTTCCTGAAGATTCGGACCGGTCAGGTTGAATTGCAATCTTTCCGAGCGCTGCCCGCGAACGATGGAAACTGCGGCAGGAAACGCCCTGACACCCGGGATATCGTCGAAACGCTGCCGCAATGCACGCATCAGTGCCTTCTGGCTCATATCACGATCGGCGCGGTCATACAGACGCACACTGATAAACCCTCTGTTTACCTGTCCCTCCTGCCCGGCCCCGATAGTCGCAAAATAACTGACGATCTCTGAAGGGTAAGAAGCCAGCACCTCTTCGATCAGTCTGAGACGGGAATTGGTATAGTCAATGCTTGAACCAAGCGGCGTCCGGAAAGTAATGGTAAATATGCCTTCATCGGTTTCCGGCGTGAATTCTTTTTCCACTTTATCGAAAAAGAAAATACTGCTCAATACTGTTACCACAGTGATCAGAATGACTTTCCAGCGATGCAAAATAGCAAGATCGAGCAGAGAAGCATATATCCGATCCATACGGCTGAATCCGTTGTCCAGCCAATAATAGAAACGCCCGTGTTTTTTGGCGACACGCAGATAGCGCGAACAAAGCATAGGTGTCAGGGTGAGGGAAACCAGCAGAGAAACCAGCACACCAAAAGTGACGACCACGGCAAAGGATTCGAAAAATTTACCGATAATACCTTCCATAAAAATTACCGGCGCAAAGATGCATACCAGCGCCAGGGTCGCTGCCAGCACCGCAAACACCACTTCATGACTGCCGCGGACCGAAGCTGTTGCCGCATCGACACTGCCATGTTCCGTTTGCTCCTGACTCATATGACGGAAAATACTTTCCAGCACCACGATCGCATCATCCACCACCACTCCGATTAGTAGAAGCAGCGCCAGCAGCGTCATGGTATTGAATGTGAAACCTGAAAAATACATGACAGCAATCGCGCCCATCAATGAAACTGGAATGGCCGTGGCAATGATCAGGGTGGAGCGCACTGAACGCAGAAACAGCCAGACGATCAGGGCAGCCAGCAGAGTTCCTTCGACCAGATGCTCCTGCAGCGAGCGCACCAGCTCCTTGATAAAAATGGCATCACTGGTGGCGATACTGATGCTCATGCCCGGCGGCAGATTGGGATTGATATCCTCTTTCAGTCTGCGTTCGACTTCCTCAATGATGGCGACAGTATTGGCATTTGCAACCTTGATGATTCCCAATCCCACAGTAGGCCTGCCGTTGAATCTGGCAATCTGACGGTAATCCGCCAGACCATCCTCGATCTCTGCGATATCCTTCAGCCTGATCGGCGCCCCGTCACGATAGGTGACGATCAGATTGCTCATCTCCCGTATATTGTGAAATTCCAGATCCAGCTTAATCAGTTTTTCCGTGTTCCGGCCTACCAGAAAGCCGCCGGGCAGCTGAATATGTTCACGCCGGAAAGCATCTATTACATCGCCGGCCGTCACCTTGTAAGAAGCCATGCGTTCGGGCAACACGTTGACGCGTATGGTACGGTCGCGACGCCCTCCCAGGCGGACTTCACCAATTCCGTTGATGGTCTCCAGCTTTTTCTTGATGATATTGAAACCATACAGATTGAGTTGCTGCAGGGTACGATCGCCCTGTAACGCCAACCACATTACAGGTCGCGCATTGGTTTCTATCTTGCGCACGACCGGTGGATCGATGTCGTCCGGCAGTCGTCGCAAGATCTGCCCGATATTCGACTGCACTTCGTTATAGGCAACATCGATATTCTTCTCCAGTCCGAATGTGATTGTTGTTACCGAAACGCTGGGTGAAGAATTGGACTGGATATGCTCAATACCGGGAATAGTATTGACCGCCGTCTCAATGATACTGGTGATGCTGGCATCGACGATATCAGGATTTGCTCCGATCAGAGTCGTCGTGACTGAAATGATCGGAAATTCGATATAAGGCAGACGATCCACACCAATACGCTGGTAACTGATAGCTCCCAGCAATACCAGTAATCCCGACACCATCCACGCCAGTACGTGACGCCTGATCGACAGCTCAGGCAGCGTCATGACTTAGCCTGTTCGATTCTTTCCTGTTGTATGGTGACTTCAGTGCCGTCAGTCAGAAAAGCGGCGCCGTCGAGCACGATCTGTTCACCCGCCTGTATTCCTTCTATGATTTCGACCATGCCATCCTGCCATAATCCTGTTTTTACAATACGCTGTTCAGCCAGTTCATCATTAACGGCATAGACCACCTGGCCTGCCGGCCTGAGTACGATACTCTGCTCCGGAATCGCCACTACATTCTCGCGAATACCAAGAATGATGACACCATTAACACTGGCGCCTGCCTGCCATCCCGGCTGGTTCTCGATATCAGCAATTACATCAATAGCGCGGTTACCGAGGCCTACTGCCGGTTTCATCTCCCTGATTCGGGAAACAATTTCAATATCCGAAGTCGGTGTACTCAATCTGACTTCAAGACCGGGCCTGATATACGAAGCGATACGTTCCGGGAATGGCAGATGCGCACGCAAGCGCTGGTTACTGATGATCTGCATTAGTGGATCGCCCACCTTGACATAGTCTCCCTCAGCAACGATCTGCATCTCGACCTTTCCGTCCACGGGTGAAAGCAGGCGCGTTTTGGATTTGTTGTGCTCGATCGTGGCAAGCCGCGACCTGGCACCTTCCAGTTGCCGACGCAATGCGGTTTCCTGAGTCTTGACATCATCCAGCACGATTTGGGAAATGAAATTTTTTTCAACCAGTTTGGCGTTGCGTTCGACGGAGCGTTTCTGGTTCTCCAGCAAAGCCTCCAGTCTGGCAACTTCACTCAGGGCTTCCCGTCGCTGTAACTGGTAATCAACCGGGTCCAGCAAAGCAATTTGCTGTCCTTTTTTTACTTGTTGACCCGGACGCACCAACACCTGGAGCACGCGTGCAGATACCTCAGCCGCAATCGTAGGATCCAGCATACCCGCCAGCGAACCGACGGATTCTTCACGGATTTCCATTGAGGTATTTTGAGCAGTAACTACACTGACCGGCAGCGGGCTGACAGTTCTGGCCACTTCCTCCTGCCCGCTGCAGGCTGACAATATCAGCATCAGGATGATACCCAGCAATTGCTCTGTTCTGTTCAATATCACAGTCGATATGCTCCTTGAATCTCCATATATACTCAATAAATATCCTCTGCCTGCCTTCTGCCCGGAACTGCTGTCTCCCGGCTTTTTCCGCGAGAAATTATTACGCAGCAAGATAAGCCGGACAGGACCTTCTGGGAAAAAATGAGAACCGGGATATTATCAAAATAAAACAGCAACCTGCTCAAAGAAAAAATTTTTTACCTCTCCTGCATAACTCTGATAGTTTTCCCCCGACCGAATGGCCGAGTATTGTATTAACATACATAAACCGGGGCATGCCCAGCCAATTATCGCCGTTTTGCTCATTTAATTTCATTTGACGACCGCTGCAGCGGAAAATACCATGCCCACCTCTTCCCACCCCCTGCTCTACCAGCTTAATACCCGTATCAGGCAGTATGAGCTTTCACGTGAGCATCATGCGCCACTCCCTCTGGACGAATGGCCTGATACCGAATGGGACCGGATTGCTGAATTGGGATTCAATTGGGTCTGGTTGCTTGGCATCTGGGAAACCGGAACGGCGAGTCGGCATATTTCCCGTACTCATCCCGATCTGAGGGAAAGCTTCAGAACCTGTCTGCCCGATCTGTCCGAGACGGACATTTGCGGCTCCTGTTTTGCTATCACCCGTTATCAGGTGGACGACAGATTCGGAGGGAAGGCAGCGCTCCAGCATGCACGCCACAAGCTCAACGAACGCAACCTGCGTCTCATGCTTGACTTCGTCCCCAACCATACTGCATTGGATCATTCCTGGGCACAGACTCACCCCGACTTCTATATCAGGGGAACACAGGAAGATCTGGAACGGGAGCCGCAAAACTACACTGTGCTCACATCAAGTACTTCCGGGCTGGATCCGCAGATTTTTGCCCATGGCCGTGATCCCTCTTTTGATGGCTGGTCGGATACCCTGCAGCTTGACTACAGCAATCCGGCAGTGCAGCAGACCATGATGGAAGAATTACTGAAAATTGCCGAATGTTGTGATGGTGTACGCTGTGATATGGCAATGTTGCTGTTACCGCAAGTCTTTGAACGTACCTGGCATCGCTCAATCGACCCTTTCTGGTCCGTTGCCATTCCGGCAGTCCGCAGACGTTTCCCGCAATTTCTTTTCCTGGCCGAAGTTTACTGGGATCTGGAATGGACACTACAGCAGAATGGGTTTGACTACACTTATGACAAGCGCCTCTACGATCGTCTGCTGGACCAGACAGCCCGGCCTGTTCGTGACCATCTCGCAGCAGACACTGGTTACCAGCGCAAAATGACCCGTTTCCTGGAAAATCATGATGAGCGCCGGGCAGCAGCCATTTTTCCTTCTGCCGTACATGAAGCAGCGGCCCTGATCAATTATCTGGCCCCCGGTATGCGCTTCTTTCATGCGGGGCAACTGGAAGGTAAACAGGTGCGTATTCCGGTTCAATTATGCAGAAGTCCCGATGAACCGGCAAATCACCGGTTAATCAGCTTTTATCAGCGCCTCCTGCAAATTCTGCGCAATCCGGTATTTCAACATGGCACCTGGACTTTACTGGAAGTTCTCCCGGCCGGGGAAGGAGATGATAGCTGGAATAATTTCATCGTCTATCGCTGGCAGGGAAAAAATGGTGACATTCTGTTGGTGATCGTCAACTATGCCTCTTATCCCAGCCAATGTCAGCTGGAGCTTTTCGACCTGCGACCGGATGCGAACGCCACGACCCGAGACTGGCGGGAGCTGATAACTTCGGATACGCAATCGTCAATCCAGGAGGAACCAGTTACCCGGTTTTTGCTTCAATTACCTGCCTGGGGGTACCATATTCTGGAAAAACAGGCCGAGTCCACCTGATCAAATGATACAAATGTCTACAGAAAAATTTCCTTCCCTCCATGCCACCACTAACGGCCGGGTTATTATTCTCGGAGGTGTATCCGGCACCGGTAAATCCACAATCGGGAAAGCACTGGCCAGTCATCTGGGATGGCGCTTCATCGAGGGGGATGATTTTCACCCTCCCGAAAACATTGCCAAAATGCAGCATAATGAACCCTTGAACGATGCTGACCGGGAACCCTGGCTGTACCGCCTGCGGGAGGAAATCAATGACTGTCTGACGCAGGGATGTCATGCCGTCCTCGCCTGTTCAGCACTGAAAGCCCGGTATCGTTCGATTCTGTGCACCGATCCGGAACGGGTACATTTTGTATTTCTTACCGGCGAGAAAGAGGTCTTGCGCCAGCGCCTGTCACGACGGGCCAATCATTTTATGGGGCCGGATCTGCTTGAAAGCCAATTGGCAACACTGGAACTACCTGAACACGGCCTGATCATCGATATCGATCAGCCGATCGCTGCAATCGTCCAATCGATTGCCATCCGACTTTCCCGAAAGGAAACCAAACGATGAATCCTCAAACTGAAATTCTGCTGACCGGTCTGGCTTTTCCTGAATCTCCACGCTGGCGTGACGACCGTTTATGGTTTACTGATCAGCATGCCCATAGCATTATGACCGTTACCCCCGGCGGCAAGGCCGAATGCCTGCTGAAAACCGCTGATTTGCCAGGTGGACTGGGCTGGCTGCGGGATGGAACACCACTGGTAGTAGCCATGACTGAGCGGGCCGTCTATCGGCTGACTGACGAGGGTCTGGAGCTGCATGCCGATCTCTCGGCACTGGCACCTTTTCACTGTAATGACATGGTGATCTCCGCTGACGGCCGGGCTTATGTAGGTAATTTCGGGTACGATTTGCATGGAGGCGCAGCGCCCTCCGCCACTCGTCTTATCATGATCGAACCCGACGGCAGTTGCCGGATTACCGCCACAGAACTTATTTTTCCCAACGGCAGCGTGATTACCCCGGACGGGATGACATTTATCGTTGCAGAGACCTTTGCCCATCGCCTGACAGCTTTTACGATCAGCGAGGAAGGTCAGCTTCATACTCCTCGCCTCTGGGCTGATCTGGGAGAAGCTACACCCGACGGTATCTGTCTTGACGCTGAAGGTGCCGTATGGGCAGCAAGCCCCGGGACACACGAAATCATCCGGGTTAAGGAGGGAGGTACGATCCTTACTCGGATTTATCCGCTCGGGACACCTTATGCTTGCATGCTGGGCGCGCCGGATCGTAAGACATTGTTCATACTGACAGCCGAAACAGATGATCCGGAACAGGCTGAAAAAACACGGTCAGGTCGCATCGAAACTGTCCCGGTTGATATACCCGGTACCGGGTTGCCCTGACACTCAGTGGGGCCATGCTGCCCGGAACAGCTGCGGGTAAAAGTTTCAGCAGGAAAATCAGCAGTCAGTCGAAATCCACTTAAGGAGCCCATCATGCAGAGTACGATCGAAAAACCGCTGGCCGGGCAGCGCGCTCTGATTACAGGCAGCAGTTCCGGCATTGGTGCCGCCATTGCACACGCCATGGCTGGCGCAGGTGCCCGGGTAGCGGTCAACTATCTGTCCGACAGCGGGAAGGCACAGGAGGTAGTCGATGAAATACGGACCGCCGGAGGAGAAGCACTGACTGTTCAGGCTGATGTCAGCCGGGAAGAACAGGTCAATGCCATGTTTCAGCAGGTCATCCAAACTTGGGGCAGCATCGATATTCTCGTTACCAATGCGGGTATTCAGGATGATGCGCCTTTCGTTGAGATGACTCTGTCCCAATGGGAAAAAGTACTGGCGGTCAATCTAACCGGGCAGTTTCTCTGCGCGCGCGAAGCCGTCAGAGAATTCCTGCGGCGCGGGATCGATCCGGAACTGTCACGTGCTGCAGGCAAAATCATTTGTATTTCCTCGGTACACGACATCATTCCGTGGGCTGAGCGTATCAACTATACCGCATCGAAAGGTGGCGTACTCATGTTCATGAAAAGCCTGGCGCAAGAAGTTGCCCACCAGAAAATCAGAGTAAACGCTATCTCACCGGGCGCAATCCGGACTTCAATCAACCGCGCTGCCTGGGCAACCTCTGCAGCAGAAACCGCACTGCTCGAGCTGATTCCCTATGAGCGGATTGGAAAAACAGAGGATATTGCAAACGCTGCAGTCTGGCTTGCTTCCGATGCTTCTGACTACGTAATCGGTACCACTCTGTATGTCGATGGTGGTATGACACTCTATCCGGGGTTCCGGGAGGGTGGATAATTTCAACGTCCCGGGGTCGGCTCTGCCCTGAGTACTTCATCCGGCTCTCCCACTGGCCTTACAGCCCCCGGGTGCGGCAATTTGTCACATGGCTTTTATATATTCTTTGAGTTATCGTTAATCTCTTGCATCCTCGCCAGTCGCTTTCAATTCAACAGCGGGAGCGGGCGATAATTTAAGTCGACAGTATTCACCCTGCATGACAGCAACCCTCATGCCCCAAGAATACTGAAATATCCTGAAATGACCTCGACTACCGGAGTAAGTGAACGATCGATGGGTATCTTCAACATACTGTACCAGTCCCCTTCCGGCAAAAACCTGCAACGCCTGTTTCTCCTCAGAATCATTGCTATCGTTGCACAGGTTATTATTTTCTGGATAGTCTACAGCGTCATCGAATTCGATTTGCCTTGGATGGAAATCATTCTGACTATTTCCATTCATGCCATCCTGAATTTTCTGACCTGGATCCGTTTGCGTTATCACTGGCCAGTCACCAATCCGGAATTTTTTATCCAACTGCTGATCGATGTTGCGGCACTCACCGCGCTGCTGTACTTCAGCGGTGGTTCGACTAATCCGTTCATCTCGCTCTATCTGCTACCGCTCACTATCGCTGCCACTGTGCTGCCCTGGCATTACACCTGGACCATGGCAATCATCACGATCGTCTGTTACACCTTTCTGCTGTTCGAATATATCCCCCTCCCCCATGATCATTTCGATGATCACAGTCGTCATATGTTTGAATTCAGCCTGCATGTTTCGGGCATGTGGCTGACCTTTGTCCTGAGCACCTTACTGATCGCCTGGTTCATCGTCAGAATGAACGCCACGATACGTGAACGCGACAAGGAACTGTCCAGATCACGTGAACAAGCACTGCAGAACGAACAGATCATTGCACTGGGCACACTCGCAGCCGGCGCCGCACATGAACTGGGCACACCTCTATCGACCATGGCTATCATAGCGAAGGAATTACAACTGGAATCTCCGGAGAATCTGGAATTTCAGAATAATATCCGTATCCTGCGTGATCAGATTTTTCACTGCAAGCAAACATTGACTCACCTGCTGGCCAACGCGGGACAGGCCAGAACGGAGGAAGGAAACGGCCAGCCTGTCGATCTCTTCCTGAAACAGATCATCGACAAGTGGCAGCTGATTCGCCCTTCGGTCAAATTCACCTATCAATGTGAAGGTACCCAACCCGCACCAATGATCATGAATACCCGGCTATTGAGCCAGTCTATCCTGAATCTGCTGAATAACGCTGCAGACGCCTCAACCGAACAGGTAAACATTACCAGTCACTGGGATCAGAAACTGTTGCAACTCGAAATACTTGACGATGGAACCGGGTTGAATACAGAAGCCGTCGAGCATGCGGGAGAACCCTTTTTTACCAGTAAAGGGCCAGGCCAGGGTTTCGGTATCGGACTGTTCCTCGCCAATACCAACATTGAGCGTTTCGGGGGAAATGTACGCTTATTCAATCGTCCGGAGGGCGGTGCGTGTACGCATGTTACTATTCCGGTTCTGCCCGGAGCACTCAATACTTCAGTATGAAAGGAGGATTGTCTGTGAATAATTCCATAGATCGCCCGAGTCTGATGATCGTAGACGATGACACAGTTTTTTGTGAAGTGCTGGCAAAGGCCATGACAAGACGCGGATTCGACGTTGTCTGTACCCATACGATTAAAACCGCCGTCGAGCAGGCAGAATCTCTGACACCGGAATATGTCATCATCGACCTCAAGCTGGGGGATGAATCCGGATTGTCGCTTGTCGAAAAAATCAGCGAGCTGGACCCCGGTACCCGTATCATCGTACTGACCGGCTACGCCAGTATCGCCACCGCCGTCGAAGCCATCAAATTGGGCGCTACCCACTATTTGGCAAAACCTGTTGATGCCGACGATATCATGGCCGCGTTCGAACGTACTACTGGCAATGCCGACACCCCCATCAGCTCTCATCCTCTGTCCGTCGAACGACTGGAATGGGAATATATTCATCGTATCCTGATGGAAAATGACAATAACATCTCGGTGACAGCCAAAATGCTGAATATGCATCGCCGAACACTGCAGCGGAAACTCTCAAAAAAACCGGTCCAGTTATGAATGAGCAGTTATATAAATAAATTATGGCGAACGTCAACAGGCATCCAGCCCTCATAATCAACGTATCGTCACGTCAGAAAAACTACGACCAGATTATGAATGCTTAAAACAGTAATTGATCAAGAAGTTGTCTGGTAGAACGTGGATACTTCTTGGCAGTTACGTAATCATCACATCGGCCTGGAAGGTATTTTCATCCGCCCGGACTAACGTATAATCACGCAGCCTGCCGGATATCCGGTCTTTCAACTTTCCTCTCCCAATCATCATGCACATCCACATTCTTGGAATCTGCGGCACCTTCATGGGTGGATTGGCGGTATTGGCGCGTGCAGCCGGCCATACTGTCACCGGCTGTGATGCAAATGTGTATCCACCGATGAGCACACAACTCATCGATCAGCAGATCGAGCTGATCGAGGGCTACGAGGCTGATCAGATCAAGCTGGCGCCGGATCTGTTCGTGATCGGCAATGTCGTTACACGCGGTAATCCCCTGATGGAAGCCATTCTCGATGCTCATTTACCTTATATATCCGGTCCGCAATGGCTGGCTCAGCATTTGCTGTACGACAGATGGGTGCTGGCGGTTGCCGGCACTCACGGTAAAACTACCACCAGTTCGATGCTTGCCTGGATTTTGGAGTACGCCGGACTTTCACCCGGTTTTCTGATCGGGGGGATTCCGGAAAATTTCGGCCTGTCTGCGCGTTCCGGAAAACTTGATAGCGAGCTGACCCCTTCTCCCTTTTTTGTAATTGAAGCGGATGAGTACGATACTGCTTTCTTCGACAAGCGTTCCAAATTCGTACACTATCAGCCCAAGACCGTTATACTGAACAATCTTGAATATGATCATGCGGATATTTTCCCTGATCTGGCAGCGATTGAGCGCCAATTTCACCACCTCGTCCGTATCATACCCGGCAGCGGTCTGCTTGTCGTCAATGGGCATGATACTGCACTGCAGCGCGTACTGAATCAGGGATGCTGGACACCCGTGGAGCTGTTCGGCACAAATGAAGGCTGGCACGCTATGACCACAGTCGATCAAAGCCTGCAAATCAATTTTCAGAGTAAGGTACAAGGAATATTGCATTGGGAACTGTCGGGAGAACATAATCATTTGAATGCCTTGGCTGCACTGGCTGCTGCACGCCATGCCGGCGTGCCTGTGCCGGTTGGTATCGAAGCGCTCTCACATTTCAAAAACGTCAAACGTCGCATGGAGCTGCGCGGGGTGGTCAATGACATTCATATCTATGATGATTTCGCCCATCACCCTACCGCAATCCGGATGACGCTGGACGGATTACGTAGCAAGATCGGTTCCGCCCGTATCATTGCTGTGCTGGAGCCACGCTCCAACACCATGAAACTCGGTATCTGGCAGGACAGCCTGGCAGCCAGCTTGAAAGAGGCCGATCGAATTCTCTGTTACACCGGCAATATCGGATGGGACGTACCTTCGGCACTCCTGCCTCTCGGCGACAAAGCCACCACGCACTCTGATCTTCCAGCCATGATCGCGGCCATTACTACGATGACACAGCCTGGCGATTATATTCTGCTCATGAGCAACGGCAGTTTCGGCGGTCTCCATGACAAACTGCTTGATGCACTCAGCGCCCAATCCAGCAATATCCTGAACCTGA
>JBIQJX010000028.1:0-18179 GCA_044507105.1 Nitrosomonas sp.
CCAGTTCAAATACAGCTGACGATCAGGAAAGGGATTTATTTCTTGGCATCTTATTTTTGTGTGCTGATTATATACACTCCCATCCTGTTCGGCAAAAATGAGAAACAGTTTGATCCGCCTGTTGCCACCTGTTCTTTATGTGAATCAATTTGCATATAAAAAGAGAATCCCTGCCGAAGTGGAGAAGAGAGGAAAAATGGCAGGGATTTATGAGGGGATATCGTTTACTGCTTTACGCGGGCTATACTACATCCTGGAGGACATTCACAATCCTTAAATAAAAGGGGGGTTATCGCCCTTATTCAAAGCTTGAAATTTGAGTTTGTCACAAATACAAACAACCGGAAGAGATGACCGTGCCTCAAAACAGAGATTACAAACCGGGATGATCACTGAGAAAGAAAAAATGCTTGCTGGCGAGCTTTACAATCCCGCGGATCCTGAGTTGTGTGCTGATCGGCTTGCCTGCCGGGAACTCTGCCACAAATTGAATCACGATACCCCAGTGAATGAATCCGGACGTCAAACGATTTTGAAGGCGCTATTTGGAAAGCAATATGATGTATGGATAGAGCCTCCATTTTATTGTGACTATGGCCGGAATATTCAGCTGGGCTCAAAAGTGTTCTTCAATTTTGCCTGTGTGGTTCTAGACGTAGCAGAAGTACAGATCGGGAACAATGCTTTGATTGGTCCGGCAGTTCAGATCTATACAGCTATGCATCCGCTGAATGCTGAAGAGCGGCAGCGCGGCTTGGAATTTGCAAAACCTGTAGCAATTGGTTCAAATGTCTGGATCGGTGGTGGCGCTATCATTTGCCCCGGTGTTTCAATCGGTGACCGGGCAGTAATCGGTGCCGGCAGCGTAGTTACGCGCGATATTCCGGGTGACGTCGTCGCAGCAGGAAATCCAGCTAAAATTATCCGGAAAATTGATAATCGATGCTGAAACACCCTGAGTTCGAGAATATTGCGATACTTTCTTTCGTTATCAAACCAGCATAGATAGCGGAAGTTGTTGAAGTCTGATTAAGCAAACCCGCGTAGGCTCAGTATCAAGAAGCGTGGAGAGAAGAAGCGGCAGTTTATACACGGTGCCCTGTAACCCTGACACGCAGGAGATATCGTATAGCAGAGCACAACATCACAGATCAAAACTATCATCGAGCTAAAACACCGACCAGAAGAAACAGCCTTTATTTCGGTCACCATCGGGATTGCGTTTATTTTTTGCACACTCGCCAGAGGAAAATAAAGAGACTGACTTTGTCATCAGCATAACATCCCGGAATACAGTACTAATTAACGTGAACAAACCAGGCAATTCCATACATACTCCCATGATGCAGCAGTACCTGCGCATCAAAGCCCAACACACCGATAAATTGCTGTTTTATCGCATGGGAGATTTTTATGAGCTGTTCTATGAGGATGCTGAAAAGGCTGCCAGATTACTGGATATCACGCTCACTCAGCGTGGATCCTCAGCGGGTGAACCGATCAAAATGGCAGGGGTACCGTTTCACGCAGCTGATCAGTATCTGGCCAGACTGGTCAGGCTGGGTGAGTCTGTAGCCATTTGTGAACAGACTGGAGATCCGGCCACCAGCAAAGGCCCGGTGGAACGTCAGGTCACCCGTATCATCACACCTGGTACGCTGACCGACGCCGGATTGCTGGAAGAACGCGACGACAGTATCGTGCTCACGCTGGCTCTGTATCACGGCATGGTAGGGCTTGCCTGGCTCAACCTGGCTGCTGGAGATATGCGTGTAATGGAAATCTCACCGGAGAATCTGACCAATGAACTGGAGCGTCTGCGTCCGGCAGAGGTGTTGCTGCCGGAATCATCCGTGCTGCCCCCAGGGCTGAATGGTTTTATCATTCCCAAACGTTTGCCGGACTGGCACTTTGATTATGGCCGTGCTGTGCAGCAGCTTGCCCGGCAGTTCGGTACGCGTGACCTGGCGGCGTTCGGCTGTGAGGATTTACATGCAGCACTTATAGCAGCCGGAGCATTGCTCGAATATGTCCGCTTGACACAATACACTGCTGCAGATGAAACATCCGGCCCTCTGCTTACCCATCTGCAAACGTTGCACGTCGAACGGCAAGATGCCTATCTGCGTATGGATGCCGCTACACGCCGCAATCTGGAACTTACTCTGACGCTGCGGGGGGAAGATGCGCCTACCCTGTCCTCTTTGCTGGATACCTGTTCTACCGGCATGGGCAGTCGACTGTTGCGTCACTGGCTGCATCATCCGTTGCGCAATCGAATCATCCTGCAGCAGCGGCTCGATACGGTTTCCGCACTAATCGGAACAGAACCACAAGCGATTTATGCAGCTATCCGGGAACAGCTCAGTCATGTGGCTGATATCGAACGCATAACCAGTCGCATTGCATTAAAGACTGCCCGGCCTCGGGACCTGTCCGGCCTGCGCGACAGCCTGACAATACTTCCTGAAATCGCGGAGCTGATGACGGCCTGTCCTGCCAGAGCCATTCATCGTTTTGCACCGGCGCTGTCGCCGGACACTGCACTCATTGAACTGCTCAGTCGTGCGCTACAGCCGGTGCCAGGGGTAGTTATTCGTGAAGGGGGGGTTATCGCTGACGGATATGACAAAGGGCTGGATGAACTGCGAGCTTTACAGGAAAACTGTGGAGAATTTCTGTTGCAACTGGAAGCACGGGAGCGCAATCGTACCGGAATCCCCACTCTCAAGGTGGAATACAATCGGGTACACGGCTTTTATATCGAGATTACCCGTACCCATGGAGAGAAAATCCCGCCAGATTATCGCCGCCGACAAACTCTCAAAAACGCGGAACGCTACATCATTCCTGAACTGCAGGCATTCGAGCACAAGACATTGACGGCACGCGAACAGGCACTGGCACGAGAAAAAGAATTGTATGAGCTGCTATTGGGAGAGCTGGCTGCTTTCCTCAATCCGCTACAGGAAACGGCCCGATCCGTTGCAGAACTCGATGTTTTATGTGCTCTTGCCGAGCGCGCCGATCTGCTTGGATATACTGAACCTGTATTCACCAATGACCCCGTTCTAATGATTGAAGGCGGCCGGCATCCGGTAGTAGAGAACCAGGTGGAGCAATATATTGCCAATGATATACACCTCGGTGCCGTTACGCGCGAAGGGCGGCAGATGCTGATCATCACGGGCCCCAACATGGGGGGAAAGTCTACCTACATGCGACAGACAGCGCTAATTGTCCTGCTGGCGCATTGCGGCAGTTTTATTCCCGCCAAGAATGCTCGCATCGGGCCGATCGACCAGATTTTTACGCGTATCGGTGCTGCTGATGATCTGGCAGGAGGACGCTCCACTTTCATGGTAGAAATGACGGAAGCTGCGAGTATTTTACGGAACGCAACTGCACAAAGCCTGGTGCTGGTAGATGAAATCGGCCGCGGGACCTCAACTTTTGATGGGCTTGCACTGGCTTTTGCCATCGCCCGCCATTTACTGACCCAGAACCGGAGTTA
Organism: Nitrosomonas sp.; assembly: GCA_044507105.1. Classification (GTDB taxonomy): domain Bacteria; phylum Pseudomonadota; class Gammaproteobacteria; order Burkholderiales; family Nitrosomonadaceae; genus Nitrosomonas. Next base: position 3,515 of record JBIQJX010000028.1, read on the forward strand.
TACATTATTCGCCACCCATTACTTCGAATTGACCCGACTGGCAGAAGGATTTCCACATGCCGCTAATGTGCATGTTACTGCAGTGGAACATAAACGACGCATCGTCTTCTTGCATTCAATCGAAGAAGGACCCGCCAGCCGGAGTTATGGGTTGCATGTCGCAGCACTGGCAGGTGTCCCCGACAAAGTAATCAGGACGGCCGGGAAAATTCTGGACAGGCTGGAACAGGAAGCCCTTGACAAAAATCCCCAGCAGACCCTGTTCGAAGGGATAGAAGAAACCGAAACTGAGATCATTTCTTCCGTACACCCGGTCCTTGATTATCTCGAACGAATTCATCCCGACGAACTGACACCCCGGGAGGCGCTGGAACAGCTTTATCTGATCAGATCCATGCTCGACCCGACAAAATGATCAATGCTCATGACCGTGCGGCCCATGGACATGTCCATGTGACAGCTCTTCCGAGGTAGCTTCGCGTACTGCGGTAACGGTGCATTCGAACTGCAGAGCCATCCCGGCGTAAGGGTGATTGCCGTCTACCACCACGATGTCATCGGTTATATCTGTGACGGTATAGATATAGAAATCATCCGAGCCTTCCTCTCCCCCTTCAAACTGCATACCGACTGCCACCTCTTCCGGGAAAGCGCTGCGCGGTTCGACACGCATCAACTCACTGTCATATTCGCCAAAAGCTTCTTCGGGCTCCATCAGTAGAGACAAGGTATATCCGATTTCTTTTTCATGCAGTGCCTCTTCTACTGCAGGAAATATCCCGTCATAACCGCCATGCAAATAACTGATGGGCACCTCGGTTTCCTCCACGACTTTGCCTTCCCGGTCCATCATTTTATAGTGGAGCGATACTACTGTATCCTTTTCTATACGCATACTTCCTCCGTCCACATCAGGTTTCCATTAAGTTGATAAAACTTTCCGTTTGTACTCCACAACCTTCCCGGCCGACAGAAAATCCCGGATTAACATCCGGCGCAGGGTGCAAAACTTCGGCGATGAACATCAGTAATTCCATGCAAACGAATTGCTTCAAAATGGGCTCTGGTAGGATAGCCTTTGTGCCGGTCAAAACCATAAACCGGGTAAATCTCATGCAGTCTTAACATTTCCGCATCCCGCACTGTTTTAGCGAGAATCGACGCAGCTGAAATTTCACTTATTAGACCATCTCCCCTGATAATCGTCCGGACCTCATAATCTAACTGCGGAGCATGATTCCCGTCCACCAGAATCAATGCACCTGAAACCGGAAATAACTTATCCACCGCTCTTCGCATGGCAAGAAGACTGGCCTGCAAAATATTCAGTTGATCTATTTCCGCAACTGAAGCAGAGGCAACTGCCCAGGCACAGGCATGTTGTCTGATCTGGTCTGCCAGATGGATCCTCTTTTTTTCACTCAATTTCTTAGAATCAGTCAATCCTTCGATAGGATTATGGGGATCAAGTGCCACACAGGCTGCATAGACTGGCCCGGCCAGTGGCCCTCTGCCAGCCTCATCCACGCCATATATCATCCTTCCATTTAAATACAACGGTCTGTTGACAGTACCGGAATACATACTTTCAGAAGCTGCCAGATTCAGTCAGATTTCTCTGGCGGTACACATCAGTTGTGCTTCAGTTACCACCTGGCCATCCACCTCCGCACAGGCGGTATATTTCCAGATACTTTTGATCCGGCGAGCAATTTCCACTTTTAATACCAGTTGATCACCCGCAATGACGGGTTTCTTGAACCGTACTGCGTCAATGCCAACAAAATAATAAACCTGTCCGGTATCTTTCTCTGTATTTTCTGTACGAATAGTCAGCAAGGCGGACGCCTGTGCCAGAGCCTCCACGATCAGAACCCCCGGCATAACCGGATGATAGGGAAAATGCCCGGAAAAATAAGGTTCGTTGATAGAAACATTTTTGTATGCATGAATCCGCTTGCCCGGCTCTAAGGAAACTACCCTGTCAACCAGAATCAGCGGGTAACGGTGGGGCAGGTATTTCAAAATTTCATGGATATCCATTAGCTGCTCAGTTCCCTGTAGTTCTTAACATTTATTGATATTTATCGTTTCTCAGGAACCAGTTCCTGCTCGTTCAATACCCTGATGACCTGATCGGTAATATCGATACGCGCACTCCGATAGACTGAATCCTGCAATTGCAAAATCAGATCATAAGCCTGTCGTTCAGCAAGCTCCCTGATAACCTGATTGATACGTTCCAAAATCAAGCCATACTCTTCATTCTGGCGCAAACTCAAATCTTCCCGCATCTGCTGCTGCGCACGCTGATACCGCCGGCTAAGTCCGGCCAGTTCACGTTCCTTGGAACGCCTTTCCTCCTCTGTCATGGTATTCGCATATTTCTCCAGTTCCTGCTGCAACGTTTTAGTCTGCGTGGAAAGTTCCTTGATTTGGGCGTCACGTGTCTGAAATTCCTGTTCTATTTTTTTTTGTGCGGTAATAGCAACTATCGATTCTCGCAGGATTTTTTCAGTATTTACCACCCCGATCCGGATCCCTTCGGCAAAAAGGCCGGCCGGCAACATGATGGATATCACCATAACTGGCACAATAAGGAGCCAGGTAGCAGCCATCTGCCATCTGCCATCCAGTACGTATTTCATTGACTCTCCCGATGGTCTGCCTCCGGTATCAGAAAGTTTGCCCCATCTGGAACTGGAAGCGCTGCAGGTTATCTCCCGGCTGATTATTGAACGGCTGTGCAACACTGAATTTTAACGGGCCCATAGGTGAAATCCAGGTCACCGCCAGTCCTGCGGAATAACGAAAATCATCAAACCCCAGACCGGAAAAAGAATTAGTGATTGTCCCGATGTCCATAAATGTACTCAGACGAACTGATTTATCTTCTTTCATGAATGGTGCTGGAAATAATATTTCAACGTTACCAACTATACGTTTACTGCCACCCAACACGCGATTATCACTGTCACGCGGCCCCAGGGTATTGATGTTATACCCCCGGACAGAATTAAAACCACCTGCGAAAAAATTCTTGAAGAAAGGCAGTGGTTTACCGGAATACCCGTCACCCACACCAATCTCTCCATTGAGCATCAAAGTAAATATTTTTGAGATAGGATAAAACCATCTTTGTTCATAGCTGATCTTGTAATAATTCAAGTCTACAAACGGCATACTGACTTCTCCAAATACCCGCTGCGTCATGCCTGAAGTCGTCCAGATGGCACTGTTACGACGATCCCGTGCCCAGCTTAGTGTAATCGGAACATTATTGGAAACCTGGCCAAACTGTTCGACAAAATCTTTGAAGCGCTGGGGACTGTTATCACGTAAATTGATTTTAGTACGTTCTACCCCAACCCCCAGAGACACGATGTCGTTTTCCGCAACGGGAATACCAAACCGTATATTCGCTCCGGAAGTATCGGTATTGAATACCCCCACACTCGTCAGAGAACGGGTATTGATATCTCGTCTGAATGCTTCCAGACCGAGGCTCACCCCATTTATCGTATAATAAGGATTGGTAAACGAGGCCGAGATAATTTTATTAACGCTACCGGTGTTGACCTGTAAACTGAGAAAATTCCCTGTCCCGAAAATATTGTTCTGGGCAATTGATCCATTCAGAATGATCCCTTCACGATCAGAATAACCGGCACCAAACATGATCGCGCCTGTGGGCTTTTCGACCACACTCACATTGATATCCACTTGGTCAGGCACATCTGCGACTGGAGGTGTTTCAACATTGACACTGGTGAAAAAGTCCAGTCTGTCCACCCGTTGTCGAGAACGGTTGATCTGACTGGTAGAATGCCAGCCACCTTCCATCTGCCGGAATTCCCGGCGAATCACCTCATCTCGAGTACGTTCATTGCCACTGATATTGATACGTCTGACATAAACCCGGCGACCTGGATCAATGAAAAAGGTAAAAGCAGTCTGCCGGGTTTCCTTGTCCAGTTCCGGAGAAGCATTGACATTGGCAAATGCATAACCGTCATCACCTAATCTGTCACTGATCAGTTTAATAGATTCAGTCAATTTTTCCCGGACGAATACTCCTCCCGGCTCCAGCGTAATCAGTTTACGTAATTCCTCTTCCGGTATGAGTAGCTCGCCCGCGAGCTTTATATCGGAAACCGTATATTGGGGACCTTCAGCTATATTAATCGTAATGTAAATATCCTTCATATCCGGTGTAATGGAAACCTGAGTGGAATCAATATTGAACTCCAGGTAACCCCGATCCAGATAATAGGAGCGCAGAGTTTCAAGATCAGCCGATAACTTCTGTTTTGAATACTGATCGTCTTTAGTAAACCATGTCAAAAATCCGGGGGTTTTGAGACTAAACAGATCAATCAGCTCGTCTTCGGGGAAAGCCCGGTTACCGACGATATTGATTTGTTTGATTCGGGCAGTTTTACCTTCTTTGATGTCGAAATTGATCCCGATACGATTACGTTCCAGCGGTGTCGTTGTTGTTGTGATTCTGACTGCATATTTGCCACGACTGATATACTGGCGCTTCAGTTCCTGTTCAGCTTTTTCGAGAAGTGAACGGCTGAAAATACGCGATTCAGAAAGTCCTGCCTGTTTCAGGCCTTCTTTCAGTTTGTCCTTATCGAATTCTTTGGCGCCATTGATACTGATCTGCGCAATTGCAGGCCGCTCCTGAACCTGCACAATCAGCAGGTCACCTTCAGCCTTCAGCTGGACATCTCTGAAGAAACCGGTTGCATACAATGCTTTGATAGCTGCACTGGCTTTGTTACTGTCGAGTATATCGCCCACTTTTACGGGCAAATAACTGAACACTGTCCCGGCTTCTGTACGCTGTATTCCTTCCACCCGGATATCCCGGACTATAAACGATTCGTCTGCCATACAGACCATCGGATACAGACAGAAAGAAAATACCAGATGCCTGAATTTCATATTTACTGCGCGGCCAGGCGAAGCAGATCATTATGCAGAGCAAACACCATCAGAGTGATCAACAGAACTATACCAACCTGATGACCAATTTGCATGATCTTCTCAGGCAGCGGTGTTCCTCGTATCATTTCGATCGAATAATACATCAAATGCCCGCCATCCAGCACCGGAATCGGCAGCAGGTTCAACACGCCCAGACTTATACTGATCAGAGCAAGAAAGCCCAGATAGGCCGCAAATCCCATTTGGGCCGACTGGCCGGCGTAGTTTGCAATAGTAATGGGTCCACTGACATTCTTCAGCGAAACATCACCCGTCACCATTTTCCCGAGCATGCGCAGAGTGAAATAGGTCATCTCCCAGGTTCTGGTAATCGCTTTTAACAGGGCTTCCCCAGGAGGATAGCTGATATTCACCAGCAGGTTTTCCAGAAGCGCATGATCGATTTCCGGAGCGATACCGACTTTACCAATTTCCGTATTGCCTTCAAGTACTGCATCCGGCAGCAAAGATAAATCAAATATCTGCCCCTCCCGCATCACTTCGATGGCGAGTGAACGGCCGGGGCTCGTACGCACTTCGTTGACGACTTCCTCCCAAGATATGACTTCCTTGCCATCGATCGCCACAATTTCATCACCCGCCCGAAGCCCGGCACGTTCTGCGGCGCCTTCTGCGATAATCTGACCGACCACTGGAGCAAGAACCGGCTGATAAGCACTCAGACCGGTTTTACTCAGAAAATCGCTATCCAGATCTTCCGCACTGAGGTTGCTAAAATCCAGTCTGAGCCGGCGGCTGGTTCCATACTCGTCAGTTACTGCCACCCTGACTTCAGCCTCTTTCTCCACTGCGTGATCCAGCAACGCCAGGCGCGCCTCCTGCCAGGTAGCAACAGGCAGATCTCCAATTGCAGTGATAGTCTCCCCTTCTCTGAAGCCGGCTGAAGCTGCTGGTGTCAAGGGTTCAATCTTTCCCAGCATAGGCTTTACACCACTGACCCCCAGTACAAAAAGGAGCCAATACAACAGAATTGCCAGCAGGAAATTTGCAGCCGGACCTGCCGCCACGATGGCAAAGCGTTTAGAAACAGGCTGCCGATTAAAAGCACGAGAGAGTTCATTGGCAGGCACCTGCCCTTCCTGTTCGTCCAGCATCTTGACATATCCCCCCAGCGGGATTGCCGCGATGACCCATTCTGTTCGATCGCTGCCGAGACGCCAGCTAAGCAAAGGCTGGCCGAATCCGACCGAGAAACGCAAAACCTTCACGCCACTCCAGCGAGCAACAAGATAATGGCCGAATTCATGAAAAGTGATCAGCAAACCCAGTGCGACTGCGAATGCAAGGATCGTTGAAAGCAGCGTCATATCAGGATTCGTAATATTTTATCCATTTGTCGCCTTATCCAGCATTCCGTGACGAGGATATTCCTGCTCGCACCATTTTCCCCCGGGCACGGCAAGCCAACCATTCCTGAGCTGTTTCCCGGGCCAATAAATCAGCCATGATTACATCTTCTAGAGTAGCGACATCCTGTCTATCGATCAGTGTCATCACGTGTTCGATCATCACAGGAATAGCGGTGAAAGGGATATTACCAGCCAGAAAAACATCGACAGCAACTTCATTGGCGGCATTCAGTACGGCAGGCATATTACCCCCCGCTGCCAACGCCTCGTAGGCAAGCCTGAGACAGGGAAACCGATTGAAATCCGGTGCTTCGAAATCCAGTCGGGCAATTTTGAAAAAATCCAGAGATTGCACTCCGCTTTCTATTCTTTCAGGGTAGCTTAATGCATGTGCGATTGGTGTCCGCATATCCGGATTACCTAGTTGCGCCAGCACCGAGCCATCAATATATTCCACCATGGAGTGAATGACACTCTGCGGATGTATAACCACCTGAATTTCCTCAGGTGCCGCATCAAACAGCCAGTGTGCCTCGATGACTTCGAGTCCCTTGTTCATCATGGTGGCCGAATCCACCGAAATCTTTCTGCCCATGACCCAGTTGGGATGGGCGCACGCCTGTTCTGGTGTGACGGTTTCCAGATTCTCCGGTTCTACTGTCCGGAAAGGCCCGCCTGATGCAGTCAGTAAAATCCGGCGTACACCCATACCTGAAAGATTACCATTGAAATGGTGCGGCAGAGATTGAAAGATAGCATTATGTTCACTGTCTATCGGCAACAGGGTTGCACAGTGCTGCCTCACAGTATCCATGAAGACACGCCCAGCCATCACCAGTGTTTCCTTGTTAGCCAGCAAAATGTGCTTACCTGCACGTGCAGCCGCAAGTGTAGGCCGGATACCCGCAGCACCGACAATGGCCGCCATTACCGTATCAATCTCCGGCAAAGATGCTACTTTTTCCAATGATTCGATGCCAGAAAGCACGATGGTATCCAAATCTGTGGTGCGCAATTTGTTATCCAGCTGTTCAGCACTCGCCGGATCAAGCATGACAGCGTAACGCGGATGAAACTGCAGGCATTGTGCAAACATTTTTTCGGTATTTCTGGCGGCCGTCAGGGCAATCACCCGGAATCGTCCGGGATGTCTGGCTGCCACATCCAGCGTACTTTCTCCGATACTGCCAGTCGATCCGAGTACGGTCAGATAACGCATTTCAGTCATAATTCAGTCGAGTAAAATAAGATGGCTGATATGGTTGCGACGGGCAGAACCGGAACTAACGCGTCAATGCGATCCAGTATACCACCATGGCCAGGCAGGATATTACCGCTATCCTTGACACCTGCCTGTCGTTTCAATAATGATTCGAACAGATCACCAATTATCCCCAACACAGCGAGCATGAGCAATAATGGAACCAGCCAGAAAGTCAGTACGTGCCCTTTATCCATCCAGTAAAGCCAGATCAGTGCATAAATTAATACACCAGCTAATGCAGCGCCTGCTCCTTCCCATGTCTTTCCCGGGCTGATCCGGGGTGCAAGTTTATGCTTCCCATATGCCCGTCCGACAAAGTAAGCAGCACTGTCTGATATCCATACTACCCCCATGAATCCAAGCAATAGTAATGGGTCAATTGCACGTAACTGATAGAGCGACAGACAAGCTGACAGCAATACCAGCCAGCCAATCAGCATGAATATCCATACATTCCGGACTGACTGGATTGCTCTCAGTTGAAACGGCACTACCAGTACCCAAAAAATACCGGAGGCGGCGTAAAGCCAGAGCATTGTGGTATCTGCCGGATTTTTCGACACAGCCGTACTTACCAGGAGCAACAATTCCCCTCCCAGCAAAGTTGTGGAAATGAGATAAAAAACAGTCTGTCTGACTGAAAAATGCCCCAGGCGACACCATTCTTCGGCAGCTGTAACCGTCAATCCCAAGACCAGTACTGCCCAGAAAATATCCGGCAGATAAAATAATGCCGCCAGAAAGGCGGTCAATAATAAAAGTGCAGTAAGAAGGCGGGTACTGAGCATGAACGGGTCAAATCCCGTTGATTGGACAAGAGCAGTTAAATTCTGTCTTTGTTGAGTATCTTTTTTTCATTTTCCCGTTTGGCCCCAAGCTGCTCACTTGTTCGTCCGAATCGGCGCTCCCGTTGCTGATAGGATGCAATTGCCTGATCGAGGGACAGCGCATCAAAATCCGGCCATAAAGTATCAGTAAAATATAATTCGGTATATGCCAGTTGCCAGAGTAGAAAATTGCTGATCCGGCACTCTCCTGCCGTACGAATGAACAAATCCGGTTCGGGAGCATCAGACATCATCAAATGCCGGGAAAGATCCAGTTCTTCAAACTCTGCAGCCCCCCCCCCGGCCCCGCTTATCATTTTTCGAACAGCCTGCATGATATCCCAGCGCCCGCCATAATTTGCTGCAACCGTAAAATACAGGCGAGTATTAGCCGCCGTCAGCTTCTCCCCCTGTCGAATAAAATCAACTATCTGAGGATCGAATCTGGAAATATCGCCGATCACTCTGAACCGAACCCCGTTCTCATGCAGTTTGACGACTTCCCGCTCAAGCGCAGTAAGAAACAACTGCATCAGCAGTTTGACTTCCTCTTCAGGTCTGCGCCAGTTCTCACTGCTGAACGCGAAAATCGTCAAATACGATATGCCCCTCTCAATACAAGCTCTGATCGTCCCCCGCACCGCTTCGACGCCTTGTCGGTGTCCTGCAATCCGCGGCAAATAACGCTGTTTCGCCCATCGGCCATTGCCGTCCATAATAATGGCAATATGATTCGGTATTGTACCGGTTTCCGGAATCTCACGTGTTGAGCTCGGTATCTGGGACATATGTCAGACAGCCATCAGTTCAGATTCTTTGGTTTGCAGTAACTTGTCCACCTCGGCAACATAACGGTCAGTCAATCTCTGGATTTCCTCCTGTCCGCGCCGATCCTCATCCTCGGCTATTTGCTTGTCCTTCAAGAGTTCTTTCAGCTGAGCATTGGCATCGCGCCGTATATTTCTCATTGCAACGCGTGCAGTTTCAGCCTCTGCTTTGACAATCTTGGTCAAATCACGACGTCTTTCTTCGGTCAATGGAGGCATAGGTACACGAACCATCTCGCTTGCAGTCATTGGATTCAAACCCAGATCGGAATCCCTGATGGCTTTCTCAATAACCGCCGATATTTTTTTGTCCCATGGGATGACGCCTATGGTCCGTGCATCAACCAGTGTGATATTTGCCAACTGCCGGATTGGCGTCAGCGTACCATAGTAATCGACTGTTATATGGTCCAACAGTCCTGCATGCGGGCGCCCGCTTCTCACCTTGCTGAAATCGACTTTAAGTGCATCCAGGCTTTTCTGCATTTTCTCTTCTGCAGATTTTTTCACATCAGCAATCATATATTAGTGGATTCATTGATTATTGAAGAGTAATCACCATGATATTTATGAATATCCCGTACATTCCGCACTTGACAGTCTGCGACGGACAGTCAGGTGCGGAGAGCACGAAATCAGACAACTACTGAAGTTCCCTCATCTTCCCCCATGACAACCCGCTTGAGCGCTCCAGTCTTAAAAATACTGAACACATTGATAGGAAGCTTCTGATCCCGACACAACGTCAGGGCCGTCGCATCCATCACCTGAAGATTTTTATTGATTGCCTCATCGAAAGTCAGGGTGCGAAAACGTTTCGCATCCTCATTTTCCAGAGGGTCGCTGGTATAAATTCCGTCGACCTTAGTTGCCTTGAGAACTATATCGGCATTCATTTCCATACCACGCAAAGCTGCAGCTGTATCTGTAGTAAAAAAAGGATTACCTGTTCCGGCAGCAAATACTACCACTTTCCGCTCATTTAAATAACGCAGTGCCTTACCACGGATATACGGCTCCACGACCTGATCGATACGCAAAGCCGATTGCACCCTCGAAACCACGCCGTTCCGTCTCATGGCATCATGCAATGCCAAAGCATTCATAGTGGTAGCCAGCATACCCATATAATCTGCCGTTACCCTGTCCATACCATCCCCGGCAGATTTCATGCCGCGAAAAATATTCCCCCCCCCCACTACGACTGCAATCTCGACACCTAACTGCAACACCCCGGCAATTTCAATAACGATACGCTCAACCACTGTACGATCAATACCATATTGGGCATCTCCCATCAGTGCCTCGCCCGACAACTTCAATAGAATACGCTTATAGACAGTTGCTGGCATACAGGCTCAAGTATCGGCGGTTCATCGCAAAAATTCCCGGAACTGGATCATTACCATACTTCTCCATCGTCTGAAAAACAATACTCATTTTTGTTTATCAGGGCACTGCAAATTTTCACGTACTCACTCGTACGGGGCGGAATTTCGCAAAATCTCTCTATTTTGACTGGCCTGCCTGAGCCATTACCTCAGCGGCAAAATCATCAGATTTTTTTTCGATTCCTTCTCCTACTACATACAGCGTAAAACCATTGACTCTGGCAGATTTTGCTGCCAGTAGCTTTTCAATGGTCTGTTCAGGATCTTTGACAAAAGGCTGGCCCAGTAATGTAATCTCTGCCAGATATTTGGCTATCCGCCCTTCCACCATCTTCTCTACAATATTGGCCGGCTTGCCACTTTCTGCAGCCTGGGCAATAAATATCTGGCGTTCACGCTCAAGCAAATCAGACGCTACCTGCTCATCAGAAATACAGACTGGCTTGCTGGCGGCAATATGCATGGCTAAATCCTTACCTAGTGCCTCATCACCGCCGGCATAATCAACCATCACGCCAATTCTGGCTCCATGCAGATACATCGCGAGCCGGTCTTGCGTTTTATAAGTGGCCCCGCGCCGGATACTGATATTTTCACCCAGTTTCATGACCAGTGCCTTACGAGTCGATTCAACCGTTTCCCCCTGAGCGACGGAAACTTCGGCCAAGGCCGCCACATCCGATATATGATGGATTGTCATCAATTGGGCGAGATTATGGGCAAAATTGATGAAATCCTCATTTTTGGCAACAAAATCTGTTTCACAGTTGACCTCAATCAGCGCTCCCTGTCGACCATCAGGAGAAATAAATCCACTGATGACGCCTTCTGCAGCGACACGACCGGCAGCTTTACTTGCTTTAGCTCCACTCCGGATCCGCAAAAGATCTTCCGCTGCTTTCATATCCCCACCAGCTTCAGATAAAGCCTTTTTGCATTCCATCATGCCCAAGCCTGTAAGCTCGCGTAACTCCTTAACCATACTCGCGGTAATTTCCGCCATACCAACCACTCCAAATCAAATTTGATATCAGGGCGCTCAAATGAAATGCTTACTTAACGCAAACACCAAAAGCTTCTTTTGCTTACGCATCGACAACCTGCTGACCTTCATCCGAATTTATCTCATCATCAGTCTTATTCATTTCGATAATTTCCTGAATGGACTGATTACGCCCCTCCAGAATGGCATCCGCCATGGCGCGCGCATAAAGCCGTATGGCCTGGCTGGAGTCATCATTACCCGGTATCACATACTGGATACCTGCAGGGTTGTGATTCGTATCCACCACACCCACAACCGGAATGCCCAGCTTGCTGGCTTCCACAATTGCCCCTTTTTGGTAACCCACATCAATTACAAACATAACATCGGGCAATCCTTTCATTTCTTTGATGCCACCAAGACTGTTGTTCAGTTTTTCCAGTTCACGCTCAAAATCAAGAGCCTCTTTTTTTACCAGTCTGTTCAGCGTGCCCTCCTCTACCATTTTTTCCATCTCCTGCAGTCGTTTGATCGACTGCCTGATTGTTTTAAAATTGGTTAACATCCCTCCCAGCCAGCGCTGGTTGACGTACGGAGCTCCGCAACGCAGGGCCTCTTCTTTGACGATATCACGTGCCTGGCGTTTGGTCCCCACAAAAAGGATCGTTCCCTTATTTGCTGCCAGCCTGCGAGTATAGGCCAGTGCCTCTCCAAGCAGAACGAGTGTCTGTTCGAGATTTACAATATGAATCTTATTACGCTGACCAAAAATATACGGGGCCATTTTCGGATTCCAAAAACGAGTCTGATGACCGAAATGAACGCCTGCTTCCAGCATTTGCCGCATAGTAACTGCCATGAATTCTCCTTAGGGTTAACCGCTACTTATCGACACACTTCCATATGAAGGCACCCTATTCTGATAAGCGCGAGTTATGTTATATAAAAATCTGATTGATTAAAAAATAAAGAGGAAAAATTTTCATTTGTCCGGGAAAGTGCGGTCATCCTTTTCAACCGCCTGATCCCGGGCAAAATTATAACACGCCCCGACTCGCGCTCAAGAAAAGTCACCCGGCCCATCGTTGTGCCAGAATCAATCCAGGGAATTACCAATTCTGCGGTTGAGCTCACCCATGTCATGCAGCGTAACATGTCTGTTGTTGATCGTTATAAGCCCCTCCTCCTGTAATTTTGAGAATGACCGGCTGACTGTTTCCAGCTTGAGTCCCAGATAACTGCCAATTTCTTCCCGCGTCGTTCGCAAGACAAATTCTGTTGGTGAATAACCTCGCCTGGACAAACGGTTCGACAGATTGAGCAAAAACGTGGCCAGCCGCTCTTCTGCCCGCATACTGCCCAGAAGCATCATGACCCCACGATCCTGTACAATTTCACGACTCATGATCTTATGAAACTGGCTCATCAGCGAAGGAATGCTTCTTCCAATTTCTTCAAGCTTCCGGAAAGGCACTTCACAAACCTCACTATCATCGAGCGCAACCGTATCACAGGTGTGCTTCTCGGGACTGATCGCATCCAGTCCCAATAATTCACCAGTCATATAAAAACCCGTCACTTGCTGGCGCCCATCCATTTTCAGTACACTGGTCTTGAAAAAACCATTCTTTACCGCGTAGAGTGATTTGAAATCAGCTCCGGCATGCAACAGATATTCACCTCGCCGCACTCTGAATTTATGATTAATCAAATGACCAAGATGCTCTATTTCCTCGTCATTCAACCCCACCGGCAAACACAATTCACGCAGGCTGCATGACATACAGTCTGATTTGTGCTGTGGCACCGTCAAATCTTCAGATATTATGCTGTTACACAAGGCTGGTTTTCACCCCCTTCAGAAAGCATGATCACTTCAAAAATAGCCCGGGCTTTATTTCAAGATTATTTCACGGCACCGCTATTTTCCAGAACATAATCCGCCAGATTTTGCACTGAATCTCCTCTCAAATTAGGAAAAGCAGGCATTCTAAATCCTTTACCATTTCTTACTCTTTCGATGATAGCTTCCCGGTCCGCTGTCTCAGCCCTCAGTATCATCACTTTACCCATCACGGGAGTATGGCACTGGACGCATGCTTCTTTAAAAATCTTTTCACCCGTAGCCCCTGCAGGAGGCATATAGTCGCTGTTTCTGACGCAGCCACTCAACATAAACAGCATATAGCCGAACAACAATATGGATAAAATAATTCTCATTTTTATGGCATTAGTCTGATTATAATATTTTATCTCTGTGAAAACGGGAAGGCTTATGCGTCACCCATTAAGTCTAGCATATCTATGATGTGCCTATCTGTCTGGATCAATTGCGGTAGCAGCAGATAATTTCCTCCCGTTAAAATTACCAGTTTTCCTAACAATAATGGCAATGAAAAAATTTCTCTCCTTAGTCGGCATCATTGCAGTCAGTTTTTTTATAAAATCCGTCTCCGCAGCGGAAGCTTCCGAAGATTTCCAAACCTGGGGCAACATTACGGCCACTGGTAATTTTGAATCCGTCAACCCGGAATGGAAAAATTTTAAATACTGGTTGGAGGGCCAAGGTCGTTTTGGCGATGATACTTCACGCTTTTCCCAAGGCCTGGCCCGATTGGGACTGGGTTATGCTATCAACAACAAAACCAGTATATGGTCCGGATTTGCGTGGGCACCAACGAGCAAACCATTTACACAAAATCCTTTCAACGAATACCGTATGTGGCAACAACTGCTCTGGAACGACACCTATTCTTTTGCGTCATTTACGCTGCGATCACGTGTGGAAGAACGATTTTTCGATATTCCGGGCAGTGATGATGTTGCATTCCGCTTCCGCCAAATGGCCAAACTGACACTGCCGATCCCGTTTGCGCCGCCTGCTTTCCGATTTGCCATAGCAAACGAAGTTTTCGTTCATCTCAACAATACTGATCAAGGTTTAAGACGCGGTTTCGACCAGAACAGGGCTTTCGCAGGAGTTGCATACCGGTTCAATCCGGAAAC
>JBIQJX010000028.1:18279-26825 GCA_044507105.1 Nitrosomonas sp.
ACGCAGAAGGCTGCTGTTGTGTTAACTATACGGTTATACTATCATTTGTAGCTTCTCAGTAAATCAACATGAGGAAAATTATGAGATACTTATACTTTCTTGTTGCATTATGCGCGGCTGTCGCATTAAGCGCCTGTGAAGGAAAAAAAAGCCTTGACGGACACCCTATGGACAAACCGCCTCCCTCTGCTTTTATGGAACGTGATTCCGTTCCTGAAGAACTTGATGTCCCTAAAGAAGAAGCCGGCTCAGACTCCTCTTCCTCTCAAGAAAATAATTAGTGCTGCAAATCCGGGACAGGTTGAGTAATGTCACGGATAAAATCAGCCTGATCCAGCTTCAAATCGAGCATAGCTTTCTTTAAGCAACTCATTCAAGCAAAAAGAAGGCTATGCACAATCAATAGAAGAAGTAGCCACGCAACCTGAAATAAACCTGGTTTTACAAACTTCCAGCATTAGCCGACTTTGCCATCGATCCTAGCTCGCCAATATATTGGTGCATATTTTATTACCCATAATACGTAGCAACTCAACCACACTCCACCCGCGATCAAATAAAATATCGGCGCCAGAAATGAAACAGCTGGCAGAATATCCGGCAGGATTCTGAACAAAACTGACACCTGAAATCCAATAAATAACAACCATGTAAAATTATCCAACACCAGCGGATAACCTCCATGGCCCAACGTGACACGCGAAGCCATTCCCAGCACCATACTGGCAAAATAACCTATACCCAGTACGTGCAGCGGTGCCAGTCCGAACCAGTAGTGATTTTCATCACTCACCCAGGCAAGCAGGCCCTGTAATGCAAATAATGACATTGATATACCCAGCCAGGCAAAGGCGATATGGAGCACCGCCAATAACCGCACACTAAAACTGCGGAAAAATCCCCAGACATAACTGAGATAAAGTGCGCATCCTGCAAGCAGCATATCTGCCCACCAAGCATATTCCTGCAAATCTGCCAGTTGTAATATGCCATGAAGAACCGAACAACCCATCATCAGCCACAATAATCCATAAGGCCGAACTACCACATATTCCTCCAGTACCCGACTGGAAAAAAATGGAATCATACGATGCGATACCGTTATCAGAATCGGCAACAAAAAGAACCAGATACCCGCCTGCCGGGAGAAATCCAGCCACACCACCTTATTCGTTAACATCCACAGCAGATAGCTGCACAAACCCAACCAGCCGGCTGTGAATGCAACGCCGGTAGCCCAAGCATGGCGTTTATCTTTGGCAGGGGCTGTAAACAATACATGAAACAGGGCGAAGATTGCCGGCCCCCACCCGATCAGCATTAATACAAGCCCGACCAACATCAGAAATTTACCGGCAACCAGGCCAATATAGAAAAATACGACTCCCACCGTCATCAGCACGCAAACCGACATATACTGGTTCGGTCTGATTTTCTCGCCACTCATCCAATTTGGAAATGTGGTAAACAAAAACCCCATAACGAAGAAAGGGAAAAATGTATAAACCATCAGGAAACCATGTGCCCAGATTGGAGCAATACTCCAATGATACATCTCTCCCCCCAGCCCGATACGCCCGGCCAGCTCTACTACCCACCACAGCAATGTGAACACCCCTTGAAAGGCACCTGCCAGGAACAGGCTGCGATGCGGTGCGGCAGACAAATGTTTCCAGATAATCTGTAATTGGCTCATAAAATCTTCCTGTTAAATTCCATAAAGAATGATCTGCCTGTAAGCCCCCAGTACCAGTCAGGCTATTTTTATCAGGGCTATTATTTGCTATGATGGCAGATTAGATAATTTTGCTTCTTTCAATGCCCAATATCGATTTACACAGTCATTCAACCGTATCCGACGGTGTATTATCACCTGCCCGGTTACTGGAACATGCCGCATCACGTGGTGTGGATGTGCTGGCGCTGACGGATCATGACGACATTGCAGGACTGGAGGAAGCGCATGATGCCGCCCGTCAAAACAATATCATACTGATCAATGGCGTCGAAATTTCTGTCACCTGGCGCGGACGAACCTTGCATATTATAGGGCTCGGCATCGATCCCGAATACCCGCCGCTGATAAACGGCCTGGAAAAAATCCGGGAAGGTCGTATGGAACGAGCACAAGGTATCGCCTCACAGCTGGAAAAATCCGGCATTTACGGCAGTTTGGAAGGGGCTCGTACGTATGCTGGTGAAAGCAGACTGATCGGACGCATGCACTTTGCCCGTTTTCTGGTTGATCAGGGGCACGCTAAAAATGTAAAAACCGTGTTTAAAAAATTCCTGGTGAAAGGAAAACCAGGCTATGTCTCACACATATGGGCGCCCTTAAGTGAAGCTATCAGCTGGATTCGTGGCAGTGGAGGTCAGGCTGTCATTGCCCACCCAGCCCGCTACGGGCTGGGCAGCACCCTGCTCGAGCAGTTGCTACACGAGTTCTGCGAACTGGGGGGTATGGGAATTGAGGTCGTTTCTTCCAGCCATACACCGGAACAGATCCGGCAATTTGCTCGACTGGCAATCCGGATGAATCTGTTTGCATCTTGCGGTTCTGACTATCATGGCCCTGAAGAAAGTTACTTCGATTTGGGCGGGTTGCCCGCGCTGCCGCCCGAATGTACCCCCATATGGAGCGAATGGAAAATCCCCCTTCAACCCGAAATCAGATGACCGGGACCATCTCCCGGTCATCCAGGAGAAGTCACCGGCATCAGGCATAAACAAAGAACCAGAACAAACCGGCTTATTATCTTGCTACGAAATATCCTGATTCTCAGCAGACCCAAGCCGCCTATAGTTTTTTTACCCTAACCGATCATAAAACAGCCATGGCTCAATTTTTCTCAATCCATCCCCACACTCCTCATTTGAGGCTGATCCGGCAAGCAGTCGATATTGTACGTGAGGGTGGTATAATCGTTTACCCAACCGATTCCTGCTATGCACTAGGCTGCCAGATCGGCAACAAAGAAGCAATGGATCGTATTCGCACCATTCGTAAGGTAGATGCGAATCACCATTTCACGCTGGTGTGTCGGGATTTGGCAGAAATCGCAACCTATGCCAAAGTCGACAATGCACAGTATCGCCTGCTCAAAGCTGCCACACCCGGCAATTATACCTTCATTCTGACAGCCAGTCGTGAAGTGCCGCGCCGTTTGCAGCATCCCAAACGGCACACCATCGGTCTGCGTATTCCGGAACATCCTGTCGCGCAGGCCCTGCTAGCTGAGCTGAACGAACCTTTACTGAGTTCGACACTCATCCTTCCAGAAGATGAACAGCCATTGAATGACGCGGAAGAAATCCGTCAGCGTCTGGAGCATCAGGTCGCACTGGTCATGGATGCTGGTTCCTGCGGTACCGATATGACCACTGTAATCGACCTGACCGATACGATACCGACAGTTGTCCGCCCCGGAAAAGGGAATCTGTCACCTTTTGGGATTACACATGGATAGTATTGTTCAGGGTATTGCCATTTATGCATTACCGGTCATTTTTGCCATCACGCTGCATGAGGCCGCGCATGGTTACGTTGCCAGACATTTCGGTGACCCGACAGCCGAAATGGCCGGACGTATTAGTCTGAATCCAGTTCGACACATTGATCCCGTCGGCACTATCCTGGTTCCTTTAACAATGTTTCTGGCCAGCAAACTGATGATGGGAGGCGGCCTCCTTTTCGGCTGGGCGAGACCGGTACCTGTCAATTTCAGTCAGCTGCGTCAGCCCAAGCAGAATATGTTATGGGTTGCTGCCGCCGGGCCCGGCGCAAACCTGCTAATGGCCTTATTCTGGGCAGCCATTCTCAAATTGGGGATGGGTATACCTGAAAACATCTATGCCAAACCCATGATGCTGATGGGTATCGCCGGTATTGAAATCAATGTGGTTTTAATGGTGCTGAATTTGCTGCCCTTGCCGCCACTGGACGGGGGGCGTATCGCCGTCAGCCTGCTGCCTAACAAACTTGCCTGGAAATTCGCTCAAATCGAGCCTTATGGATTTGCGATTCTGTTGGTATTACTGATCAGCGGTGTACTGAGTGTGGTACTGTGGCCGCTGATCATACTGACCAAGCAAGCAATAGCCATACTCTTCGGCCTCTATGTATAAACAATACTTTTATATATTCCACCAGATAATCTGGAATTACTCATCCGATTCCACGATACCCGGAGCCTCGTAAAATGTTCGTCGACCGTGTTCTTTCAGGCATGCGCCCCACAGGAAATTTACACCTGGGACATTACCATGGCGTGCTGAAAAACTGGCTGGCCTTGCAGCAAAAATACGAATGTCTTTTTTTCGTTGCTGATTGGCACGCGCTGACGACTCACTACGATTCCCCCGAAATTATCGAACAGAACAGTTGGAGTATGGTGATCGACTGGCTGGCTGCAGGAGTGGATCCAGCCCAGGCAACGCTGTTCATTCAATCTAAGGTACCTGCACACGCTGAACTGTACCTGCTGCTGTCGATGATCACTCCACTGGGCTGGCTGGAACGCGTTCCCACTTACAAGGATCAACAGGAGAAACTGACTGAAAAAGACTTGAGCACCTACGGCTTCCTTGGCTATCCGCTCCTGCAAAGCGCTGACATCCTGATCTATCGCGCCAATCTTGTGCCGGTAGGTGAAGATCAAGCTCCTCACCTTGAATTTACGCGCGAAATATCCCGCCGGTTCAATTACATCTTTGGGAAAGAACCGGATTTCGAGGAAAAAGCAGAGCAGGCCATTAAAAAACTGGGTTCCCGGAAGGGCAGGCTTTACAGCGAATTGCGCAACCGCTATCAGGAGCAAGGTGATGAAAATGCACTGGCAGAAGCCCGATCGCTGCTGGACGAGCAACAAAATTTAAGCGCAGGTGATCGCGAGCGTCTGTTTGGTTATCTGGAAGGAGGGGGCAGGATCATTCTGCCGGAACCGGAGACACTGCTGACCCAGGCATCGAAAATGCCCGGTCTGGACGGCCAGAAAATGTCCAAATCATATGGCAACACAATCGGTTTGCGTGAAGACCCCGAAAGCATTACTCGAAAAATTCGTACGATGCCGACCGATCCGGCTCGTATCCGTCGCAGTGATCCCGGCAATCCGGAAAAATGTCCCGTATGGCAGTTTCATCTGCTTTATTCGTCAGACGATACCCGGGACTGGGTGCAGCAAGGCTGCACAACGGCAGGAATCGGATGCCTGGAGTGCAAGCAGCCCGTCATTCAATCTATACTGGCTGAACAGGCGCCTATTCTGGAGCGTGCCAAGATATACGAGGAAGATCCTGCGCTGGTACGGAATATTGTTGCAGATGGATGCGAGAGAGCCAGTAAACTGGCTGAAGAAACCATGAGAGATGTCAGAGCGGCTCTGGGTTTGGGTTATCTCTGACTGATGATCTGTCCCGGACAGATCTTTACCGACACTGGAAATACGTTGAATGAAACCGTTCTGACCGACCCCATTGCAAAAATACGGGGAATACCGTTTCTGGAGATGCCGCGAGATTTATATATCCCGCCGGAAGCACTTGAAGTTTTTCTGGAGACTTTTGAAGGACCCCTTGATCTGCTGCTTTATTTGATCCGCAAACACAATCTCGATATCCTGGATATTCCGATGGTCGAACTTACGCGGCAGTATATTGCTTATGTCGAGACCATGCGCGCCGATCAATTGGAACTGGCCGCAGAATATCTGCTCATGACCGCCCTGCTGATCGATATCAAATCCCGTACCCTGCTGCCGCGTCCGGCAACGGTCACAGAAGATGAAGCTGACCCCCATGCAGAACTGGTACGTCGGCTTCTGGAATACGAACAGATAAAGCAGGCTGCTATGCGCATGCATTCACTGCCCGTTATCGGCAGGGATTTCATGCCGGCCCGAGTATGGACTGAATCAATTACCGAAAAACGGTTCCCTGATGTGGATCCCTTGGATTTGTACGAGGCATGGCTTGCACTGATGAAGCGGATCAGGATCAACCATCATCACACGGTCCGTTATGAAACGATTTCTGTGCGGGCATGCATGAGCGAGATCCTGAGAAATCTGCAATCACGGGGAAATATTCCTTTTACTGAGCTGTTTAGCGATATCACCAGTACCAATAAACTTGTCGCCAGTTTTCTCGCTTTGCTGGAGCTTGCGCGGGAGGCACTGGTCGATATCGTTCAGTCAGAGCGTTTTGGAACGATTTATGTCCACTCCATCCATTCTGACCAAACAGGCTAAAACCAGCTCACATCTTCAGCCGGGCGAAATTATCAGGATCTTGGAAGCAGCTCTGTTGACAACTATGGATCCCTTGCCCATCAATGACCTTGCAAAATTGTTCGATGGCGATATAAGCAAAAAAGCATTGCTCGAATCTCTGGCAGTTCTGCGTGAAAAATGGTGTGACAGTGGAATAGAACTGACCTGTGTCGCGGGGGGGTGGCGATTTCGGAGCAGACCTGAAATGCAGGTATTCCTGGACCGTCTCAATCCACAAAAGCCACCACGATATTCTCGCGCGGTTATGGAAACTCTGGCCATTATCGCTTACCGACAACCTGTGACACGTGGTGATATTGAAGAAATCCGCGGGGTGGCAGTCTCGGCACCGGTTATCAAAATACTGGAATCACGAGGCTGGATCGAGACGATCGGGCAGCGCGATGTGCCGGGCAGGCCTTTTCTTTACGCAACAACCCGACATTTCCTGGATGATCTGAATCTGCAATCCCTGGAACAGCTGCCACTACTAGACAGCTTTGACTCCCTGGATATATCAGCTGACGGGACCGGATTGACCGATGCAGAAGCGACTGCTATTCAAAAATCCGATGCAGATGAATAAACACACTTCTTTTTAATTCTCGGGAGACACTATGTATCAACATATTAAGATACCAGCCACCGGCAGCAAAATTCAGGTTGAGGAAGATTTCTCCCTGCTTGTACCTGACAATCCGATTATTCCCTTTATCGAAGGAGATGGTATTGGCGTAGACATTACACCCGTAATGATTCGGGTTGTTGATGCGGCGGTGGAAAAAGCATATAACAACAGGCGAAAAATCTCGTGGATGGAAATTTATGCAGGCGAGAAATCTACCCGTATCTATGGTGAAGATACCTGGCTGCCCGATGAAACACTGCAAGCAGCAAGAGAATTCGCAGTATCTATTAAAGGGCCACTGACCACACCCGTGAGCGGAGGAATCCGTTCGATTAATGTAGCATTACGGCAACTGCTGGATTTATACATATGCTTGCGCCCGGTTCGCTATTTCCAGGGAGTACCAAGCCCGGTCAAATCTCCGGAGAAAGTGAATATGGTCATATTTCGCGAAAATTCGGAAGATATTTATGCCGGCATCGAATGGGAAGCCGGTACGGAAGCCGTGAGGAAAGTCACCGATTTCCTGACCAGCGATATGGGCATCACCAAAATCCGCTTCCCCCATTCTTCTGCGATCGGAATCAAACCAGTATCCAAGGAAGGCAGTGAACGTCTGATCAGGAAAGCAATTCAGTATGCAATTGATCATAAACGCCGCTCAGTTACACTGGTACATAAGGGCAACATTATGAAATTTACCGAAGGGGCCTTCAAGAAATGGGGCTATGCAGTAGCTGAAAAAGAATTCGGCGCAGAACTTTTGGAGGGAGGACCCTGGATGAAGCTGCGTCACAACGGCGCTGAAATTATCATCAAGGATGTCATTGCCGACGCCTTTCTTCAACAAATTCTGCTGCGCCCGGAAGAATATGATGTTATCGCAACACTCAATCTGAACGGTGATTATATCTCCGATGCGCTGGCAGCCCAGGTGGGAGGAATTGGCATCGCACCGGGAGCAAATTTGAGCGACAGTATAGCAATATTTGAAGCCACACACGGCACCGCGCCCAAGTATGCAGGAAAGGATCAGGTCAACCCGGGATCAATCATTCTATCAGCAGAAATGATGCTCAGACATATCAGCTGGCATGAGGCAGCCGATATTCTTATCCAGTCGATGGAAAAAACGATTCAGGACAAAATCATGACTTACGACCTCGCCCGACTTACTCCGGAAGCGAAACAGGTCACCTCGTCAGAATTCGGGAATGCGATGATACAGAGAATGTGACAAAACGCTGTCTTGTTCTGCCCATATATATCTGCAAACTCTGCTTCCCCCGGCTCTCAACCCAAAGATTATCGGCCGGGGAAAAACTGATACTGATTTATTGAAATCAGCTTTAACAACAATCCGTCAAACAGTTAAGCAGATTGTATATTTGAAGCCTGCTTGCCTTTTGGGCCTTGCGTAACTTCAAAACTTACTTTCTGGCCTTCCTTCAGGGTCTTGAAACCTGACATGTTGATTGCAGAAAAGTGTGCGAACAAATCTTCGCTGCCATCGTCCGGAGTGATAAAACCAAATCCTTTAGAATCATTAAACCATTTTACTGTACCTGTTGCCATTTCCACTTCCTATAAAAACACTGGGCCGGATACCCTGATACTATTTGAATTTCAAGACCGCAAACGGCTCTAAC
>JBIQJX010000029.1:0-22999 GCA_044507105.1 Nitrosomonas sp.
GCCTTGCTGTTGAAGGGACGCAGGGGAATCGGAAAACTTGCCTGGGCCTACTGCCTGGCAAAATCCATGTTATGTGAGCAGGCAGATGCAGCAGGCATTGCTTGTGGAAAATGTCCGGATTGTCGCTGGTTCGAGCAGAAACAGCACCCGAATTTCCGTCTGCTGGAGCCTGAAATTCTGTCAGGGCCCGACGGTGTTTCGGATAATGAAAGAAAAGAAGACAGAATCAGGACCGGAGATACAAAATCCGACAAAAAACCAAGCCGGCAAATCGGTATTGCGCAAATCCGTACACTGGATGATTTTATCTATCTGAGCGCTCACCAGGATCGTTACAAGCTGATATTGATTCATCCGGCCGAGATGCTGAATACTGCTGCTGCGAATGCGTTGCTGAAAAAGCTGGAGGAACCCCCGCCGGAGGTTTTGTTTATTCTGGTTACCCATTGTGTATCGTTGATTCTGCCAACGATTCTGAGCCGCTGTCAGCAAATCGCAATGCCACTTCCCGATCGTGAAATCGCAAGAGAGTGGTTGATCCGGCAGGGGATTGAGAATCCCGATTTCCACCTGGCCATGTCGGGCTTTTCACCATTACTGGCATTAGAGCAATATCCGGAGAATTCAGCACGTCATGCTGATTTCATTCAATATCTTTGCAGACCGGAGAGATTTGATCCGATTGAACTGGCAGAAAAATTGTATCGAGAAGATTTGTCGAGCGTTACCAGCTGGCTACAGAAATGGTGCTATGATCTGATGAGTTGTCACCTTGTCGGGAGCGTTCATTATCATTTGAAACAGGAAACTGTCATAAAAAAGCTGGCGAAGACGATAGATCCGGTTGCCCTTGCATTCTTATGGCGCGACCTGATTGCTTCACAGCAACTGGCGCGCCATCCGCTCAACCCCAAGTTGTTCGTTGAGGAGATGTTTTTTACTTACTTCGATTCAATATACCCGAAGAAATCAAAAACAAGATAAGTTACCATTCAATGCACTGACTTCTGTCATGGTCGACAGAACAAGACCATTGCGTTCTGTGAATACCCGCAGCGCGATTAAACAAATGATCTGCCTGTTGTGCTTTTTGCTGCTCTATCGTAGGGGTAAGTTTTTCCGGAATGAAGTACTCTTGGGCCCAGAAGCGTACTCTGCAAAATTCCTTTTCTTTGCTGCATAGTCTGTGAATTGCGGAACTGTATACCGTTTTATCCATTTGACGGCCTTTTTCTATCAGCACCATATGTACGAATTTCCCCGAATCTCCTATTTCGAAACTGCGTACCAGACGCCAGCCGATACCACTTGGCAATGCTTCCTGAGTTGCAGTTTCTGTTTGAGCAGTATCTTCCGCCGAGACAGATGGCGAAGTTTTATTGGATGCTTCCTGTTCTTCACTCTGTGCGGAAAAAACCAGGCTCGACCAGGTTATTGCCATCATAACCAGCAATCCATTCCTTACTTTGTTCATTCATTCTCCTGATAAAGACTGTTCATTATATCGAAATATATTACTCTGCCTGTTTTGCTAACAGTATCGATTGTCAGTCTGCCTGCAAAATATGAAAGAATCAGCTCTAACAATCCGCTCGCTTGATCCTCAACAGACCGACGTGGCAGATATTATCCAAAGATTAGACCGCTGTGCAACGATTGTGACCGGGAACCGGCGCCTTGCACGCGTACTTCGTCAGATTTTCAGCCAGGCCAGAATTTCAGAAAAGTGCCAAGTTTGGCCTGCTCCGGACATTTTACCTTGGAATGCCTGGCTGCAGCGAGTATGGCAGGAAATGATCATCTCCCGAAATAAGTCTGTTCGAAAATTGCTGCTCACTTCCCATCAGGAGTATTACGTCTGGCAGGAAGTATTTTCCGAGCATACCGGAGATTTCCCGTTACATGCCGTTAATGAAACAGTTACACGCATCCTGGAGGCATGGCAACTATTGCATGCATGGCGTATCCCGCGGCGGGCAGCAGACTTTGATTATAACGAAAACAGTCGGTTATTCTGGCAACTGGCGTCGGCATTCGAAGCAAAATGTCAGAAAAATGACTGGATTTCATTTGCTGTGATACCTGAAATATTATCAGGCTGCCTGCATTCGGATAGCGTGCAATTGCCGGATGAACTGGTGTTGACTGGTTTTGATGAACTGACACCACAGCAGTCATTTTTCCTAGGTGCCCTGGCGCAGGGAGGGTGTTCGTCGCAGTGGCTGCAATTGGCCAGTCAGTCAGGGCATGTCGGAAAGATAATCTGTCCGGACAATCGTAATGAAATATGGCTGGCTGCACACTGGATCCGGCGGCGCCTAGAGAAAAATCCGGCAGCAAGCATTGCATTGGTGGTACCGGAACTGGCCACGCAACGGGAAATGATCTGCCGAATACTTGATGAAGTACTTATCCCGCAGACCTTGCAGCCGGAGCATTATAATCTGGTGCGTCCCTATAATCTGTCACTTGGCAAGCCTCTCAGCCGGTTCCCCCCAGTCAGCCTGGCCCTGGATATTCTTGGCTTGTCAGAGCCTGCTATCGAGTTGCCGCATATCAGCCGGTTGTTGCGTTCATTTTTCATTGCAGGACAGGGACAGGAAGCCAGTGCACGAGCTTTGCTGGATGCCCGTTTACGCGAATCAGGCGAATGGCATCTGAGCCTGCAGAAACTGCTGGCTTATGCATCTTTGAAAGGCCAGCCCTGTTCATGTCCACTGCTGGCGCGGTGTCTGGGTGATCTGATGAGATCGATGCACATGCGGCCGGCGGTGGCCGATCCCAGGATATGGGTACAATGGTTCGAACAATGGCTGAAAGTGGCTGGCTGGCCGGGAGATTGCACTTTATCCAGTGAAGAGTATCAGGGTATTCAGGCCTGGAAATCACTTCTGGGAGAATTTGCGGCACTGGACTGGGTAACCCGGCCGATCAGCCTGAATACGGCGCTAAATCAGCTGAAGCGGATGGCTGCCAGTACAATTTTTCAGCCAGAATCCCTTGCAGCACCCGTACAGGTACTGGGATTACTCGAAACCAGCGGGCTGCAATTCGACCATATATGGATTACCGGGCTGCATGATGGTGTATGGCCAGCATCTCCTCGCCCTAATCCCTTCATTCCCTTGCCTCTGCAGCGGAAAATCGGCACACCGCACTCAAGTGCAAAGCGTGAACTGCACATAGCCGAATCGCTGCTGCACCGAATAATCGGAAGTGCTGGAGAAGTTGTTCTCAGTTATCCGCAGCGAAAGGGAGATGAAATCCTGAATTCCAGCCCGCTGATCGATACTTTCCCGCTATTGGATGAAGAAATGCTTGCTATCGACAGGCGACCAGTCTGGCGGGATGATATATATCACAGCCGCCAGTTGATTACGTTGTCTGAAGATCCGATTCCCCAAGCTAATGTAGCGAATATTACAGGGGGCAGCCGGATATTCAAATTGCAGGCAGCATGTCCTTTTCTCGCTTTTGCAGAACTGAGACTGGGCGCGCGTCCACTGGGCAGGATACAGATTGGTTTGAATGCGCTGGTACGAGGCAATCTTTTGCATCGGGTGATGGAAATGATCTGGGCGGATCTGGAGTCATGGGAAACTCTGGTTAATCTGTCTCATGAGCAGGTGAGTGAACTGGTTGCAGAAAGCGTGAATCAGGCGGTACATGAAATCGCCCCCTCCTATCCGTATACTTTTGGTAAACACTTGCAATCGCTGGAGTGTAAGCGGTTGCATCGCCTGGTGCTGGCATGGCTGGAACTGGAAAAAAATCGTCCTCCGTTCCGGGTGGCAGACCGGGAAAAAGAAGCAGAATTAGATCTGAATGGCTTGTGCATACGTTTGAGAATCGATCGTGTCGATGAGCTGACAGATGGCAGCAAGTTGCTGATTGATTACAAGACCGGTTCGGTCAAATCAGATCAGTGGTTTGGAGAGCGTCCTGACGATCCTCAGTTACCTCTGTACAGTCTTATTTTCACAGAAGCATTGGCCGGGATCGCATTTGCACAAATCAGGACAGGTGAGTTGGGTTTCAAAGGTGTCGCGCGCGAGAAGGCTGGTATACCGGGCATAAATTCCTTTGAGAAACTGGGGCAGACGCATGATTGCGCAAGCTGGTCCGAGGTGCTGACTGATTGGCGTCAAACAATCGATAGGCTGGCACAGGATTTTCTGTCCGGGAAGGTCGAAGTGGATCCCAAACAGTATCCGCTAACCTGTACCTATTGTGCCTTGAAGCCACTATGCAGAGTCGGTGAGTTATTCTAGAAATCGCAGCTGAGTTGTTCATTAATCTCTGGAAATTCCGATAAATAGTAAGCTTTTACCTTCGCTCATGCCGATCTGAAAGGTGAAAGTTGCTACACACCCGCTTGTATGTCCGGTGCGCTGTCTGGTGGCGTGATTTTTCGTTGCAGGGAATAATCGTATCCGTATCGTCATGCTTTGTCAGCAATGTGTCAGGGACACAATACAGATCCCCCTGCGGTTCACGAGAGTATTAGGATTTACGAAGGATATTGATTAGTCGGGAATCTGAATGAATAACTGTTTGAAGAGGGCTGCTGCCCACAACACGGTAATATGAGTATGAGGACGCAACCGGAAATTGCAGACCAGGCAGAGCGCCGCCAGGCACTTGATCCCCGATATTCCTTTATTGTTCAGGCCCCGGCTGGATCGGGCAAGACCGGACTGCTGACACAGCGCTTTCTGGTATTGCTCGCTATAGTCGATGAGCCGGAAGAGATCATTGCTGTTACTTTTACCCGCAAAGCGGCGAATGAGATGAAGCAGAGGATTATTCAGGCATTGCAGGAGGCCGGCAGTCGGGAGGCACTGTCGTCGAATGATACTTATACGTGTCAGCTCCGGGAATTGGCCGCCCGGGTACTGGCACGTGATGAGGCACGAGGCTGGCAATTACTGACCAGTCCCTCCCGTTTGCGTATTCAAACAATTGATTCTCTGTGTGCCGGACTCGTTGATCGCATGCCGATATATTCGGGGCAGGGGGCATTGCCCGCCGTGGCGGAGGATGCGGACAAATTATATCTGGAGGCGGCGCGGCTGACGATTCTGGCACTGGAGGAGGATACGGAATGGACTTCAGCGATCGCGCACCTGGTTCAGTATCTGGATAATCGCCTGGACAGACTGCAGCGACTGATTGCCGACATGTTATCCCGGCGTGATCTGTGGTTGCGTCATATCGTCGATACTACTGATACTGACAAGGTTCGTGCACATCTGGAATTAGCGCTTACCAGTCGGGTGGAGGCAATTTTGCAGGGATTGACTGAATGCATAGCTGTTGAGTATCGAGGAGAAATCCTCGAACTGCTGCAGTTTGCTGCAAATCAGCCTGAAATCAGGAAAGGGAGCAAAACTAAAATCGGTTATTGTCATTCGATCCGGGAATGGCCTCGCGGGCAGATTGAAGACCGCCTGATTTGGGAGGGGATTGCAGATCTGCTGCTTACCATGGGTGGCGATTGGCGCAAGCGGATTACAAAGGAGGAAGGTTTTCCTTCACCTGCATCAGCCTCTGATGCCGAAGCAAAAAAACGATTTACCGGAATGAAACAGCGAATGCTCGATTTGCTGAGTGTATTGCAGAAGAAAGAATCACTCCGCCAGAATCTGCTGTTACTCAGGCAGTTGCCGCCGGATCGGTACCGGGAGGAGGAATGGGAAACCTTGCAGGCCTTGTTCAAGTTGCTCAAGGTGGCGGTCGGTTATCTGCTGCTGGTTTTCCGTCAGCAAGGTCAGGTCGATTTTGCCGAAATTACCATGGCGGCCATTCGGGCACTGGGAGAACCGGATATGCCAACGGATCTGACATTGTCGCTGGACTACCGGATTCGTCATATACTGGTTGATGAATTTCAGGACACTTCCTTCAATCAGGCGGAGCTGCTGACCCGGTTGACAGCCGGTTGGCAGACGGGGGACG
Source organism: Nitrosomonas sp. (assembly GCA_044507105.1). Taxonomy (GTDB): domain Bacteria; phylum Pseudomonadota; class Gammaproteobacteria; order Burkholderiales; family Nitrosomonadaceae; genus Nitrosomonas. The sequence continues at coordinate 5,959 of JBIQJX010000029.1, forward strand.
GGCGAACGCTGTTTTTGGTGGGAGATCCAATGCAATCCATTTATCGCTTCCGACAGGCTGAAGTGGGAGTATTTCTGGATATCCGCGATAAGGAGTATTTTGGCCAGATTCAGATGAAATTTCTGCGTCTTTCGGTCAATTTCCGTTCTCAGCAGGGGATTGTCGATTGGATCAACCGGTATTTTCCGCAAATATTGCCGACTGCTGATGATGTTACTTCCGGTGCAGTCTCATATGTTCATTCTACTGCTTTTCATTCGGTTTCCGAATATGGAACAGTAAAAATATATCCGTATCTGCAAAGAGACGATCAGGCTGAGGCGGAACAGGTGGCGGCTATCGTGCGCCAGGCAAGAAGTGTACAGCCGGACGGTAGAATTGCAGTGCTGGTACGTAACCGTACACATTTGGCAAGTATCATAATCCATTTTAAAAAGGCAAGTTTGCGCTTTCAGGCAGTAGAAATCGAGCAATTGGTACAGCGTCCGGTAATCCGGGATCTGATGGCGCTTACGCGGGCATTGCTGCACCGGGCTGATCGTATCGCGTGGCTGGCGATATTACGCGCCCCTTTCTGCGGACTTTCTTTATGTGATTTGTATAGTATTGCCAACATTGATCCAAAGTGTACGGTAATTGACTCACTGCGTATCTGTTCGAAATCAGACAGCCTGAGCGAAACAGGGCGTCAGCGATCAGAACGGGTATTGCCGGTTCTGGATCATGCCCTGTCTTTGTGCGACAGGATACCGTTGAGAAGATCTGTTGAAGGTACGTGGATTAGTCTAGGAGGGCCGGCTTGTGTAGCTGATGAAACCGATCTGGCAGATGCCGAAGTTTATTTCCAGTTACTGGAGAATTTTGATATGACTGGATATCGACCGGACGTCCAGGAATTGGATGAACAACTGGTGCAGTTATTTGCCCTTCCGGATGTTGCCGCAGATGATTCGTTACAACTCATGACCCTCCATAAGGCTAAGGGATTGGAATTCGATACGGTAATTCTTCCAGGGCTGGGCAAACGTTCCCGGCGCGAACAGGAAAAATTGCTTAATTGGCTGGAATATCGTGATCGATCGGGCTCTACCGGCTTGCTATGTGCGCCGGTCAGTGCAACGGGAAGTAATAAAAATCCGGTTTCCCGTTATATTTTGTCTGTCGAGAAAAACAAAGCAGCGCTGGAAGAGGCGCGGTTGCTATACGTGGCAGTTACGCGAGCCAAGCATTCTTTACATCTGCTGGGGCATCTCCAGCTCAATTCAGGCGTGCCGGAAAGTACAATGTTGACTCCGCCGCCAGATACCCTGCTGACAGCGTTATGGCCAGCTGTGGCGACTGATTTCCAGTCACGATTATATGAGGCGGAAATAGGGCACTCGATATCGCCAGATACGGCTGCCAGTTTACAACCTGCCAGTTGTGTATGTCTGGCACCGGGCTGGCAATTGCCCCCCGCACCCGCAACAATCCGGATTTCTGCCGTTTTGGAAGGAGAGAGTGCGGTGCAAGAGCCGATCGATTTTGACTGGGCGGGTGAGCCCGCACGGTTGGTGGGGATGAGCGTGCACCGGTTATTACATCGTATCGGTTTGATCGGAGTAGAGAATCTGAATCGGCAAGGCCTGGAGCGCTTTAAGCAGGCAGGACGGTCATTGCTTATACAGTTTGGCATTTCCCCGCAATATCTCGATAGCGCCGCACAACAGGTTGCCATGGCGCTTGAGACAATGTGTATCAATGATGCGATAGGCCGCTGGATTCTAAGCAATCGGCATCAGGATGCTCATTGCGAATGGGCATTATCCTCATCGACTGGTGATACAGCAGTTTCTCTCAGTATCATCGATAGAACCTTTATAGACGAAGCGGGGACACGCTGGATCATCGATTACAAGATAGGGTCGCATACTGGTGGTGGAATTGATGAGTTTCTCGATCGGGAACAGTTACGTTATCGTGCGCAGCTGGAGCATTATGGAGAGATACTGCAGCGTATGGAAAAACGTCCCGCTCGTCTGGCTATTTATTTCCCGTTACTGGGAAAATGGAGAGAATGGGCCTGTCAGTTGTCCGCGGCACAGGAAGGATGAAATTCTGATACTGGCATTATCTTATAAAGAACTGCAGCAAGTACTGCTTATTTGATTTCTTCTTCATCGGGCAATCTTCTTGCCTCGTCCTCCAGCATGACAGGAATACCGTCCCTGATGAGATAAGCCAGCCGGTCAGGCTTGCAGATCAGTTCCTGCCTGTCTTTTTTATAAATCAGTGGCCCTTTACATAAAGGGCAGACCAGAATATCCAAGAGTTTCGGATCCATGAATTTTTCTCTCAATTTTTTTAGTATGACCTCGCGTAACCCTGGGTCAACGATATACTCCTGCTGTAAAACCCAGATGCGTTCATCGTGCAGCTCCAGACATTTTACTGCATCCTCTTCCGATATCAGAATGATTTCCGCATCATCGGGCTGAAAATCTTCTGTCGCGAACGGGTGGTCGTCCGGAAAGATGTGCGGAACGACCGTTAATTTCAGGAATTTCAGATTATCCAGGAAATTTTGTGCATCTGAATCGCGAGTAATGGCGTGAATGCGTTTGCCGGCAAATAAGGTCATATCAGCTGTCAGTTCGGGTTGTGCCAGGTTGCCGAAATGCTCTCTCAGAGGATTCATATGAAACGATCTGGCCTGTTTACCGATATCCGGAATTCGCCTCTGATGACCTGCCAGAATAACAGCATCTGCGTGTTTCAAGCGTATAAAACTGTCTCGCATCGGTCCTGCGGGCATGATCAGACCATTCCCGGAGTTGACCGAACCCGTATCGACGATAATAGCTTCGAAGTCACGCTGCAAACGAAGATCCTGCAATCCATCGTCACAAATCAGCACGTTGCATTCAGGATGGGCCTTCAGTAATGCCTGTGCCACTTTGATCCGGTCATAACCGATCCATACAGGGCAGGTTTCGCGCAGCTGGTAAGCAAGTAATAATGATTTATTGCCGGTGAGACTGACGCTGCTGTTCATTGTCACGAGCATCGGCTGGCGATGATTGTCAGGATAACCGCGACTGATGATGCCAGGTCGCAGCCCGGCTGCTTTCAGAGAATTGGCGATCCAGACTGTGAGAGAGGTTTTGACAGAACTTTCAGCAGTAATGCTGTCAACGACGATGATGGGGACAGGAAGACGGACAGCGGACAGGATCGTCCGTCGATACAGATAGCGACGAATGGATTGAAGCAGAACAAGCAGCAGGCTTGCCGGCCACAGAAGCAGATGCAACGGTGTGATGCGGTGCCAATACAATTCGGACCAGTTCATAGGAGACAATCAGGGTAAGAAAGCTGTAAAAATAGTTTGCCAACCAATGTAGCACTGAATAAACCAGTGGCTCAATGCTGACAGATGGTTTTCACCGAAAATTTTAATTTTCATAAATCAGAAGGCAGATAGCAGGGTTTGATTGTCAGTTGGTCAATGTATATCGACGGGCTTTAAAAAACTGGCTTAAAATGCCGCTAACATCAGGCAGTGATCTTTTAGGGAGTAATTATGCAGTATCTTGAAGAAGTCAGAAATATTTTAGGGGATGTGTTGAGTCTGGGAGAAAGAAAACATACGCTGACGGCCGGTTCCGTTTTGCTCGGAAATATTCCGGAGCTGGATTCGATGGCGGTTGTCAATGTAATTACCGCACTGGAAGAATACTTCGATTTTTCAGTCGATGATGATGAGATCAGCGCGCAGACGTTTGAGACACTTGGAAATTTGGCTCTTTTTGTAGAGCAGAAATTGTCGCATTGAAACCGCATGAAAAATATACCGGCTGAACCTTTTTTTCTGGATGCTTCACCCGGGAAACGGTTTTGCCTTTATCACTCGCCGGCCGGGCATCCGTCCGAAACCACTGCGTTCCTTTATATTCATCCGTTTGCGGAAGAAATGAATAAATCCCGGCGTATGGCTGCTTTGCAATCCAGAGCATTTGCCACCATGGGATTCGGTGTGCTGCAGATAGATTTGTATGGATGCGGAGACAGCGAGGGTGATTTTGGAGAGGCAACGTGGGAAATCTGGAAAAAGGATATTGCCTGCGCCAGGCAGTGGCTGATCCGGCAAGGTTATATTTCTATTCATTTTTGGGGATTGAGACTGGGTGCTTTACTTGCACTGGATTATGCCAGAGAGAAGGAAGACGGGGATGCTGTGAAGTTTGTGCTTTGGCAGCCTGTAATTAGTGGTAAATCTTTCCTGACCCAGTTTCTGCGTTTGAGACTGGCGAATAAAATTATGACGGATAATCGGGATAACTCACTGAGTGTACAGGCGTTGCGTGAAATATTAGAGACTGGTGAACCAATCGAAATAGCCGGCTATACTCTTGCTCCTGCAATAGCAGCTGCTATCGATAATTTGAAACTGAGCGGGCTGGCTGTCAGGAATAATGGCATATACTGGTTTGAAATCGTCGCAGAGGCAGGGCGCGGACTTTCCCCTGCCGGGGTGTCGGTTCTGAATGCGTGGAATCAGGCCGGTATTGACCCGGAAGTTGTATCGATACCTGGTCTGCCATTTTGGGCAACTCAGGAAATCAGTGAGTGCTCGGATCTGCTGGCGGCTACAGTCAGGCCATTCGCAGGAATCCATCTATGAGTTCTCAGGAACGGGCTGTGCGCATTCGATGCCAGGGTGCCTGGCTCTATGGAATTTTGAATATCCCGCAGCAACCGGTTGCGCGAGGCGTACTCATTGCCGTCGGGGGGCCGCAGTACCGTGTTGGCAGCCACCGTCAATTTGTGTTGCTGGCCCGTTATCTGGCGGGATGTGGCATCCCTGTAATACGTTTTGATTTCCGGGGCATGGGCGACAGTGATGGTCAGATGCGGACGTTTGAACATGTCGGAGAGGATTTGCGCAGTGCTGTCGATTTTTTCTTCGGAGAATGTGCCGGTTTGAAAGATATGGTTATCTGGGGATTATGTGACGCGGCCTCGGCGGCATTGTTTTATGCTCATCAGGATCAGCGCGTGAGTGGTTTGATTCTGCTGAATCCGTGGGTCAGGACGGAACAGGGCATTGCTAAAGCGTACCTGAAACATTATTATCTGCAACGCTTGTTTGAGTGGGAGTTCTGGAAAAAACTGCTGGGTGGAAAATTCAATCCTCTAGCTTCCATTCAATCTTTGTATGAATTCAGCAGGAACAGCCTGCAGGGCGGAAAAAACTCGGCTGCCCCAGAGAAGAGTATCGGTTCAGCATGTGATCTGACTGTTCCTTTGCCGGAACGTATGCTGGATGGGTTGCAACGTTTCACGGGTAAAATACTGATCATTACCAGTGGAAATGATTTGACAGCGCGTGAATTTCTGGATCTGGTCGATTCGTCGGCAGACTGGCAGATAGCCATGAGAACGAGGCAGACAGAAATTTTTCACATGGAAAACGCCAACCATACTTTTTCCACGCGTGAATGGCGCGACCAGGTGGCAGAACTGACCAGAAATCGAGTATTGTCATGGTAAAGCGAGTGCTGATGATCGCTTACCATTTTCCACCTCTGCAGGGAAGTAGTGGTATCCAGCGGACATTGCGTTTTGCACGTTATTTGCCTGGTCATGACTGGGAGCCGATCATTCTGACAGTTTCTCCACGTGCCTATCAGCAGACTGATGCCAGTCAACTGGCAGATATTCCGGAACAGGCACGTGTCTGTCGGGCTTTCGCGCTGGATACTGCCAGGCATCTGACGTGGAAAGGACGATATCCGCGAGTTCTGGCGTTGCCGGACCGCTGGATGAGTTGGTGGCTGGGAGCAGTCCCTGCAGGATGGTACCTGATCAGAAAGTACAGGCCGGATGTGATCTGGTCGACGTATCCTATTGCAACGGCCCACCTGATCGGACTGACCTTACATCGCATAACAGGTATCCCTTGGGTGGCTGATTTCAGAGATCCCATGGTACAACCGGATTACCCGCCCCATCCGTTAACTTATCGCGCTTATGAACGAGTAGAGAATAAAACAATCGCATATTGCTCCAGTGCAGTTTTCACGACGCCGGGTACGCTGAAGGATTATCAGACTCGGTTTCCCCATACTCCGAGAGAGCGATTCCATTTGATAGAAAACGGATACGATGAGTTCAGTTTTACTTCGATCACTCATCCGGCGAATCAGATTGCAGGAGCCGGACGGATTACCTTGTTACACAGCGGCATCATTTATCCGTCGGAACGTGATCCTACGTTCCTGTTTGATGCCTTGTCTGCGCTGCTGAAGCAGAATGTTATCAATGCTGAGAGTCTGCATATTATTTTGCGGGCTTCGCATCACGAAGATTATCTGCAAACCCTGATCGACCGTTTTGAAATTGGTACGATTGTTTCTCTTGCGCCTCCTGTTTCTTATAAAGCGGCACTTTCTGAAATGATGGCTGTTGACGGATTGCTAATTTTGCAAGCGGCGAATTGTAATAATCAAATTCCCGCTAAGCTATATGAATACCTGCGCGCGCAGCGTCCCATTCTGGCGTTGACGGATCCGGTCGGTGATACCGCAAAAAAGCTTCAGAGTATGGGAATTGATACAATAGCTCCTTTAGACTCGAAGAAAAGGATCATGGAAGAGTTGAAGCGCTTTCTCACATTGCTAAGAGGAGACCGGGCGCCGGTTGCACCAATGAATAAAATACGATCCAATTCTAGAGAGGACAAGGGCAGAGAACTGGCCAAGTTATTGAGTAATATCGCGGAAACCAGTAAGTAAAGTATTGAGCTTTGGAAAGAATATCTATGAAGACTGTGGCAATTTTTGCTGTTATGCTGTTGTTTTTTACACCCTTGACAATGGGAGCCGCTAAGAGCAAGAGTTTCTGCGGGGAACTGAAGAGCTCCTTTGGCCCGTTTGATTATATGGAGCGGTTTAATCATTCAGGACAACTGAAGGTCGTAGAAGCTCATCATTTTACCTCTGAGGTGGAAAATTTGATCAGGGGAAATACGAGTTCAACTCCAGCAGGAGATCTGGATTACACACTTCATGCCTGGCCCAATCATCACCGTGCGCTAATTTCACTGGTCAAATATTCGATCAGGGAGAAATCTACGCGTATTCCGGACCTGAAATGGCCGGTAGAGTGTTATTTTGATCGGGCAATCCGTATGAATGCCAACGATGCACAGGTTCGATCGATTTACAGCGCATTTTTATCTCATCATGGCAGAAATAAGGAAGCATTAGAACACTTGGAAGTGGCAGCCAGTTTGGAACCGGATAACGCAACAATTCTTTATAACCTGGGGCTGCTATATTTTAGGCAAAAGGACTATGAAAAGGCCAGTCATTATGCGGAACGAGCTTACGGATTCGATTTTCCGTTGCCCGGTCTTAGAAACAAACTGATTCAGGCAGGGAAATGGCGGAGACCGGCGGCTAAACAATCCGGAGAATAATGTCTCCGACCGGAAATCTAAAATCACGAATACAGGAAGAGATAAGAGACTTTCATCTGGCTGCCGACTCCTAACTGTCCGGATGGGATTCACCACTTATTTATTTCAGTAACAATAAGTATATTTTATATGGGTAATATCGATAATATCCACGCTGCGATGCAGATGTTGGGGCGAAACGCGCGCGAAGCAGCGCGTGTCATCGCCAGGGTAAATACTGCCACCAGGAACCAGGCACTCTTGGCTATGGCCGAGGCTGTCCGTCGCGATGAAGGGTTATTACTGGCAGCTAATGCCGGGGACGTGGCGCAGGCCAAAACCAGAGGTCTGGATTCTGCCATGATCGATCGATTGACATTGACTGCGAGGGGAATAGCAGACATGGCTGCCGGCCTTGAGCAGATTGCCACCTTGCCTGATCCGGTCGGAGCAGTAACGGACTTAGATTATCGCCCTTCCGGTATCCAGGTCGGAAAAATGCGAGTGCCGCTGGGAGTGATTGGTATCATTTACGAAGCACGTCCAAATGTAACCGCAGATGCTGCCGGCTTGTGCCTGAAAGCCGGGAATGCAGCTATTTTGCGCGGCGGATCGGAAGCCATGCAGAGTAACCAGGCTATTGCGGCTTGCGTGAAGGAGGGACTCAAAGCAGCCGGCTTACCTGAAAGTGCCGTGCAAATTGTGGAGACGACCGATCGCGCAGCAGTAGGTGAGTTGATTACTATGCACGAATATGTCGATGTGATCGTGCCTCGTGGCGGTAAAGGACTGATCGAGAGAATCGCAAATGAGGCGCGGGTGCCGGTTATCAAACATCTGGATGGTGTCTGCCATGTGTATGTTGATGTCCAGGCTGATTTGGAGAAAGCTGTTCATATTGTGGATAATGCCAAGACACAGCGTTACGGCACGTGTAATACTATGGAAACATTACTGGTGCATGCCGGTATCGTCCAGCAGTTTCTGCCCGCCATGTGTAAGATTTTCCTGAAAAAGGGTGTCGAGCTACGTGGCGATGAAACAGCCTGTGCACTGGTTCCCGAAATAAAACCGGCACTGGAGGACGATTGGTATGCGGAATATCTCGCGCCAATATTGAGTATTCGCATTGTGACAGATATCAATCAGGCCATTGCGCATATTGCTGCTTACGGATCACAACATACTGATGCCATTGTGACTGAAGATTATTCGCGCGCCCGGCAATTCCTGCGTGAAGTCGATTCCAGCTCAGTCATGGTGAATGCTTCAACCCGTTTCGCTGATGGTTTTGAATATGGCCTCGGTGCAGAAATCGGCATTTCCACAGACAAACTGCATGCGCGTGGCCCGGTAGGGCTGGAAGGATTGACCAGTCAGAAGTTTATCGTGCTGGGCGACGGCCACATCAGAGAATAAAAATATGACACAACTTGAGAAAGTAACTTTACCTGACATCGGTGATTTCCAGGATGTCCCCGTCGTAGAAATTCTGGTCAAACCCGGTGAAGAGGTGGCACAGGAAACACCGTTGCTGGTACTTGAAACTGATAAAGCTTCGATGGAAGTACCAGCTCCCCGGGCCGGTGTGGTGAAAGAGATACATGTCAAAGCTGGTGACAGAATTTCGCAGGGATCACTTATCATCACATTGGAAACCGACGAAGAAACCGATCAGACCGCGTCACCAGAATCTGAGTCTGGGTCACCGGATACTGCAGCACCTGATCAGCAGACAGCTGCCCCCGCGCCAGAAAAAACGTCTTCTCATGTAGCCACTGCAACTGATCATGGTGAGATGCACGCAGAAGTTGTGGTACTGGGCGCAGGACCGGGCGGTTATACTGCCGCATTTCGGGCAGCCGATCTGGGCAAGCAAGTTATATTAATCGAGCGTTACCCGACACTGGGCGGTGTCTGTCTCAATGTCGGCTGCATTCCGTCCAAGGCGTTACTGCATACGGCAAAAGTACTGACGGAGGCGCAAGAAGCGAGTCAGTACGGCATCCACTTTGGTCAGCCTGAAATCGATCTCGACAAGCTGCGCACCTGGAAGAATGCGGTGGTAGGTAAACTGACCAAAGGGTTGGCAGCGCTTGCCCGTCAACGCAAAGTAACGGTTGTTCAGGGCACGGGAAAATTCGTCAATCCGAATCTGATCGAAGTCAGTACTCCGGATGGAGGTAAAACCATTTCCTTTGATCATTGCGTGATTGCAGCAGGGTCCAGTGCAGTTCATATTCCCGGATTTCCGACTGATGAACGCATTATCGATTCGACCGGTGCCTTAGCGCTGGGGGAAATTCCCGGACACATGCTCATTGTAGGAGGGGGTATCATTGGGCTTGAAATGGCTGCCGTCTATCGGGCGCTGGGTACGCGGATCAGCATTGTGGAACGTATGTCGCAGCTTATTCCGGGAGCGGATGCCGATCTGATCAAACCACTGTACAAAAAATTAAAGGCAGATTGTGAAGCCATTTATCTTAATACCAGTGTCGATCGGATCGAGGCTGATGACAACGGCTTGCAGGTTTTCTTCGCGGGTGAACAGACACCGGAAATACAACAGTATGACCAGGTGCTGGTTGCAGTTGGACGGCGACCTAATGGAAAACTGATCAGTGTTGAAGCTGCCGGTATCACAACAGACGAGCGTGGGTTCATCCCTGTCGATGAGCAGATGCGTACCAGTGTGCCACACATCTTTGCAATTGGTGATATCGCCGGGGAACCCATGCTGGCGCATAAAGCCTCGCATGAGGGTAAAGTTGCAGCAGAGGTTATCGCTGGCCATAAAGTTGCATTCGATGCACGTACTATCCCTTCGGTCGCTTACACTGACCCTGAAATTGCCTGGACGGGACTGACCGAAGTAGAAGCTGAAAAGCAAGGCATTGCTTATGAGAAGGTAGTTTTCCCCTGGGCTGCCAGCGGCCGTGCAATCACTATGGCGCGCGATGAAGGCATGACCAAATTGCTCTTTGATAAAACTTCCCGAAGAATCCTGGGTGCCGGGATCGTGGGATCCCATGCAGGTGAACTGATCTCTGAAACAGTATTAGCCTTGGAAATGGGAGCAGATATGCAGGATATCGGGCTAACCATTCACCCTCATCCGACTCTGTCAGAAACTGTTCTGTTTGCTGCAGAAATGGCCGAGGGTACGATTACTGATCTTTATGTGCCGAAGAAATGAATTCTGAGTTTATTTTATTCCGATGTTTTTGACGGAATCAGCTGGCAGAGTTAAAAATGCAGAATGGCGCTGGTCGAGAGGAGGAGCTGATCATTATCTTTGCTATCTCTGAAAATATCATGATGAACAGCCAGATCATAGCGTACTTCTGAACGTACAGTGATTCCCGCTATTGGTTTGTAATTCACCCCGGCAGTAATACCAATAAAATCTTCATTTCTGCCATCCCCAATTACCCGTGTTCCGTTTTTATCATGGAACCATTCAAAACGCAGTCCTGCCCCGATACGGGATGATATATCGTATAACAGGTACTGGTTAATACCGTACCATATGGCCGAAGAGGAGGTTGAAGTTTTTTCTTCAACCCCAAAATCGTGTTGTAATGCATATCGCAGCTTATCAGTGATACTTCTCTCCAGTTCAATGCTATACATCGTCCGATTATGGTCATTGCTCAGCGGACCGGTTTTGACATCTCCAGTAATCAGGGAAGCAGTAAGAACGGTTTTTTTATCATCGGTGACATACTTCAATCCTCCCATATAATCGGGTGAGCGTCTCGAAAACGTATCCCAGCGGGTAACCACTCCACTTTGAGCTGAAAGATTATCGCTGAATGGATAAGAGAGCATAATGCCCATATGTGTAAACGGTTCACCGTACCGCATAGTATAGGCATGTGAGAAAAAAAAGTTATTGGGAGCCGGAACGGACTCATATCCGATAATAGTATAAAAATGACCGATTGCCAGGCTGATACCGTTACCGATCGGAGCGAACAGGTTGAGATACACTTGGGGAAATACCAGTTGTCGTTTTGGATTATCGCCCAGGATGGTTGAATCAAAATTTTTGGTTGTGACAAATCTCGCATCCGCACCATACAAAATATCGGCACGGATTCCGATATCCCATGAATTTCCAGTAGTATCAATTTCTTTCTCGATATAGGTATAAACCTGATGGAGTTTAAACTGATTGGATTTATCGTTAAATGCGACCGGGAAATTTGAACCATTGTGCGGGTTTCCGGGGTTGCCGGTAAAGCCGGCTTCCACCCATCCGCCGAATTTCAGTTTTATTGACGGGGCCGGTGTAATTTCGCTGATGCTGTAACCGGTCAGCGTTTCGATCAGTCCGTTTTCTTCCGCCCAGGCCGAAGTGGCAGGAAGCAGACTGCATCCCAGAAGCAGCCAGAGGCTGATTTTTCTGTATTGAGCTGGATGCATGACACTATTTCTCCCTATTGTCCGTCCTGATGATCAGGCGGACATCTGCTTGTATTCGAAGCTGTTTTTGGTACAAATCAAATTATAACTGTCATCAGTGATGGTCCCGTTTCCCTTGACCTGGGGATCAGGAAGAGTGACCAATAGAATCCCTGATTCTGAAACAGCAGTGATTACCGTTTTTGACGATGCATTCTCTATGCTCGATATCTGCTTTAAGTAAATGTGTCAAAAAACTGATGTCAAGTTTGCAGAATCCCTGATCCTGTTGAGCGAGCTCATGAAAAATACAGTTATTAGCGATGATTTCTGTCTGATGTTCGGAAATCTGATGCACATGTGCGTCATAACCAAGCTCACACATAATATTGATTGCTTCCCGGAGTCTGTCTGCACGGGATGAATGTTGCGTGATGCGTGTTTCGAATCCGCTCGCCATCTGTTTTCCAAGCTCGACCAGACAGCTTTTCAGTTCATGTTCACCTATATTTTTATCTATCCAGGAGAGCAGCAGTTTTGCAAGAAAAGAGTAACGCCTCTGAAAAAGCTCCAAACCACTAGGTGTCAGCGTATATACTCTGCCCGGCCTGCCACCAGTACTTTCCAGCAGGGCACCTCGAATAAAGCCACTGCTGCCAAGGCTGCTTAGATGCTGATTGACGGCGTTACGGGAAATAGCCAGCAGGCTGGATAATTCCTCTACTGTGAGTCCCTTGCGATGGTGCAGCAGGGTAGTGAGCAACGATTGCTGGCGTTCGCCTAGCAGTGACAAAGCCGGTTTCATAAGGATTAAAACATTATTTTTATAAGATTTGACATATTCATATTGCAAAAGTGTAAAAATGTGCAGTATAGTAAAAATCCCTGAGTAAAAAAAGAGGAGAGAACAGAAATGCTGACTTTTTCAATTTTGGCCTTTGCAATTGCTGCAGTAGGGGGGATATTTTTGGCCTCAAAAGTACTTTCGGGTCAATTGGCTCCCTGGCCTGTTTCGATTGTACATGCTTTGCTGGGCGCAACCGGGCTGGTGACACTGATACTGGTGATCCTGGAGGGTTCAGGGAGCGGGCGTCTGACTGCTGCACTGGCTCTGCTGGTCATTGCTGCACTGGGTGGTTTTTATCTTGCTTCAATCCATGTAAAAGGTAATGTAGCTCCCAGGAATATTGTCTTTATTCATGCAGGGGTGGCTGTGGCCGGCTTCCTCACTTTACTTAGTGTATTGCTTTAAGCGCGAAAAGGATATTCTGATATGAGACACCCCATACATCCGATGCTGGTTCATTTTCCCGTTGCAACCTGGTTCCTTTCGACGATAGGTGATGTGATCGGCTTGTTCACGAATGAACAGGTCAGCTGGATGGCTGGGGTGTTGCTCGTTATCGGAACGATGACGGCCTTACTGGCTATGGTCGCGGGCTTGCTCGAGCTTGGAAAAATTGACCAGCAGAGTCCGGCTATGAAGATCGCTAATCAACATATGATGCTGATGATGACCAGCTGGTCATTTTATGCCATCAGTCTGTTTCTGCGTCTGGATGGGACTCGTCTGGGGCAACCGGACATACTTGCTGTTGCCATGTCTGTAGCAGGATTTATTATTCTCTGCATCGCAGGATGGCTGGGAGGAAAACTCGTTTATGAGTATGGAACGGGTGTTCATTCTCGTAATCCCTGAGAAAATAAACTGCCCCTTTATCAATCGATTTTACTGTCCAGCCCGTCTTCGGCAATTTGTGCCGCTCGCAGCAGCGCTTTGGCTTTATTTTGAGTTTCAACCCATTCATTTTGGGGAATCGAGTCAGCTACAATACCGGCACCTGCCTGTATATGCAGCATACCTTCCTTGATGATGCCGGTACGAATAGCGATGGCAAGGTCCATGTCACCATCAAAGCCCAGATAGCCAACTGCACCGGCGTAGATACCCCGTTTGGAAATTTCAAGTTCGTCGATGATTTCCATGGCTCTGATTTTAGGCGCACCACTGACAGTGCCTGCGGGAAAGGTGGCGCGCAGCACATCAATGGCATTCAAACCCGGTTTAAGTTTTCCTTCTACATTGGAAACGATATGCATGACATGAGAATAATATTCTATTTGCATGTTTTCTGTTACCTTTACCGTGCCGGTTTGTGCGACCCGGCCGATATCGTTGCGTCCCAGATCCATCAGCATGATGTGCTCGGCCCGCTCCTTGGGATCCGCCAGCAGATCAGCAGCCAGCACCCGATCTGCTGCTACATCCTGGCCGCGAGGCCGGGTACCCGCAATCGGGCGTACGGTGACAGTATTTTCCTCCAGTCTGACCAGAATCTCCGGTGAGGCACCCACAACATGAAAATCACCCAAGTGGTAATTGAACATGTAAGGTGAAGGATTAAGGCTGCGTAGCGCCCGGTATAATGCCAGTGGGGAGGCGGAGTAAGGTTTGCTGGTCCGTTGCGAGAGGACCACCTGCATAATGTCACCCTCGACAATATAACGTTTTGCTTTTTCTACTGCAGCAAGAAAATCGGCTTCGGGGAATTCACATACTGCCGCGCCAGAAGAGGTCGGTTTTTCGACCGGAATCGGCAGAGGTTCCCGCAATTTATGCAGTAATTCCCTGAGGCGACCTTTGCCAGCGTGATAGGCGCCTTCTGATGCCGGATCTTTGTAGACAATGAGATAAAGTTTTCCGGAAAGATTATCCATTACTACCAGTTCTTCCGAGAGCAGCAGCAAGATATCCGGTGTGTGCAAAGTATCCGGCTGTGCATGACCGGCCAGTTTGGGTTCGATATAACGCACCGTATCATAAGCAAAATACCCGGCCAGACCCCCGCCAAATCGGGGTAATCCCGCATGAGGAGCTACTTTGAACCGATTCAGGAAAGTACCGATAAAACCAAGGACATCGTCTGTATCGATCTCATCCGTTTTCCTATTTGAAAAAATACTGATATGACTGGCACGGGCTTCCAGGCGGGTCTCTGCCGGCAGACCAATGACCGAATAGCGTCCGAACCGTTCTCCTCCCAGCACAGATTCCAGCAGGTAGGAGTAAGGTTGATTAGCCAGCTTCAAATAGATGGAGAGGGGAGTATCGAGATCAGCAAACGTTTCCAGTACCAGGGGAATCCGGTTATACCCCTGTGCAGCCAGAGCGCTGAATTCGCTTTTAGTTACACATTGATTCACGGGAAATAAAATGCTAAGGGAGTAATGAGGTTAATAGCGGGAAGTAGATACTGTATTGATCAATAAAATCTACTATCGATGCTCTATCATTAAAATATTGCCTGACTCATTTATACCAGTTCGCTATCGCGCCGGTATGTGATCAGCCGGGTAGCATCAATGATGGAATCAACTACTGCATCACAGTCAAGTTTATTTACGTCATGTCCTTCGTTATATCCATAAGGTACACAGAAAATATGGCAACCTGCTGCACGTGCTGCAATGGCATCGTTTGACGAATCTCCAATCAGCAACGCTGCTTCAGGCGAAACTCCAAAATATTCGCAAGCATGCAGCAGCGGTAGCGGATCAGGTTTTTTCCGGGGCAAACTATCACCAGACAGTACCAGTTCGAAATAATCCAGCAGACCGGTCATGCGCAGCAGTGGCATAGTGAAAGCTTCCGCTTTGTTGGTGATACAGATCAGACGGAATCCGTTCAGTTTGAGCCGGTCAAGCCCTTCAATGACGCCAGAATAAGGACGGGTATGCACATACAGATTTTCTGCGTAGTGGCGCTCATAAATCGGTAATGCCTGCTCAAACAATGCAGGGTCCGGTTCATCATCCGGACTATTGGTGAGTGTGCGCTTAACCAGTTTGGGCACACCTTTTCCAATGAATGTCTGTATGGTCGATGAAGGCAATTCTGCCATTTGCAGTTCACGCAACATCATATTGGCGGCTAGCGCAAGATCTTGTGCGGTGTCAAGCAAGGTGCCATCCAGATCGATGATAACTGCTTCGAGCGGGATCGGAAACGAGATTTGGTCAAAGGATCGTATGTTGGTTTTAGTCATGGAATAAGAAAAGTTGTGGTCAGGCGACTTTTGCCAGTTCAGCACGCATAGCGGCAATAATACTGTCATAGCGGTTAGGGTCACTGTCTTTGCCGGCGCCGTAAATGGCAGAGCCGGCCACGAAAGTATCCGCGCCGGCCCGGGCGATTTCCGCGATATTGTCCACTTTTACACCCCCATCGATTTCCAGCAGAATATCACGCCCGCTGGCATCAATACGTTCTCGTGCCAGTCGCAGCTTATTCAATGCTTCAGGAATGAAAGCCTGTCCGCCGAAACCGGGGTTGACCGACATGATCAGGATCAAATCGAGTTTATCCATTACATGGTCGAGGTACGAAAGCGGGGTGGCAGGGTTGAAAACCAGACCGGCTTTGCATCCGTGTTCCTTGATGAGCCCAATCGTGCGATCAATATGCCTGGAAGCTTCGGGGTGAAAAGAAATGATGTTGGCGCCGGCCTTGGCAAAATCGGGAACGATACGATCAACCGGTTCAACCATCAGATGGACATCAATAATAGCCTGAGTCAGTGGACGGAGTGCCTCACATACCAGTGGTCCGATTGTCAGATTAGGAACGTAATGATTATCCATGACATCGAAATGAATGATATCTGCGCCTGCATCCAGAACATGGGTAACTTCTTCGCCCAGCCTGGCGAAATTGGCAGAAAGAATACTTGGAGCAATTCGATACATATTCAACCTCATGAGAAAATATTACATTTTAACCATAAATGGAAACGGGACGTTAGCAATGCGTTTGCATACACGTATTTTTCCTATGACATCAGAAGAAAAGGCGTGATCTAATCATTGCTTTCTCCCGTGATTCCTGCAAGAATCCGATAACATGATTCCGATTCAGACCTATATTGAGCGACGGCAGCGCTTGTTGTCGCATATGCAGCAGGGCGTTGCAGTGATCGCCACTGCACCCGAAAAATACCGCAACCGGGATACTAGTTATCCTTACCGTTTCGACAGCTATTTCTATTATCTGACAGGTTTTCGTGAACCTGAAGCTGTTCTGGTATTAATTGCAACCGGAAACACAGCTGCCCCACAACAGATTTTATTTTGCCAGGACAAAGACCCCGAGCGGGAAATCTGGGATGGATTCCGCTACGGACCGGAAGCAGC
>JBIQJX010000029.1:23099-26526 GCA_044507105.1 Nitrosomonas sp.
ATCAAAGACAGCGGTGAACTGGCAGTGATGCGTGAAGCCGCCAGAATTTCTGCTGATGCACATAAGCGGGCAATGCATTCAGCGAAACCGGGTAAGTATGAATACGAAATCGAGGCTGAACTGCTTTATGAATTTCGCCGGCAGGGCGCTCAGGCCCCCGCTTATTCGTCTATCGTAGCAGCTGGAAGGAACGCGTGTGTACTGCACTATGTCAAAAATAATGCCTTGCTGCAGGCAAATGATTTATTGTTAATTGATGCAGGGTGCGAGCTCGACGGTTATGCCGCAGATATTACGCGAACTTTCCCTGTAAATGGGAAATTTTCCGGGGCACAAAAAGATATTTACCAGCTAGTGCTGGCTGCTCAGGCTGCGGCAATTGATGCGGTACAGCCAGGCAGTCATTGGGATATGTCTCATCAGGCAGCTTTACAGGTCCTGGTGCAGGGATTTATTGATTTACGTTTGTGTCAAGGCAGTCCCGATGCAGTGATCGAAACGGAAACTTATAAACGTTTCTATATGCATCGTACTGGACACTGGCTGGGTCTGGACGTACATGATGCCGGCGAGTACAAGCAGGCAGGGCAGTGGCGCGAACTGATTCCGGGAATGACCCTGACCGTTGAGCCAGGTTGCTACATTCGTCCGGCGGAAGATGTTCCCCCACATTTCTGGAATATCGGCGTGAGAATTGAAGATGATGTGGCAGTAACGCCGACAGGCCATGAAATTCTTACTCGAGCAGCGCCCAAGAGCATTACCGAAATAGAGGAGTGGATGCGATGCGTGACGACTACAGAAGGATAATTGTCAGACAGATCCTTCATGGAAGAGAGGCCGGCCCGAACAGTGAACCATTGAAAACATCGCCGGCCAGCCGATGGGTATTTTATTTGACACTCATTCCGGCAGTGATTGTGATAGTAGTATTAGGAGCGTTTTTCTTTTCGATTGTGCTGGCTTTATTTGCAGCTGCAGCAGCCGTGGTCGGTGCGCGGTTATGGTGGTTGCGGCGCAAATTCCGGCAATCTGCACGCGCCTCAGCCGCAGAAAAAGATGGAATGATCGAGGATGCGGAAATTCTTGAAGTCAGGGAAGATGGCAAAAGGCACCGCGAACGTTACTAATTACAATCGGTATTACATGCGCACGATTATGCCAGCTATCCTGTTATCGGTAGTCTGTACCACGGGACAGGCCGATAGTACTATTCGTCCCGGATTATGGGAGGTCACGACTAAATCCGATTTGCTGGGATTGGTGCCGCATATTCCATCGGAACAGATGCAGCAAATTACCAGTCTGGCCCGGCAATATGGACTGGAGATCCCCCATGTACAGGACGGTGCAGTAACTTCCAGAGTCTGTATTACGGCAGAAATGACTGAACAGGATATTCCTTCTCATTTTTATGAGGATCAGTCGGGATGTACAGTCCGGGATGCCAGCAGAACGGGCAATCGCTATCAGGTAGAACTCGTATGTGACAATTCTCAGTTCAAGGGGGACGGTCATGCTGAAGGTATTTTTTCCAATCCTGAAAATTTTACTGGAAGGACGGAATTTAACAGCACGGTACAGGGTACACCGGTCTACGTATATGCCGACACTGTGGGTCGCTGGGTCGGTGAGCAGTGTGAGGCAGCGCAGTTTTTACGGTAAATCTGAAAGAGGGGTGGGTAACTGCAGTCTACAGTCTATCCAGACACTATAAGACGGTATAGTCTTCAAAAATGTCGTTGCGCGTAATCATCAGTTATTCTCGACGATTGCTTTCCTGCTGTTTCAGTATTTACCCTGTGGTACATATTTCACCTGTCCGTATCATTCAAAGATACTCGGACTGGGTGGTCTGATATTTACTCCCTGTTTTCTGCTCGACTCGCTTCCCAGTTTTCCCGGAGTCATTTCCCGGATTTTTAACTGGTAGACATTGTATTTTGCCTGATCAGCCTTTCTTCATTTCAGTTGTCAGGCGGGCTGTGCGTTTGAGGCTCGCGCAAGCGTAGCAGCGACAGCCGATGGTAGTCTGATTCTATTTACTTAAGGAGCTGCCCCATGAAAGCGACTCAATTGTTGCATAATCTGGGCCAGAGTATCTGGCTCGATAACATCACACGTGATTTACTGACCAGTGGCATACTCGAACGTTATATCACAGAATTATCAGTAACCGGATTAACTTCAAATCCGACAATTTTCAATCATGCGATTGGGAAAAGCAGCGCTTACGATGTTGCAATTCGTACTGCGTTAAGGAAGGGGAAACCGGTTGAAACGATTTTCTTCGATCTTGCGCTGGAAGATCTTGTTCAGGCTGCCGATTTGTTCAGACCGATTTACGATCGCACCAACGGTATCGACGGGTGGGTATCGCTGGAGGTATCTCCTTTACTGGCCTACGATGCTGCCAGTACTATTGAGGCGGCGAAAGAGTTGTACAGTCGGGCAGCACGACCGAATCTGCTGATCAAGATTCCGGGAACGAAGGAAGGTCTGTCCGCCATCGAAGAGGCGATCTTTGCCGGTATACCAGTCAATGTGACCTTGCTGTTCAGTCGCGAGCAATATCTGGCTGCGGCTGAAGCTTTTCTGTGCGGAATTGAACGGCGTATTGATGCGGGCCTCAACCCTGATGTCATATCTGTTGCTTCCCTATTCATCAGCCGATGGGATGTCGCAGTGGCAGACAGGGTTTCCAATGACTTGCAGGACAAACTTGGAATTGCCATTGCCAATCATACTTATAGCGCAGTATGTAATCTGCTCGGTTCTTCCCGCTGGCTGCGTGCCTATAATGCCGGGGCACGGCCGCAGAGACTGGTGTGGGCAAGTACAGGAACCAAAAATCCCAAAGCTTCCGATATACTTTATGCGAAAGCTCTTGCTGCACCTTTTACGGTTAACACCATGCCGGAAAGTACTTTGAATGCCCTTGCCGATCATACTGAATTGAGCGGTGTCCTGCCTCCTGATGGTGGCGACAGCGAGAAAATCCTGGCGCGATTTGCCGAAGCAGGAATCGATATTGATGCACTGGCGATTAGGTTGCAGGAAGAAGGAGCCAAAGGTTTCGTTGCTTCCTGGAATGGATTGATGGAAGTAATTGCCTCAAAGTGCGCAGCTATACAGAGGGAAGAAACAAATTAGAAGTGTGTTTAAGCATCTGCATGCCGGAATAGATTCAGAGATCAAATAGGTGAAAAATATGCGATTCTCTCTGTTTTTATTGTTAGGTATAGTGGCGTTTGTGTTGCCAGGGGAGTTTGTCAGGTAATCGAAAAAAATAGGGAGGCTAAACTCTGGCAGAGCGATAAATAGAATTGGAGACAGAATCGTTACAGAGTAAGGCAATCCGGACAGAGGCCGGGGAATCCGGATCCAGATAATCATCCCGCGGCCGCTCTGGTTATTAGTATTATAA
>JBIQJX010000030.1:0-14283 GCA_044507105.1 Nitrosomonas sp.
AGCAATGGCCTGCATGACCCTCTGGTTACCCATGTGAAACGTCAACACGCCCTAGCGGACAATAGGTTTGTAACGGATACGTTTGGGCTTTGCTCCTTCTTCTCCCAGACGTTGGCGTTTATCTGCTTCGTAGTCCTGATAATTACCTGTGTAGAAGGTGACTTGTGAATTACCCTCAAAAGCCAGAATATGTGTGGCAATGCGATCCAAAAACCAGCGATCATGCGATATAACCAGAATACACCCTGCAAACTCCAACAGCGCGTTTTCAAGTGCTCTCAGCGTCTCGACATCCAAGTCATTGGAAGGTTCATCCAGTAACAGGACATTACCACCGGATATCAGTGTTTTGGCAAGATGCAGGCGGCCCCGTTCCCCCCCGGAAAGCATGCCGGTATTTTTTTGCTGATCCGGTCCTTTAAAATTGAAACGGCCAAGATAAGCACGTGCCGGAATCTCATATTTTCCAACAGCAAGTATGTCATTCCCATCTGAAATTACCTGAAATACAGTCTGGTTGTCAGGCAGCGCATCACGTGACTGATCCACGTAAGCAATTTTTACAGTTTCACCAATTTTTATTTCACCTGCATCCGGTTGTTCTCCACTGATAATCATACGGAATAGTGTGGATTTTCCGGCGCCATTGGGGCCGATAATTCCAACAATGGCACCTGGTGGTATCCTGAAACTCAAATCATCAATCAACAGACGATCTCCGAATCCCTTGGAAACATTAATGAATTCTATGACCTCATTCCCCAATCTGTCTGCAGCGGGGATAAAAATTTCCTGGGTTTCATTGCGCTTCTGATATTCATGAGAGCTGAGTTCTTCGAACCGGGCAAGACGGGCTTTAGATTTGGCTTGTCTGCCTTTGGGATTCTGTCTTATCCATTCTAATTCTTGCTTAAGTGATTTCTGCCGGGCGGATTCTGCACTTTCTTCCTGTTTTAAACGAGCTTCTTTCTGCTCCAGCCAGCTCGAATAGTTTCCTTTCCAGGGGATACCATGGCCGCGATCAAGTTCCAGTATCCATTCGGCGACGTTATCCAGGAAATAGCGGTCATGTGTGACCGCAACCACTGTGCCGGGGAAACGTGCAAGGAATTGTTCGAGCCATTCGACTGATTCTGCATCGAGGTGGTTAGTGGGTTCATCCAGGAGTAGCATGTCCGGCTTGGACAATAGTAATCTGCATAGAGCAACACGGCGTTTTTCTCCCCCCGAAAGGTGCTGGATCAATGTGTCCCATTCTGGAAGGCGTAACGCATCAGCAGCAATCTCCATTTGCTGCGTCAGGTTATCTCCTTCCTGTGCGATCAGTATTGCTTCCAGCCGTGATTGTTCAGCTGCCAGTGCATCGAAGTCTGCATCCGGTTCGGCATAAGCTGCATAGATAGCTTCTAACTGCTGTTGTGCACTTAATATTTCGCTCAATCCTTCCTGAATCGCTTCACGTACAGTAAGACTGGCATCAAGTTGTGGTTCTTGAGGTAAATATCCGATCTTGAGACCTGGCATCGGCGTGCATTCCCCTTCAAAATCCGTGTCCACCCCGGCCATGATTTTTAACAAGGTAGATTTGCCTGAGCCGTTCAGACCAAGCAACCCGATTTTTGCTCCCGGGAAAAAACTGAGAGAAATATCTTTGAGAATGATGCGCTTCGGAGGAACAATTTTGCCGACGCGATTCATGACTAGAACGTATTGGGCCATAAATACTCTGCTGATCCTGAATTTGAATTGATTTGAATACTCTAGAATCCGGGAATTGCTACCGGGGTTTTATACGGAGAGGGGAGGTTATCGTATATCGACTATGCGAATTGACAACCTAATGGAAGACTATATTAAGAGGCAACTATATAAAAGGCAAATATTGAACCAGGTGTGAGCTGAAGTGGATCAGATTAATTCATTGTTTTTACAGAAATAAAAATGGAATCTAGGGGTGGTATGAAAATTACGGCTTATTATAAGTCAGGGGTCAGTCAGGTTTTTATTGTTCCTGCAGAAATACACGTTACTGACTTTCGACAAATAGCTGAAAAGGTGGGTGGAGAAGTTCTCAGAGTTGAATTCGCATCTTTTAATTCAAAACCTCGCCAATATCAAACCGAGGAGAGAAAGCTCTAGGTGTTTAGTTGACTTACTCAAGTTGGAAAGGCGTTTTGAAAAGGGCTATCTAATAATATAATATGTAACCGGTTGGAGCCAAAATCTATTGCGCCGCTTTGTAATGAAAACTACATTCTCAGCATTAATTATTACGACTCAGGTGTGAATCACACAGTCCTTGACATTCTTGGTCAACTAAAGATGCCGGGTTATCAGCCGATATAAGTCTGTCTTCCTCCGGCAATTAATCCGGGTTTCTGATAAATATTTACTGCTCTGGTAAAAGAAGGGCACATCCTGTCTTTGTCAGCCATCGAGCATCACATTTTGGATAAAAATAAGTGATATTAGTCATATTTTTTTCTTAAAAAAATGGTAGGCTGGCTTAGTACTGCAAGTAAGTGGATAGTAATTTTTCTGACATCCTGTTTTAGGATTTCGTTGTCTATAGATACGATACGCATGAATTAATGTCTGAAACTGTGTGACGTATGTTGCTGCAGTAACATCGGAGAACAGAAGCGGGATTGCAGCGTGGTTGTTTTTCATATTGAGGGTTTCAGTGAATATTTCGATTAAAGTCTGGCTGATCAATTTGTCAGCTATTTTTCAGGTGTTTGTGCTGGCTGGCTGTACGACCTATCCGTTGCTTGGTACTCAGGGGGAGAAGATTCCGCATGATTACCTGATCGGTCCCGGTGATACCTTGAACATCATAGTCTGGCGCAATCCTGAAATATCCATGAGTGTGCCGGTTCGTCCGGATGGGAAAATTACAACCCCTCTGGTAGAGGATTTACCCGCAAGCGGAAAGACCTCTACCGAATTGGCACGTAATATTGAAGAGACTTTATCGAAATATCTGCAGCAACCGGTTGTAACAGTCGTTATAACGGGTTTTGTTGGACCATTTAGTGAGCAGGTCAGAGTGATCGGTGAAGCTGCACAGCCTCAGGCGCTTCCATACAGTGAAAATATGTCGTTGATGGATGTCATGATTGCTGTGGGGGGATTGACTGATTTTGCAGCAGGAAACAGAGCAAGGATCATTCGGAATATAAACGGGGAGCAGCAGCAGTTCCGCGTCAGGCTGGATGACCTGATCCGGGATGGTGATATCTCTGCTAACGTACCGGTATACCAGGGAGATGTATTAGTTATCCCGGAAAGTTATTTTTGATAGTTGAAATAGAGTAATTAAAGGACAGGGTGGCCTGAAATGGGTGAGTTAATTGCTCAGTTGCTAGTTTACGCCAAAGGTACGTGGAAATACAGGTGGGTTTCTGTAGCAGTCGCGTGGACCGTTGCGGTCCTGGGTTGGTTCTTCGTCTATCAAATGCCTAATAATTATCAGGCTTCTGCACGGATTTATGTTGACACTCAGAGTATTCTTCGGCCATTGATGGCAGGAATGACGGTATCACCCAATCCGGAGCAGCAGATCGTTATCATGAGCCGGACACTCATTAGCCGGCCGAATGTCGAAAGGGTCATTCGCATGGTAGATCTGGATATCAAGGTGACAGATGACAGTAGCAGAGAAAAACTGGTGACGTCACTCATGAAGGACATCAAGCTTGCATCTACAGGAAGGGATAATATTTTTACGATTTCGTATGATGATAAGGATCCCAAACTGGCCAAAGATATAGTTCAATCTCTTCTGACTATTTTTGTTGAAGGTGGATTAGAGGGTAAGAAACAGGATTCTGCGTCGGCGTTACGTTTTATTGATCAGCAAATTGCTGCTTACGAGGAAAAATTAATTGCTGCAGAAGCCGCGTTGACTGCTTTCAAGCAAAAAAATATCGGCCTTTTGCCTGGCCAGGGGGATTATTACACACAGCTTGTATCCACCATGGAAGAGCTGGAGAGAGCAAAGCTTGCATTACTAGAAGCTGAACAGGCGCGTGATGCGGTCAAGAAACAGATAACAGGGGACGAGCCGCTGTTGTTGCTGGAGGTAAGCGAGGTATCACCACAAAGTATTGTCAATCCGGAAATTGATGCGCGTATTCAGGCGCTGTCCACAAACCTGGATAATCTGATGCTGAATTTTACTGATCAGCATCCCGATGTGATTGCCACCAGACGATTGATTGCTCAACTGGAAGAACGTAAGGTAGAAGAGGCCAAACTGGCAGGTACGGCTAACGGCCATGGCAGAAATTATGATCCTATGATGCAACAGCTGAATATCGCATTGGCCGAATCTGAAGCATTGGTAGCTTCTATGAAGGCGCGGGTGACAGAATATGAAGGCCGTTTTGAACGGCTTAAATCGATGAGCAATACAGTTCCCGTAGTGGAGGTGGAAATGCAACAGCTCAACCGTGATTACAATGTGAATAAGGCCAATTATGAAAAGCTGCTGGAGCGCAGGGCATCTGCTGAAATTTCAGGGGAATTGACCTCCACTACCGGATTGATATCCTTCAGAATTATTGATCCCCCGACGGTGCCGGAAATTCCATCCGGACCCGATCGCAAGAAACTGTTTACATTGGTTTTTCTTGCAGCCTTGGTGGGCGGAATAGGATTGTCTTTTGTCATCAGTCAGATACGACCTACTTTTCATAGCCAGGGCAGTCTGCGTGAGCTAACAGGCCTACCGATTCTGGGAACCGTTCCAATGATATGGACGGAGCAGGAAAAAATGAAGCATAAGAGACGTTTCTATGCGTTTGGTATTTCTCTGCTGATGCTGGTGGTGTGTTATGTAATATTAATGATTTATATGAAATTTCCTGCTGTATCAGCAGCATAAATCGGTGCGCAAGGTAAGAAGAGTGATGGGGAGAAGACATGAACTTAATTGAAAGGGCTGTAGATAAGCTTGCACAGAACAAATCAGATAATGATCTGCAGGCTGATGCAGTGCAAATCTCACCTCCGAACAATCATTTGCCGTTTTCACTTAATCCGGGTGGAATGTCAAACCGGGACTTGGGGAATACGGCGACTGTCAAAGAAGATTCCAGTCAGGCGCTCAGCCCGGCCAGCGGAAAGAATACTGCGAAAAAAACAACAAAAAAAATAGAGATCGATCTGGAAAATCTGCATCGCAAAGGTATCGTTACACTTAACCATACCAAATCCCAGATTGCCGAACAGTTTCGGCTGATAAAACGGCCGCTCCTTTCCAATGCATTCAATCCAGACAGCGGAATAAAGAATGGTAATCTGATTATGGTCACCAGTTCACTAGCCGGCGAAGGCAAGAGCTTCTGCTCAATTAATCTTGCCATGAGTATAGCAATGGAAATGGATCACCGGGTACTGCTGGTCGATGCAGATGTGGCGCGCCCCTCAATTCCTGGAACACTTGGTTTCAATCGGGAAGAACCGGGGTTGCTGGATGTTATTCGTGATCCACAGTGGGAGATATCCGATGTTTTGATGAAAACCAATGTGAAAAAACTTACGCTGATTCCTGCAGGGACACGTCATACTCATGCGACGGAATTGCTGGCCAGCCAGAGTATGCGCTCTATATTGATAGAGCTTGCACAGCGTTATCATGATCGGGTAGTAATATTTGATTCTCCCCCATTGCTGCTAACCAGTGAGGCTCGTGTACTGGCGGGTCAGATGGGGCAGATTGTGCTGGTAGTCGAAGCCGAAAGGACAACCCAGCAAACTGTGAAGGAAGCTTTACAGCAGATCGAAACATGTGATGTGATTAACCTGATTTATAACAAGGCCAGAGCGCACACCACTGCCGGATATTATGGCTATTATTATTGATGAAATTATTCGGTTGTGTTTGTAGCGGCTTTTCTCGCTGGCTGGCATATGTGTGGATTGGCAGTGCTACAGGAGTAAGTAGCTGGGTTTCTCAGGCAAATGCGGCGGAATGGGATATTCAGCCACGGTTAAGAGTCAGTGAGACTTACACGGACAATGTCAGGTTGGGAGGATTTGGAGGATTTGGAGGATTTGGAGGATTTGGAAGGCGCGGCGGGAGTGAATTTATAACCCAAATCAATCCGGGGATAGGAATAACAGGAGAAGGGCGCCGTTTCAGTACTAATATCAATTACACTCTGAATAATCTTATCTTTGCAAAGAACGAGCGGCTCCTCACGCGGCATCAACTGAATGCTGTGGGTACGGCTGAAATCATCAAGAATCATTTTTTTGTGGACGGGAATGCTGCCATTAGTCAGCAGAATGCTTCTCTGCTTGGGCCGCAGGCGTTTGATAATGCCACTCTGACCGGCAACTTGAGAGATATCCGCAGATGGAGTGTCAGTCCATATGCACGCCACCGTTTCAAAAATCTTGCTTCCGGAGAAATTCGCTATGTCCATGGCGAAGTGAGTTCGAATGCGCGTAATTTTTTCAGTAATACCTCTGATGCAGCAATTCTTTCGTTAAATAGTGGTTCGGCTTTCAGGACATTTGGGTGGGGAATTGACTACAGCCGTACCGAAATCAGTCGAGAGCGTTCCGGAGTCAGTCTGGGGGCAATAGAGCTGGAACGGATAGCCGGCACGCTCAAATATATCATAACGTCTCAATTTAGCCTGATTGGTACGGGGGGGTATGAACGGAACAGCTTCCTTTCGATAAGAGGGAGTCCATCCAGTCATTTTTGGACAGCAGGTTTTTCCTGGGCGCCTACTACAAGGACCAGCATTAGTGGTTCGGGCGGACAAAGGTTTTTTGGCAATACTTATGCCGGATCGCTTGATCATCGTACTCGCCGGACGGTATGGAGCCTGAGTTATGTCGAAGATATTACTACCTTTGGTCGACAGGCTTTATTTGGGGAGACAATTCTGAATGCGTCAATGCTGGATCCACTGCTTTCGGGTATTCAGAACAGCGAAGCGCTACTGGAGCAGGGACTCCCGCTTTCATTTTCCGATCCCAATAATTTTCTGACTAACCGTTTATTTTTGCTTAAGCGTCTACAGGCTTCTCTTACCTTGAATGGTAAAAAAAATTCACTGGTATTCCGGGCTTTTAATTATTCCAGAAAGTCGTTCAGTCCGGATGAAGAAGATGCTGACCTGGTGGGTATCGAAAATGCGAGGCTGACCCGGAACACTACTCAGACCGGGGGTAACATATTATGGAATCATCGGTTATCCCCCCGGACCAGTGCCAATATCAATTTTGGCTATACCAAAATCTTTTTTAATGCAGGCGACCAGAAAAATGACAATATAATCATAATGGCAAGTCTGAATAGACAGTTTACTTCTAACACTACAGGGATGATCATGTATCGCTACCTGCGGCGAGAATCCAGTCTTAGTAATAGTGATTACAGTGCGAATGCCGTGACAGCTACCTTGAATATGAATTTTTAGAAAAGCGGACAATTATGTATCTTGCCTACTATGGTTTGACTGAAAAACCATTCCAGTTAAAGCCTGATCCAAATTTCTTTTTCCCCAGCAAAGGGCATAAGCGTGCGGCTGCCTACCTTGAGTACGGATTGTCGCAGGAGGATGGTTTCATCATTATCACGGGTGAAGTAGGCGCTGGTAAAACGACTCTGATGCGCCACCTTTTCCAGAAGTTGAAGCGGGAACGGATCGTGGCTGCACAACTTGTGAGCACCCGTCTCGATCCGGATGATGCGTTGAGAATGGTAACGGCTGCTTTTGGTTTGCCTTATGAGAATTTACCGAAGGCGGTACTATTGCTTGAGCTTGAGCGATTCATGTGTAAATGTGATCATGAAGGTAAGCGAGTGCTGCTGGTAGTCGATGAGGCTCAGAATCTTCTGCCGCAGACATTGGAAGAATTGCGGATGCTGTCTAATTTTCAGAATGATAACAGACCTTTATTGCAAACCTTTCTGCTTGGGCAGCCTGAATTCAGAAGAACGTTACTCGGTAGCCAAATGCAGCAGCTTCGCCAGAGAGTGATTGCCACTTATCATTTGGGACCGCTGGATCTGGTCGAGACCAAGGCTTATATCGAACATCGGCTGCAAAAAGCCGGCTGGAATGGAAATCCTGCCTTTCAGGAAGAGGTTTTCGAGATGATACATAATTTTTCTACCGGTATTCCCCGAAAAATCAATATGTTTTGTGATCGTTTGCTGATTATGGGGTGTCTGGAAGCGTTGCAGATTCTGGGCAAAGCCGAGGCAAACGAAGTTATGCTTGATATACAGAAAGAATTTGACATAGCAGCTTTCCCTGAACCGAACGCATAATTGGAACAAAGCGTATGATTCGTAATGCATTGACTATCGATGTGGAAGATTATTTCCAGGTATCGGCCTTTGCTCCCTATATTCCGCGATCATCCTGGGATGCATTGCCGTGCCGAGTGGAGCGTAATGTCGATCGGATTCTCATGCTGTTAGATAAAAATGAAATTAAAGCCACTTTTTTTACATTGGGCTGGATAGCAGAACGTTATCCGGGAATGGTAAAACGAATCATTGACAATGGTCATGAGCTGGCCAGTCATGGTTATGCTCATCATCGCGTAACAGATCTGAACTATGAGCAATTTTATGGGGACATCATCCGCAGCAAAGAACTGCTGGAGAATATCAGCGGCCAACCGGTATGGGGTTATCGGGCTCCCAGTTTTTCGATCAACAAGGGAAATCTCTGGGCATTGGATTGTCTGGAAAAGGCCGGCTATCGGTACAGTTCCAGTATCTACCCGGTAGAACACGATCATTACGGTATGCCGGATGCGCCACGCTTTGCTTTTTATCCCCGCCATCCCGGGAAACTACTCGAATTGCCGGTTACTACCGTCCGTCTGCTCGGTCGTAATTTTCCGGCCGGTGGCGGCGGGTATTTCCGCCTCTGGCCTTATGCTATCTCGCGCTGGTTTCTGCAAAGGGTGAATACCGTTGATCATCAGCCAGTCATTTTTTATTTTCATCCCTGGGAAATCGATCCGGATCAACCTCGGCAGACGGGGATCAGTTTTAAAACCCGTTTTCGTCATTATCTCAATCTGGAGCGCATGGAAAGACGACTCGCTGCTTTAACCCGGCATTTCAACTGGGGTCGTATGGATCAGATATTTCTGGAACAGGCAGCATGAGTGTTATCAATTCCATCACAGGAAACCAGGAGGATTGGTTTTCAGATGAATTACCGGGAATTTCTGTTTTACAGGCAGATAAATTTGCAGCGTGGGATGCATTCGTAGCATCCTGTCCCGAAGCCACCTTTTTTCATCGTGCCGGCTGGAAGACGGTCATTGAGCAGGCATTCGGACATAAGACCTGGTTTTTTTATATAGAAGAGGATGGGTGTATACAGGGCGTGCTGCCCTTGGCGGAAATAGACAGTTTGCTATTTGGTCATAGTCTGGGCGCTTTACCATTTTGTGTGTATGGGGGTATCGCCGCGATATCTGACAATGCACGCGCCCGGCTTGACCAGGCAGCACAGATTCTGGCAAAGCGTCTCAAAGTTGATTATTTGGAATACCGCCATCTAGCTCCTTTTCATCAGGACTGGCCCGCCAAAAATCTATATGTCACATTTCGCAAAGTGCTCGACCCGGATGTGGAGCAGAATATGCTGGCTATTCCTCGCAAGCAGCGTGCAATGGTGCGAAAAGGAATCAAATATGGATTGCAGAGCTGTGTGAATGGAGATATCGAACAGTTTTTTCTAGCTTACTCGACCAGCGTACATCGTTTAGGGACACCGGTTTTCCCCAAAAAATACTTTCGTCTGCTCAAAGAGACCTTCCAGCAGGATTGTGAACTGCTTGTCATTACTCATCATGGAGAAGTGATCAGCGCGGTCATGAGTTTTTATTTTCGTGATGAGGTGCTGCCCTATTATGGGGGTGGTACTGATGCAGCGCGTGATCTGGCGGGTAATGATTTCATGTATTGGGAATTGATGCAGCGTGCTTGTGAACGGGGTTGCCGAATTTTTGATTTCGGACGCAGTAAACAAGGTACTGGATCCTACAATTTCAAAAAAAACTGGGGATTTGAACCGCAACCGCTTTTTTATGAGTACCAGCTTCATCGGGCACAGGCTGTGCCTGAACACAATCCCCTCAATCCGAAGTATCAGCTCTTTATCAAGGTCTGGCAAAAATTACCATTGGCTCTTGCCAATCTGATTGGTCCTCATATTGTAAAAAACCTGGGCTAAAAAGAATGCAGGAGCTTCTTTATCTGACACACAGAATCCCTTACCCTCCTAATAAAGGAGACAAGATACGTTCTTTTCATCTGCTACAACATTTGAGCAGGCGTTATCGTATTTATTTGGGTACATTCATTGATGATGAAGAGGATGGGCAATATGTGGATGAGATCAGGAGCTATTGTCAGGATATTTGTGCAGTCAGGCTGAATCCTCTGGCAGCTCGGATGCAAAGTCTGCCTGCACTGTTTGGTAGCAGGCCATTGACACTTGCCTATTACCGCAGCAATAAACTGCGACTATGGGTGGAAGCGGTGATGCGCAACGAATCTGTACGGCATATCGTCGTTTTTTCTTCTGCAATGGCGCAATATGCTGAACATCTGTCATGCAGCCGACGTATCATTGACTTTGTCGATGTAGATTCAGATAAATGGCGGCAATATGCATTGTCGAAATCCTGGCCGTTCAACTGGGTTTATCAAAGAGAATCCAAGTGTTTGCTTGATTATGAAAAACGAGTGGCGAGAGAATTCGACAGTGCAACATTTGTTTCGGAGAAAGAAGCTGAATTATTCAGGCAGCTTGCTCCTGATTCGGCTGATAGAACGACATTTTTCAATAATGGTGTCGATACCGATTTTTTCTCTCCATTGCGCAGTTATCCCAATCCTTATCCCACAGGAGTGAAAGTACTGGTTTTTACTGGTGCTATGGATTACTGGGCTAATATCGATGCAGTAAAGTGGTTTGCAAATTCAGTTTTTCCTGCAATCTATACCCGTTTACCGGACATTAGGTTTTATATCGTAGGGGCCAGGCCGGATAAATCGGTACAAGCATTGGCAGATTTTCCAGGCATCAGCGTAACCGGAGCGGTTAAAGATATTCGTCCTTACCTCATGCATGCTGCTGTGGCAGTCGCGCCTTTGCGGATTGCCCGCGGTATTCAGAACAAGGTGTTGGAAGCGATGGCCATGCAAAAACCAGTAATTGTTTCAATGCAGGCGATGGAAGGAATCCACGCCATACCAGGCAAAGAACTGATGGTTGCCGCTGATGCAGAAAGCTTTATTGATCAGATTCTTTTTCTTCTCAGCCATGAAGGGCAAATGGTTATGGGGAAAAAGGCCAGAGACCGGATTTTGCAGGAGTATACCTGGTCAGGCAATTTGTCCCGTGTCGATGAATTGCTTGCGCTACCCTGTTCAGGTTAAGGTTTGCAAAGAATAAGCCGTCCATAGTTTTGCGGCTAATTTCATCGAATCAGTGCGATAAATCGACTATGAATATACAGGTTCAGTTGAGAAATGGTGTATTTGACAGCAGTACGGTGAACGGGCAGAAGATAGCTGTGTTGATCACATTGTTGGTGGTTGCTCTCGTTCTGGGCATTTATCATGAAACTGTCTGGTCGATGATGGCTATCTGGATCAGATCTGAAACTTATGCCCACGGTTTTCTGATTGCTCCTTTCAGTATTTACATGATCTGGAAAAGACGCACAATACTGGCGACACTCAGGCACCATCCTGATTACAGGGCATTGCTGATATTAGCCGGTTTGGGAGTGGGATGGTTACTGGCTTCTGCCGCCAGTGTCCTGGTGGTTGAACAGTATGCTCTGGTGGCGATGGTGCCGGTAATAGTGTGGGCGATGTTAGGTTTTCAGGTCTTCAGCACAATTATTTTTCCGCTCGCATATCTTCTGTTTGCTGTGCCGTTTGGTGAAGCATTAATCCCCCCCCTGATCGACTTTACTGCTGATTTCACTGTCAGCGCGTTGCAAGCGACAGGTATTCCGGTTTATCGGGAAGGGAGCTATTTCAGTATTCCCAGTGGTAACTGGTCGGTTGTGGAGGCTTGTAGTGGAGTGCGTTATCTGATTGCTTCGGTTACGCTGGGGACACTCTACGCTTATCTGACTTACCACAGTATCAGCAGACGACTGATATTTATTGCGTTCTCGATTGTGGTACCGATCATTGCCAATGGTATACGGGCATATCTGATCGTTATGACCGGTCATCTCAGCGATATGCAACTGGCAGTGGGGGTCGATCACCTGGTTTATGGCTGGATTTTCTTTGGGCTGGTAATGCTGCTGCTGTTCTGGATTGGTTCGTTTTGGCGGGAGGACTACCTTGAACCTGTGCCAGATAAAGATTTGGGCCGATTCGACCGGAAAATTCCTTCCGTTTCACCCAAAACAATGCTGGGTATGGCCGGGCTGGTTATAGTGGTTGCCGCAATCTGGCCGGTCTACATGAATCACCTGAACAGTGAGCCGGATCTGTTGCCGGTACCTGACATCAGTATCTCGGATCCCTCTGGAAAATGGGAGCCTGACCCGATCCGGCCTTCTGACTGGATACCGGAATATACGGGATCTTCAGAGCAATTCATTGGCCATTTTCGTTATGGCAATCAGCGTGTCGGCCTGTATGTAATTTATTATAAGAGCCAACAGCACGGAGGAAAATTGATCAGCTCCAGTAATGTTCTGGTTGCCGATCGGAATAGCGGCTGGCGGAATCTGGGGGATAGCAGGCGAAAATTATCACTGAACACCGCTGAGTTTTCTGTCAATCAGAATCAGTTGCATGCTCCGACCAGCCGGCTGCTGGTATGGCGATGGTTCTGGCTGATTGATCAGGAAACCGCCAGCCCTTATCTGGGCAAGGCAATTCAGGCCATGAACCGGATGCTTGGCAAAGGGGGGGATGGGGCAGAAATCATTATTACAGCTGTTTATGAGCATAATCCGGAAGAGGCTGTTCCGGTGCTGCATGAATTTCTCACGGATATGAAGCCGGCGATCGCAGCAAAGCTCCAGGCTGTTCAAAGTAAACGGGATTGAAACTGGAATGGCGCCCCGTCCTCCACTGATTGCACATGTCATTCATCATTTTGGGGTGGGGGGGCTTGAAAATGGGTTGGTGAATCTGATCAATCATATTCCTGCAGATCGTTACCGACATGCCATTATTTGTCTTAAGGGCTTCTCGGCATTTCACAAGCGTCTCGACCGGAATGATATCGAGATCATTGCCTTGAACAAGCGTGAAGGAAAGGATTTTAGTATTTATGGCAAGCTCTACAGGATATTCAGGGAGCTTGGCCCAGACATTGTGCACACTCGTAATCTTGCTGCAATAGAGGCTCAGGTAATCGCAGCCATGGCAGGTGTGAAGGCACGCGTGCATGGAGAACATGGCCGAGATGTTTTTGATCTTGACGGTAAAAACCGGAAATATAATTTGCTGCGCCGGGCAATTCGTCCGCTCATCCATCATTTCATTGCCGTCAGCAAGGATCTGGAAAACTGGCTGACCGATACAGTAGGCGCACCTTCAGTACGAGTTCATCAGATTTATAATGGGGTTGAGCATACACGTTTTCATCCTGGTAATACTGTTCCGGGTGGAGTTTTTCCTCCGGGTTTTTTCGAGGACAGGCCATTTGTGGTAGGCAGTGTCGGCAGAATGGCGGCAGTTAAGGATTATCCGACTTTGGTACAGGCTTTTTTACTCTTGCTTGAGAAGAATTTCGCAGGAGGCAGGCCGCTGCGGCTCATGATCATAGGAGATGGTATTGCAAAAGAGCAGTGTACAGCCCTTCTGCGTTCAGCTGGAGTCGAACAGTTTGCCTGGTTGCCGGGAGAGCGTGAGGATATCCCCCGATTGATGCAGGCAATGGATCTGTTCGTATTGCCTTCACTGGCGGAAGGTATCTCCAATACTATTTTGGAAGCTATGGCAAGCGGATTGCCGGTAGTCGCGACGCGGGTGGGAGGTAATGCTGAACTGGTTGTGGAAGGGGAAACCGGATATCTCATCCCGCCCGCAAATCCGGCCATGATGGCTGACGCGATACTCAGGTATTATCGGGACGAGGGGATGGCATGCAGGCATGGTCAGCGTGCACATGAAATTATTGAGCAACGGTTCAGTATGGAGAAAATGACAAATGGCTATTTGGCAGTGTATGACCAGGTGCTGGGCCGCGATATGTCCGAAGCGTTCACCAAGTTTATCAACTGATCGGACGCTAACATGTG
>JBIQJX010000030.1:14383-21086 GCA_044507105.1 Nitrosomonas sp.
AGCGCCTTCAAACTTAATCCCGGGCATATATTGTCATTGCGGCGCGGGCAACAGGCTGTTCAGCCTCGTGAATACTGGGATATACCATTTGTATCGCATGGTTCGCTGAGTGAGCAGGAAGCCGGAGAAGAACTGATCGTGCGCTTACGGAATGCAGTAAACAGTCATTTGATGAGTGAAGTGCCACTGGGCGCATTTCTCTCGGGCGGGGTGGATTCCAGTGCCGTCGTCGCAATGATGGGTGAGCTGATGAAAGAGCCGGTCAATACTTGTTCAATCACTTTTGCCGATCCTGCTTTTGATGAATCCGACTATGCTCGACTGGTTGCTGACCGTTATCAAACCCGGCATTTTACCGAGCAAGTTCAGCAAGATGATTTTGATCTCATCGATCAATTGGCTGCACTATACGACGAACCCTTTGCTGACAGTTCTGCTATTCCCACTTACCGTGTGTGTGAACTGGCCAGAAAGCGGGTAACGGTCGTGCTTTCAGGAGATGGGGGGGATGAAAATTTTGCCGGCTATCGTCGCTATCGCTGGCATATGATGGAAGAGCAATTGCGCTCGAAATTACCTTTGGGATTACGTAAATCCTTGTTTGGTTTGCTGGGGAGCCTTTATCCCAAAGCTGATTGGGCACCGAGGTTCCTGCGCGCTAAA
The DNA here is from genome assembly GCA_044507105.1 of Nitrosomonas sp. GTDB lineage: Bacteria > Pseudomonadota > Gammaproteobacteria > Burkholderiales > Nitrosomonadaceae > Nitrosomonas. The sequence goes on from JBIQJX010000030.1 coordinate 15,047, forward strand.
ACTACATTCGAATCCCTTGCGCGTGATTCTGTGGAAGGCTATTTTCACAGCGTGTCCATTCTGGATAATAAACTGCGCGCACGATTATTTACGCCTGGTTTCCGCCGAAGCCTGCAGGGTTATCAGGCTGCTGAAGTACTGCGCAGTTATGCAAACAAAAGTCCGACCCAGGATCCGCTGTCACTGATCCAGTATCTGGACATGAAAACTTATCTGGTAGGTGATATTCTGACCAAGGTGGACCGCGCCAGTATGGCACATTCGCTGGAGGTGCGCGTTCCATTACTGGATCATGAGCTGGTTGAATGGGTTTCGGGGTTGTCTGCTTCTCTGAAATTACGTCATCAGGAAGGGAAATTCATTCTCAAGAAATCGCTAGAGCCCTATCTGCCGCAGGAAGTACTCTATCGCAACAAGATGGGTTTTGCGGTACCGCTGGCAAGCTGGTTCCGTGGCCCGTTGCGCGAGCGTATTCGTACTGCGCTACTTGGCAATACTCTGACCGGTACAGAGATGTTTGATATGGAATTTATCAGGAAAATGCTTGATCAGCATCAGTCAGGAGTACGGGATTACAGTGCACCTATCTGGACATTGCTGATGTTTGAATCTTTCTTGCGTCATACATTCAGCAATGTAGAGAATGGGTTGTATACAGGGCAGGATCAGAAAGTTGCCTGATAGCGCCTCAGAAGTACAAAGTTTCCTGGCGAGAAGAGCAATTCAGTGCTGAACGTTTATCTTACCGTTGATACCGAGCTATGGCCTTATTCGGACGGATGGCCTGTTACAGCACTGTCTCGGAACAAAACAGCATTCGATGAAGAGATTGCCGCGTGTTTTTACGGCAAAACTTTTGAGGGTGAATATGGGCTGCCTTATCAGATCGAGCAACTTAACCGGTATGGATTAAGAGCTACTTACTTCCTGGAACCGCTATTTGCTGATCGGGTGGGAAGTAATTATCTTGCTGATATAGTTGATTTGATTCAGGATAACAATCAGGAAGTTCAGTTGCATTTACATACCGAATGGCTCAGTGAAATTTATGATCCGACTATTCCTTCCCATTTCAAGCAGTATATGCACCAGTTTACGCTGGATGAGCAGATAACGTTGATTGCGAAGGGACTACGCAGCCTTCAGGCAGCCGGCGTAAAAGAACTGCATGCCTTTCGGGCAGGAAGTTATGGTGCGAATCGCGATACATTACGCGCTGCTGCCCGGAATGGTCTGATGTTTGACTCGAGTTACAACCCTTGCTATCTGGGGGAAGACTGCAAGATCAATCTGAATGAACAATTGCTCCAACCCTGTGAAATCGAGGGTGTATGGGAATTCCCTATCTCTTTTTTTCAGGATTATCCCGGCCATTGGCGGCATACTCAACTGGCAGCATGTTCTGCAAAAGAAATGGAGACCGCGTTGCTGGATGCCTGGCGGGCTGGCTGGTTTTCGTTCGTGATTGTTTTACACAGTTTTGAACTGGTCAAAGATAGAGCAGCCGGAAGGCTTAGTTTGCCGGACAAACGCAATATTGATCGTTTTAATCAATTATGTAAATTCCTGGCCGATAATACGGATAAGTTTCGGACAGCCTTATTTTCTGAACTTGATCCGGCCACGATTCCCGAGATGAAATCCATGAAGATCTTACGTTCCCGCCCCTCCCATACAGCAAGGCGCTATATTGAACAGGCATTTTCAAGATTTGCCTGATGATAAAATGGTCTGAGCAGTCAATAAACTTTACCGTCTGGTTGGGGGAGATCCGACTTTTTACCTGGCAGTTGCCCGCTCGCGTGCTGAAAACTCACTTTACTGAACTGCCTTTACATCCCGTTGTGCCATTGCAACTTGCAGAATGGCTGGCTCCTCCGCTGGATGTAGTCGTTACACGCTCCCATCCTGTAGAGGCGTCTTTGCCGAGATTGAGCATATTGCCTCAAGCAATCCGGTATATTCCGGTAAGTTACCAGCGTTACTGGGTAATACTTGACGGCAGCTTTGAGCATTATATGAAAAAATTTTCTGCTAAGTCCCGAAATACATTGATGCGGAAGATAAAAAAATTTGCGGAATTTTGCGGGGGAGAAATTGATTGGCGGGAGTACCGCAAACTGGAGGAAATGCATGAATTTCACCGATTGGCACTGACAGTTTCCCGGAAAACTTATCAGGAACGCCTGCTCGATTGTGGTCTGCCATCTGATCAGCAATTTCAGGAAAAGATGCTTGCGCTTGCCACAAAAGGAAGCGTGTGCGGCTACATTCTTTTTCATCAGGAAAAGCCGATTGCCTATATTTATTGCCCGATAGACGAAGGAATCGTGCTTTATGAATATGTTGGACATGATCCTGACTACCAGCGCTGGTCACCCGGCACGCTCCTGCAATACTTTGCCCTGCAAAGCTTGTTTGCATGGGGCGATGTCAAAATTTTTGATTTCACCGAAGGAGAGGGGGCGCATAAAGCATTCTTTGCGACTAATACACAACAATGTGCAGATATATATTATTTCCAGCGTAATCTACGTAATTTGACAAGGGTACTTCTTCATACAGGAGTTGATGCTCTGTCAAAAGCGGTTGTCTGGTTGCTGGAGCAGCTAAAATTAAAAATATATTTGAAAAAGATGTTGCGATCAGTTGCTTAGAGTCATAGTGTCTTCTCTGGATGATATCTGTGCAAAGTGAATCTCATCTCTTGCCACAACTTGGTAAGGATTGGGAATGGCAAGACTTGGACCGAGTAGATGCCCCTGCGCGTGCTCAGATTCTACTTGTTCTCAAAGATTTTATTCAGCACCATCCTGATGCTGTCATGGATCATGATCCTGACTGGCTTTCTATTAGATGCAGCCATGATAAATCAGTAAAACTGTTTGTATGCTGTGCAATGGATGGTACGTTATTCGGATACGCACCATTCTTTGTACATCCATCCAGCTTGAGCTATGAATTATTTGGGATCTCGCTTTGGGAATATAGGATTCGTCGTTACACTATTACTGCGGGTCCTTTGTTACTGCAGGGTATCAATGTCGAGGAAGTGTTGTCTAGCTTGTTCGATCATTTGTTGAAAATGCTGAGGCCCCGTGAAACATTATTTGCACTAGGCGCTAAGTCAGGTTCTCCTTTTGGCTGGTTTATTCAGCAGGACCCTGGTTTCCAAGGAAAATACTATCTTCTACCTTCGGGAAAGGTTTATCGCAGACGATTGATTGCATTGCCCGAGAGTTTTGATCAGTATATGCAGAGCCTCAGTCGTAATACTCGTAAAGATATTCGACGTACACTGCGTCATCTGGAACAGGATCCTGAAGTTATGGTTTCCTATCGGGTATTCACCGCCCCTGAAGAGGTATCAGAGTTCCTGTCCCTGGCACAATTTGTGTCAGATAAAACTTATCAGCATAATCTGCTTGGATTGGGTATTTGTGATAATGCTGAAACACGCCGTAATCTTGTAGTTGCTGCAAAAAATGGTTGGCTGCGAAGTTATCTTTTGATTTGTAATGAAAAACCCGTCGCTTTTCAGCATGGCTACCTCTATGGCGGTACTTATTATGCGGAGCAAACTGGTTATGATCCGGCTTGGGCAGAAAAATCTGTTGGGACGGTTATGCAGATTTACCGTGTTCGTGATTTGATCAACGCGGGTGTCGCTCAACTTGATTTTCTATATGGCGACAATGAGAAAAAAAGAAGTTTGTCAAATACTTATCGTGAGGAACAGAATTTTCACTTGATTCCACGTAAATTCCCACTGGGTTTGCTCACTTATAGTTTACGCGGATTCAACGTACTATCCGAGTTAGTAGGAGATTTTATTGAGAAGCACGGACTGAAATCAAAAATACGTCGCTTTCTTCGCAGAAGATCAATTAGTCAGGATTAGAGTATAAAAATTTCAGATAAAGCTGCCTTTTTTCAAAAAACGTGCACGCTAATCTATTAATTTGTCTATCTGGTGGCTAGGATTGTAATGCCAGCTCTGCGCAGACAGTAGGTAGACAAAAGATGACCGTTAGTGCTAGTGAGGATCCAGCCGATTCTGGACCAGCCGCATTTATTGAAAGTATTCAATGAAGCAACATTGGTGGAGCGTATATGAGTCACTATTCTTGAATAGCCCCGTCTCTTAACGTCCTCGCATACTGCTTCCAGCAATGATGCAGCAGTCCCCGTCCCACGATAGTGGGGATAAGTAAACAAATAGCCTAGAAACACATCTCCATGCGTCAGATAAATATCCAATTCTGTTGGGGAATCAACCCGAATGGCGGGATTGCAACTAATATTTGTCTGTGATATGGCATGTATACCATCGATGAATGCATAAACACCCGCATTGTCGTGGATAAGCTGTGCGACATTCCGGCCACTTTGTGAACTAATTTGTTCAATCAGCTCGTGCGGATACATGACAATATCCTGAACAGAATTCAGGGAGATAAATTGAAATGACTTTCTTCTGGGGTTTTTACTAGAAGATCGTGATAACGACGCCTGTTGCTGAGTTAAATTGATCGCATAGAAAAAATGTATTTCTATCCGACATAAGGTTTTGACAAGCCAAAATACTGCCGCTTTGATCCCCCCTTTATATTTCAGAAGGGTTAACCTTTCTTGCCAGGTATTCATGGCACTGATTTCGTCAATACAGTAGTCATTAGCGATGCAAGCATAGTGGTCACATTTAACTAAAAGGAGCCGTACACAGTCTGATTATTTACTCAGATGAATACATCGACCTTGCGCATCAGGTTGGCCCGTTTTTTTTGTGACCAGCTTAGGCGTTCCCAGTAACGAGGATAAGACTGACGGCGTACAGTTTCAATTTCTTCCGACCAGAAACCTTTGCGGTTTGCGTGCTGATGCAGATCCAGATCAGCGATCTCATTGTTTTCAATGATGACAGGACCACGTTCAGTCAGGGCGATGTCCCAATGATGGAGATTCATGCCCATGAGGTAATTGGCTGCTCGCTCGCAGATTTCGATTACCTGCGTCCAGTCTGGCAGTGTGTATTGGTCGAACTGCTCTCTCGTGTCCGGGTGTGTATTGACTGGCTCGACCCGACCATTGAGGTTGCCGACTACTCGGGTGATTCGACCATTGGTCGTGTCTACGCCTCCCAGGAAATTACCTGAAGTGCCATGCTGAAAGTTATCCACCATATTCGATCCGGTAGGAATGCGCCAGACTGCGCTGACAATGGTGTTCTTGCCATTTATCCGGGCAGAAGTGACACGTACGCTGCTGACACGGGGACCGCAAACACGTGCGATTTCCGGATGCGGCTTGAGCAGCTCCTGGAACAAGATACCATGTGCAAATTCCGGGTTGAGCGATTCGAGCCATTCGATCACTTTGCGTTGCTGGCCATTCAGGAAGGTAATACGGTCTGATTCCGGCTGATAATTTTCCAGGGCCAATGCACCCCAACCGTAAGCGCCGTGACTGGGTTTAGCAAACAATGGATAATGCTGAGGAGTACGCAGATAGGCGGTCGCTTCCTCGATATTGCTTAACGTGATGGAGCCGGGCAGATTTCTGCCGCTGAGATCGTAAACTGCATGAATTTTTGGCATGGGGAGATCGGTTGCCATCATGAAGAGCGTCATCGGCAATTTTTCGCCCAGCATGAACCACTGAGAGTCATTGCACACATAATTAAGCCGGAATTTTCGACCGTTCCCCAGAAACCTGCGGCGTTCTTCTGCACTCAGATCATCCAGCTCATGCAAACGGTAATCAATATATTCCTGGAATGATAAACGCTGTGAGCCGAAGCGCATGCGCAGGATTTCAGTTACCGTTGAGAAAGGCGCTTTACGTGCTCGTTTGCCAAACAGAATTCGAAGAATATTCATGGAGACACCTTAAAAGCGATTTATTGGAAAAGTATCAGTCCTAATTAGGACGATTGAAGTCAGGCTGTGCGATGAGATTTTCTCGGATCGTATTTTATCGATATAAACAGATTACCTTTACACCTTTACCTTATCGTGCCTAATCACTCCAATACTCTATT
>JBIQJX010000030.1:21186-26494 GCA_044507105.1 Nitrosomonas sp.
CAATACTCTATTTGGGCGTTTTGGCTATCGTAAAGAATCAATTTTTTGCAAGAAAGGTGTAATTTTTCTAGTGATCCAAGAGAGCTCACTTAAATAAGATCGGTAAGAGTAAGCAAGCACTTCTTCGAGCTTGAGTGAACGAAAACCTTGTCGATTTGCATATTGATGGATATCCATATCACCAAATACATTGATTTCCGTAATGATAGGGCCTCGGTCGGTCAGTGCAACGTCCCAGTTTTGCAAATTGAGCCCAACCATAGTTTTGCCTGCTAGCATCAATATTTCGATAATTTGTTCCCAGTCTGGAATTACGAAACCTTGGAATTGATAACCTGAATCCGGGTGATGCCTTACAAGACTTACCTGATTGTCTTTCCGACCATATACTTGGGTTACCCGGCCAGTTTCGACGTCGATACCACCAAGTAAATTGCCTGATACCCCGTGACGAAAATTATCCGTCATATTCTTTCCAACAGGAATTCGCCAGCATGCACTGACGATTTCAAGTCCTTTTGCAGTGCGACCTATTGTTACACGTAAACTGGAGATGGCTTGACCGCAGATACTGACGAGTATATTTCCTGGTCTTAGCAGCTCCTGAAAAAGAATAGTTCTCGACTGTTTATCAATTTGCCGGGCAAAACTATCTACTGGCTCTTTATCCCCATTGAGATAAACTAGCTCTCGAGATTGTTTGTCATAGCCCTGAATTCCGGCTGCCCCTTCTCCGAGTTGGGCATCATCTGGCTTTATAAATAATGGATAGACCGCCTTGTTGGTGAAGTACTCAATAATAGCAGCCTCGTTATTCAGTATAACTGCACCGGGTAAGTAATGGGCGCAGCTTGCGTCGTAGATTGCATGAATTTTAGGTATTGGAAATCCGCTACCCATCATAAATTGTGTAAATGGAATCTTGTAATGCAGCATGAACCACTGTTTTTTATTACAGCGGATGTGTAAGCGCCATTTCCTGTCTTCTCCAATAAAACGTCTACGATCCTCGGCGGTTAACGTCTGATCTGTATGAAGCTGATAGTCTATATATTCTCGAAATGACAATCTATGTCCGCCTATTCTCATGAGTACCGCCTCATATAATCGGCCAATCGGCTCCGGACTTTTGCGTAAGATGGTCAGTAGCTCATTCATAATGAGTAATATATTCCCGGCGTTAAATATCTATTGGGCGAACTAAATCAACGTGGTTTTCTTTCCAAGGATTTAATATCGTTAGCCAGGTGAACAAAAATTGTCACAGATGCTTTGTAATCTCTCAGATTGAAAATACTAACTTTGACATAATGCAGGAAGCAATATCAATTTTCTATTATTCTTTTAAAAAACGGCTATGATTAAGATCGAGTGGATAGCATCCACTGTATCATCACATTTGTAAAAGCGGTAGACAACAGGATCATGGAGATGACGGGTGATACGTAATTCTAATATAAATAGAAACAGTAATTATGAATCAATATAATACTATGGCTATAAAACCCTTCATTTTATGAAACTATTTTTTCATTTCTATCAGGAATTGGAATAACAATCATATGAGGACAGAAATAATTATCGTCTGCACAGGAATGGTAGGCGGCTGGTAGCTCATAAGATTATACTTTGATAAAACAATTTGCCAGAACAGTGGCTAGATATCCGTTCTTCTTAGCATGGATTCATAAATATGAAGCCTATCATCGCAATTCAGCCAGATAATCAGCAGCTTTCCAGTGGACGTTGGCAATCCTTTTCAACACGTTGGCATGAGTTAGCTTCTCGACAAGGGATCGTTACCCGGGAGATTAACGTATATTCAAGTGCAAAAGATCTCTTTGAACAGTTAAATGGTTGCGATGCATTCATGTGGTGGTTTGCCCAACCGCTTTCTTCAATCCGCCCAGGCTTGCGGATTATAGCAGCGCTGGTTCATGTCAACCAAGTGCGTACTTTCCCTGATCTCCACACTATTTGGCATTTCGATGACAAGATCGCAGGATATTATTTACTGCGCGCAGCTGGAATTCCGACGCCAAGAACCTGGGTGCTATGGACACGTCGGCAAGCAGAGGGCTTTCTTTCTAATGCAGAGTTCCCGCTTGTTCTGAAACTTACCTCGGGCATCGTTTCACGTAATGTTGAGTTGCTTCCGACAACAAAGGAAGCTAAATGCTATGTTCACGAGCTTTTTGGTGCTGGCATGCACTCCTTACCGCCTGCTAATCTACCTTTCCGCTGGTTAATTCGGAGATTGCGTGAAGCAACGCGCATTGTGAGGTCCCAGGAAAGTAATGAAGCTTTCCATAATGGTTACATGCTACTGCAGGAATTTTTACCGGATAATGAATTTGATATACGTATTACCGTGATTGGCAATCGAGCTTTCGCGTTTCGTAGATTCAACCGGCCAAATGACTTCCGTGCTAGTGGTAGTGGCAGAATTGATTGGGACCCCGCACAAATACCCACTGATGCACTTTTGCTCGCTTACCAGACTGCGTGCTTGCTCAAAACGCAATCCCTGGCAGTTGATATTTTGCGGCGGAAGGGTAAGCCCGTTATTGCCGAGATCAGTTATTACTATGAAGGATGGGCCATCGAAGCTTGTCCAGGGCACTGGGAGTGGTTGAATAGCTCAGAGTCACCAGAATGGGTAGAAGGCAATATGCGTCCAGAAGATGCAATCTGGGAAGATTTCATCGCATCTTTGGGTATAGAGATAGAGCCCGTTTAGACTATAACAACTCTGCACCATTCTTTTATATTTCAGTACGATAAATTACTAAAATCCAGAAATTTTTCTATCATTAGCTGCTGTAAACGATCCTAGATAGTGTAGTCATAAGATTGTAAATATGAGATTCTTTAAAGAAATTAAAGGAGGTTTGCATGACACCACCGCATCGCAGGCATGATATTTCAGATAAGGTATGGTCGCTACTTGAGGGGCATTTACCCGGCCGGGAAGGGACCTGGGGAGGGGTAGCGAGAGATAATCGGCAGTTACCCACCGCCGCTTTATTCGCTGGCCTGACAAAGGTATCTGGGAAAAGCTGCTGGAAATTCTGATTGATGAGCCGGATGATGAATGGCTGATGATCGATGCCAGTCATTGTAAAGTTCATCCCCATGCCAGCGGCGCCAGAGGTGGCAACCAGGAGATGAGCCGGACAAAAGGGGGCTCAACACCAAGATACAATTGGCCGTGGATGCGCATGGTATGCCGGTCAGAATCTTTGTTACACAAGGTACCACTGCTGATTGCGCGCAAACTGGCCGCCTGATCGAAGGGATTGATGCAGATCATCTGCTGGCAGATCGTGGCTATGACAGTAATGTCATTATCGAACAGGCGAAAAAACAGGAGATGGGAGTAGTTATATCACCCACAAAGAATCGAAAAATACAAAGACCTTATGATAAAGCACTATATAAGCTGAGGCATCTGGTTGAAAATGCTTTCCTTCATCTCAAAAGGTGGCGTGGCATTGCTACCCGATACGCTAAAAATACAGCTTCCTTTCTTGCCGCCGTGCAAATCAGATGTATCGCCCTCTGGGCAAATATTTTGTGACTACGCTATCTAACAAAGTTTTGATAGAAAAATTTATATCCGTAGGGTCAACATTCTCTCATTCTGGAGGGGTTTCAGATCGTGTTAAGCGTATTAGCTGGTGGTCAACCTGTTGGCCAAGCTCAATCTGACGGTACCAGAGTCGTTGGAGCGAGCGTGCCAAAGAAACCCGGGAGCGATCAAGCGGTGAAAGCCAGAGACCTCTCCCGCATTGGTTGCCCGAGCGAGGAGGGAGAAAGCGGAGATTTTCTTCCTGGACGAATCGGGCTTCCGAGTAGAGGCGGTTCATGGTAAAACCTGGTCCGTACGCGGCGTCACGCCAGTGGTTCATCGTCCTGGCCCCGCCAAAGCATCGTGCGGCCTCGGCGGTCAACAGCAAGGGGGTATTCTGGTTTGCCCTTTACGAGGGTGGCTTGACGGCAGATAGTGTTCGTGGAACTACTGAAACAGTTGATGCATCGCCGCAAGAAACTGCTGCATCTGGTAGTGGATGGTTTGCCAGCCACAAAAGCAAAGTGGTGAAGAATACGTGAAGAAAACTGAAGGCAAACTGACACTGCACTGGCTGCCAGGGCTATGCCCCCGAGCTTAACCCTGACGAACTGGTGTAGAGTTACGCCAAGCGAACCGGGGGGCTGGAAGACCGCTGCAGAAGGGAGAAAAACTCGCCCAAAAAGTGGAGCGACAGCGATCAATCCGGTACTGGTGCGATCGTTTTTCAAACATCCGGATGTGCCTGTATTTTTGACTTATAAGTAAATAACTGCATCTGATCCAACAGGCGCATCGTTAAATCGGGTAACTGTCAGGTCGGGTCGCAAATCCTACAAATTATATAATTCCAATTTTCGATAGAAATGAAAATAATTATATCCATAATATGATTAATTTACAGCATGTTATACGATTTTATAATTTCTGTTTCTATCTGTAATTAGAATAAGGGTATATAAAACTATCATGAAATGGTTATTTACAAGACGCCCAATAAGTGAGTTTGAAAACTATAGTTTGTCCCATCTTGATGCCGGGATGGGATATCACAACAGATTTACCCTTTTACCCGGTCGAACTCTAATGTGGCATCTAGAAAAAATTGTATTACAAGAAATCATCAGTGAATTAAATTCTCAGACTATTCTTGATTTTGCTTGTGGAACTGGAAGAATTTCGTCCTTTATTGAGGATAAATTCCCAGAATCAAAAATATATGGTATTGATATATCTCCATCTATGCTAGATATTGCTCGATCTCATAGCGTTAGAACATGTTATAAAATAATGGACAGTAGATCGGCAATCTTACATTATGGGGAAAAATTCTTTGATCTGATTTTATCTTTTCGCTTTTTTGCTAATGCTGAACCTGCCCTTAGATTATCTATTGGGAGTGATTTAGCCTGCCTACTTTCTGATGAGGGAACCCTTATAATTAACAATCATAGAAATTTCTGGTCAACCTCATATATAGGAAGACGGATGCTAGGTGAAAGACCATTTGGCGCTTTGAACAACGAAATCGAGAAAATTTTTACCGACCAAGGCTTTCTGATAAAACACAAAATTTCTTTGGGAGTATGGCCACAAAGTGATTCAAGAGCTCTATTATTACCTTGGAAGATAGTGAGAAGCCTTGAGCTAATAAACCTTACCTCGTTCGCTGCCTATCATAGATTTGGCTATAATACTATTTGGGTATTTTCTAAAAAATCTTAGAGTCTGTTTTAA
>JBIQJX010000031.1:0-8944 GCA_044507105.1 Nitrosomonas sp.
CTTACAACATTCCTGCTTCGACTTCACCCTTCGTTCTGACTTGCTGGCTGTTCATGGCAGCCGTGTATGCTTTCGATAATTTTTCGCGTGGACCGCTCCTGCCGGCAGCCGGCATCCCGGTAGAAATATGGAGTACAGCTGCTGCCAGAGGTATCAGTGAAGTCATGTTTGCAGATAGTGTTATCGTGGGTATTCTTTTTCTGACCGGTATCGCCATCAATTCACTACGGGGTGCAGTCATGGCAATGTCCGGTGCTTTCGTCGGTATTGTGATACCCATCCTTTTGGGAGCGGACCAAGGCCTTATCGAAACCGGATTGTATGCGTTCAATCCGGTACTGGTCATGATGGCGATAGGGTGGGTGTTTCTCGAACCTTCGGGCAGGAGTGCGGCACTGGCCCTGCTGGCAGGGGTATTTTCACTGTCGTATGTCAGGCCGGTCTGACTGCCTTTCTGGCGCCAATTGGCCTGCCTGTGCTTACTTTTCCCTTCGTATTGGTAATGTGGATATTTTTGTTTGCGGCAAGCAGATCAAAATATTGGGGGTATCCTGACGAGAGAAAATAAGAAGGGGATGCTGGAAGAAACTCTGTGCGGCAGATTTTTTAATTTGATAGGCTGAAGAAAATCGATATATCCTAAATTTAATTCAGACAGAGCTGAAAACCCGGTTACGATCCTGTGAAACGGCCGGAAGATAATCAACAATTTCAGGGATTCCCAAGGGGCAGTGCCGTAAACTCCCATTGTACATGACACCGGATGCACAGAATTGCCGCAGGGGTATAATCAGAATAAAAGCAGGAAGAAACGGCTGGATGGCGCGCTTGGTTCCTGCTGGTGAATTGCCGCGCTGAACCCTTTGTTGTGAGTGTAAGATGACTTTGATCCCTATACAGTTTATACAGTCGTCGGGCAGAGAGCAGCCCGGCTGGAATATCGCTGAACCTGAAAGCCGGATTTTATATGGACAGTGAATCCTTAACCCGTTCCGGTTCTGTCGGAATATTCGATTCAGGTATCGGGGGGGTGTCAATTGCCCGGAAAATCAGAGAACTTCTGCCGGCAGAGGATATTTTATATGTGGCTGATTCACTTCATGCTCCTTATGGGGATAAGTCGAACAGTTACATATTTCAGCGGATGCGTGCAGTCACAGAATTTCTGCTCGCCCGCGGAGCTAAAGCTGTCGTCGTGGCATGTAATACCGCTACCACATCGGCCATTTCGGAACTCAGGTCCCGATATCCCGTGCCGATTGTAGGAGTGGAGCCGGGAATCAAACCGGCGGCCCTTTCTACCAGCACGGGCGTAATCGGGGTGCTGGCGACGCCGAGAACCCTCAGGAACAGCTCGTTCGTCGCGCTGGCGGAACGTTACGCCCGGGAGGTGAGAATCGAGATTCAACCCTGTCCTGATCTGGTTGCTCAAATAGAGGCATTGAATTTCAGCAGTGACAGGGTCATTACATTGCTGAAGAGTTATATTACGCCGCTGCTTGATAAAGGAGTTGATACCATTGTGCTCGGGTGTACGCATTACAATCATGTGACCGGTCTGATCGCTGACCTGGCGGGGGAGAATGTCTCGATAATAAATACCGAAACAGCTGTAGCAAAAGAGCTTGTCCGCCGGCTTTCCTCCGGAGAGCTGCTTGGGTCAGGTGACCCTCATACTGGCAAAGAAGAATTCTGGACCAGTGGATCTCTCGAAGCGTATCGCAAGCAGATTGAACAATTGTGGGGCAGGGGGAATGAACAGGTGCGCCTGATTCCCTGACGTCGAAAGCTTGTGGCCTCCGGGGGAAGGGAGCAAATCACACGTGTAACCGGGTGCACGGCTGAGAAGCGGTTCGCTGTGGTTTCCGGGGGGATCGCAACCCTGATGACGACAGGCTGTTGCCCCAATACCTCGATAACCTGTGTTTTATCGGGTAACCATTCATAAACAGATAATTTGAAACAGAAGAAATCATGGCTTGGGTAATTGGAATAATCGTACTAATGCTGATGATCCTGTCAGTGTGGTTCCGTAAGGTGGCTGTAGGGGTGATGATTTTTGGGGTGGTGGTCGGTGCTTTTGTTTATTTTTTGAATGAACGTGAGGACGAGCGCTCTCTTGCCCGTATTCAGCTTTCAGAGCTGGAGTTTGAGAATGTGACGCTCACACCGGGTTACAGCAGATACAAGCTGTCAGGCCGCATCAAAAACAATTCACCGGAATTTTCAGTCAAGCGGGTGGATTTGCTCGTTACCGTACAGGATTGCACTGACGAGCCGGATGCAGGGGAGCCGGATGTGCGGGAGTGTGTGACCATCGGAGAAAGTTACGAGGAAGTGGATCTCGATATTCCCCCCGGACAGGCGCGTGATTTCGAGAAATCCTTATATTTTCCCGGAGGTGGCCTCAAGCTTCTGGGCGAGGTGGAGTGGAATTACACCGTCTCCCAAATAAGGGGGGAATAATCAGGGCGCGATTGTCGTTAGGTGTAGAGCGTCGCCGGGAACAATTCGTAAAGCCAGCTGTATTTTCTTGAAACGAAGCCATCTGCTGCGATAATCAGCCAGTAATAAAGAAAAAAACGCGGAATCCTGAATATCAGTACAGCGGTCAGAACCGTCATGCCGCGCAGCGACATCATACCTGCCGCCCAGCAGGTTATCGAAAATGGAAATGGTGTGATCGACCCGATCGCGACAGCCCAGAATCCGTATCGGTGAATGAATTCCCGCTGATTCTTATCGAGCTTTCCGATCATACGTTTCACAAATTCGAAATGTCCCAGCCAGCGGCCGATTCCCCAGCCGAGTATGCCCGCGGCGCAGGAAACCATACCGAGTATCAATACATATAGGGGCCAGTATTCCGCCAGTGAGCTTTTGGCGATGACCAGCAGCAGAATATCCGGCGGAAACGGAGTGATTAGCGTATCCGTTACCAGTAAAATCAGGCAAAGGCCGAGGAAGCCGACCTGATTAACGACCCAGTTCGTGCCGGTTTCCAGTTCGTTTTCGAACAGATAGCCAAGCGCAGTCATTGCGACGATGAATATCGCCAGTGCTACAACGGTTTTGATCAGATTCTCGCCGATCATTGATTCGTTCTGCTTTGTCACGATAAAAATATTATGTCTGTAAATCCGTGGGAAGGTGCTGAGACTCAGCGTGGAGATCCTGATTAATCGCATCATATCAGCCGCTGGTCTCCAGTGGAAAATGAGTCATGCTGCCGTGGCGGTGCAGTCCAGCTTCGGTTTCGATGATAAACGCAGCAAGAGAATCCATGTAAGAATATCGGCAATAGCGGCTATGAATACTCCCCGGTCTGCTGTATGGTATTGGCAAATACTTTTCTGACCGCAAACGGCGGCATCCTCTTCAATAAAACAGCGAGGTAAATTACATGGGACGCCTGATCAATGGCCAGTGGCACGACCAGTGGTATATCCTTCAAAATGGTGAATTCATACGCGAAGATGCCCAGTACTGCAACTGGATCACCCACGACGGGCAACCGGGTCCTACTGGAGAAGGTGGTTTTGCTGCCGAATCGGGTCGTTATCATTTGTTCGTATCGCTGGCCTGTCCGTGGGCACATCGCACGCTGATCTTTCGTTATCTGAAAGGTTTGCAGGCCCATATCGGCGTTACCGTCGTCGATCCGAAAATGCTGGAACACGGCTGGGTATTCAGCGAAGTCTCCCGGGACAATCCCATGCCCGACGCCCGCTATCTGCATCAGTTCTATACTCGCGCCAGACCGGACTATACCGGGCGGGTCACTGTACCGGTACTGTGGGACAAGCAGCGCGACACCATCGTCTGCAATGAATCAGCCAACATCATTCGCATGCTCAACAGTGCATTCAATACTATTACCGGCAATGACCTCGACCTCTACCCGGAAGCGCTGCGCAGCGAAATCGATCGGATCAACGAGAGGATTTATCACGACTTCAACAACGGAGTTTACAAAGCCGGTTTCGCGACTGCCCAGTCAGTCTATGAAAAAGCCTATGACAGGGTTTTTACGGCATTGGATGACATTGAAAACAGGTTGGCAACTCATCGTTTTCTGGTGGGTGACCGGCTGACTGAGGCCGACTGGCGACTGTTTACCACCCTGGTTCGCTTTGATGCCGTATATTACGGCCATTTCAAGCTCAACAAACAACGCATTGAGGATTATCCTCATCTGTCCAATTATCTGCGGGCACTATACCAGCAGCCGGGTATTGCCGAAACCGTAGATTTTGAGCATATCAAAACTCATTATTACTACAGTCACCCGACCATTAATCCTACTCGTATCATCCCCAAGGGGCCGGATATTGACTATACCCGGCCCCACAACCGGGGATAAACCTTCGGAGAGCCGGATTGCTATCAGGCGGTGTGATACCCCACCACAATCTCGACTTCGTTTTTCGATCCCAGGATCACAGGCACGCGCTGGTGCAGATCCTCTGGAACGATATCCAGAATACGCTCATAACCTGTCGAAGACAGACCGCCGGCCTGTTCGACAATGAAGCTCATCGGATTGGCTTCATACATCAGGCGCAGCCTGCCGGGTTTGCTGGGATCTTTGGTATCGCGCGGATACATAAAAATACCCCCACGGGTAAGAATGCGATGCACTTCCGCCACCATTGAAGCCACCCAGCGCATATTGAAATCACGCCCGCGCGGGCCGGTACTGCCTTCGAGGCATTCCGCCACATAACGCTGGACCGGTGCCTCCCAGAAACGTTGATTGGAAGTATTAATGGCAAATTCGCGGGTATCGGCGGGAATTTTCATGTTCGGGTGTGTCAGTACGAATTCGCCAATATCACGATCCAGTGTAAACCCGTTGACACCATGACCTGTGGTCAGCACCAGCATGGTGGATGAACCATACAGGGCGTAACCCGCACAGACTTGTTTGACTCCCGGCTGCATGAAATCTTCCTTGCTGGCGGCGCGGCTGGGTACCGGTGAGCGCAAAATCGAAAAAATCGTTCCGACGGAAATATTGAGATCCACGTTACTGGAACCATCCAGCGGATCGAACACCAGCAGATACTTACCAAGCGGATAGGATGAAGGAATCGAATACACCTCATCCATCTCTTCCGAAGCCATGCCGGCCAGATGACCGGCCCACTCATTGTTACGGATCATGATCTCATTGGTAATCACATCCAGCTTCTTCTGCGTTTCACCCTGAACGTTTTCGCTATCCAGCGCCCCCATGACACCAATCAGCGCTCCCTTGTTGACTGCATTGGAAATGGTTTTGATAGCAGTTACGATATCGTTCAGTAATGCGGTGAAATCACCACTTGCGCCCGCAATGTGACGCTGCTCTTCGATAATGAACTGAGTAAGGGTAGTGCCGGTATGCATCAGATTTCCTCTCAAGGTATTGAAAAAAGTGTCAATTATACCGATTTGGCAACGTTAACGAGGTAATGAAAAGAGGAGTGGGCAATGCTTATCGGAGTACATGCTCAGGCTGGTTCATTGCCAAGCTCTGGGGAGATCATGCAAAAGTCATGCCAGGCCTGATTCCCCGTATGCTGTCACTTTAAAAAGTAAACAGATATTCGATCAGTTGTGCGCCGCCGAATCCACCGAAAGGGAGCAGGGATGCCAGAAAAGTTGGCCGATACGATAAGGATGCAAAAGCACCTTTGCGGGTTGTTCGAATCTCGTTAGTCAGATGGGTGATCTGTTCTCTGCCGGGACAGGGAGAAGAGAGGGGCTTGTGTGATGGATTTCCGGGCTGAGCAAGACGTAAGCAAACCAGATCGTACTGCGCCAGTATTTCGGCGCGCAGGTTCTCAGCACTTCTGCGCAGCAGCTTTGCGGTATACAAGGTATATAAAAGTGCAGCGATGATGATGAGTACCAGCGATAACGGGAAATCCATGACGTCGAACAGATCACTGCGCGCAACCACAGTGAAAAAAATGGCAATGAACGGCAGGTAGATCAGCGCCTGGATGCGCTTCGTCGCTGCAACGGTCAGTTGGAAAGTCAGATAGGGATCAAGATAAGCCTCGGGTATGCCGGTTTCATGGGATGCCCGTTCGAGCAGTGATTCCGGCCAGCGTTTGTGAGCTTTACCGAGTGCTTCAATTAATTGGGCACAAACACGGTTCTCATAACCGATCCAGAAGATGATCAGCCAGAACAGGGGAGCGGTTATTCCGAGCAAAATATAATGCAGATACCTGATCAGCTCACCCCGGTGCGGAAAAGAAGGAATATCGAGTACGCTGAACATGATGCTGCTAAGCAGCAGCACGATCATGGCTGATGCAATCATCCAGCCACACTTTTCACGCCAGCTGGTGGCGCGCAGGTAATTTTGCCATAAGGTTGATATCTCGATTGGTGCAGCGGATTGGCTAAAGCGACCCCCGGCGTCGAATACTGTCAGATCAAGATTAGGGCCATTCCATAATGCAGAGAGCCGGCTGCGCTCCAATGACCGGCTCGAAGGGGCGGTCAGATAGAAACGTTCGTTGATCACATTCACCTGCCCCCTGAGAGTGATAGTAAATATCAGCATCAGGGCCAGTATCGTGATGAACCCGATGAATCGGATGGTCAGATTGGGCCATGCGCTGATTCCTTCCAGCCAGATGAATGGCTCACCCGTTCCCTGCTCGAGCGCAGTTTGCAAAGCATTGCCCGTGATCGCGACGATGCCCACTATGATAGTGCTCAGTACCAGAATCCAGAGCGATACCGTCCGAATTTCTTCTGATTTCACCGATGTGCGGGAGCGGTATGCCAATACCCTGATTTCCCTCTGGATAGGTGGACTGCTGAGGATTATCCATGCACTCAGCAGAAGAACAACGGGTAACAGCAGCCAGTAGCGGGAAACCGGTGTCGTGATCAGAGGATTGTAAGGTTCTATTCGCTGACAGGTGATCCAGTCGGAACAGGGTGCCGGTTTGGCTGTCCGGCTTATTCCATCGGGCTGGGTGCCGTCAATCCATCCGATGAGATCATCTATCGATGGGGAGGCGATTGTTACCGCAGTTGTACGGCCAATTTCATAGATCTTGGGCTCAAGCCATTGTTGCAGTAATTCGTTCCAGTCTTGTGGTGAGGCCGGTATAGTCAGATTTATGCCCTTATCTCTGGCCTGTTGCAATAACTCCTGCCGTAATTCTCCTTCCCGGCAGTTCTCTGGTAAAGACGGTACAGTCAAAGGTATGCCCATGTTTCCAGCCAGTTGCCCCCATTCCTTTCGTGATTTTTCCTGACATTCCTGTGGCGGGCGGGTCAATGCCATCACAGTAGCCAGATAGGTCGCGGTCTGATACCCGTCGCGAAAGGGTAATGCGGTCTTCTGAAGCGAAGGGTGGAGGGTTAGCCCGAAATTCGAGGCAATGATGAGATTCCGTGTCCAGTCTTTCTGGTCGGCATGTAAAAAACGGGCATCCAGATCAGTTGTAAAAAATATCTTTCCTTTGAGGCGATGGCGTAAGGCTTGTAAAATCAATAGTTTGTCATAGACATCTGAACCCACAATGCCTATTGCCCGCACGCCGTTCTGAGCAAACTGGGAGTCCTGATCCAGTTGAATGATTTCATCGATCAACCGGCGCAGGTAGTCATATTGACTCATCCCCTCTGCGAGTTCGGGGGCCGCGGTATCCAACTGAGAAAGCAGGTCGGTCGTTTTGCCGGTTTCAGACTGGCGCGTGGCTTTGTTCTGTGAGGTGTCACCTTTCCCGGGTCCTATTCCATCAATCCCCCGAAGATAGGTGAAATTCCGGATAGGGGGCGACCGATTCTCGGATTTTGGGCAGAGAGTAGAGAAACCCTCCGACAGATTGTCGGCGAGTGTGCGGGAATAAGTGGAATCCCACTCGCTGATCAGTACCAGCCCGTCTTTGCAGGGAGCTGTCTGATTATTCGATTGTGTCCAGTGCTGTTCCCGATTGATTCCTCGCTGCCAGAGCTCCCATAGCAGGCTTACGGAGAGTACGTCATCGGTACCGATTGTACGGACAATATGTCCGCCCGCTAAATATCGACGGTTGGAAGCAAAACACCGCCATGACGGTACGGAATATATACTGATTGATGTTTTCTGACCGGCTGCTTCTTTGGACAGGTCACAATTATTAATCGTCGCGGTGGGGGAAAATATCCTGATTTGTTCATTTATCCAGGAACCGGATAGCTTTAGCAACATGCTGGAGCCCGCAGGTCCTATCAGCGTCAATTTGCCAAACCTGTCCTGCAAACTATTAATCAATTCAGGTTCATACAGACTTTCATTCAGCCAGAGCAATAATATTTTTTCTGAAGATTCCTTCTTGTTAAACCATTCAAACGGTACTGTCAGGGTGTTGCCTGAGTTGAGGTGCTGAACTGAGGGGTGCTGGGGAATATGGAAGTAACCAATGGCATTGGGAACTTCCGGATAAAAACCATGAAAACCGAGTGCAGCGATTACTGCATAACGATAGCGTCGGCGGCTTTCCGCCGATTCCGCATAGGAATCCCCGGAAATACTAACCGCCAGTACGGTGGCCTCATGAAGTTTGCCCCTTGCCAGAGGCGAGAGTACATTAGACTCATCGGGTAATTCAGGCTCTCCTGAAGGGGGCGAGCGCGAGAGCTGCGTTTCCGCTTCATGTGCTTCAACGGCGGCGAAAGGGTCCTGCCAGAGTCGTGCCTGGACATTCTGCTGGCCAGTCGGGACAAACTTAATGCGTTCAGGGGCCGTGGGACGAGAACTTTCCAGGGGAATGTTTTTGACCAGCACACCCCCCGCCAGCAAGGCTATCATGATGAGAGGCAAGGGGTTGATCCAATTGCCTTTCCGTGACTCAGAATCCGGGTCCATCATATTAACGACCCCCCTGAAAATTTGCTGTCTATCTGTTGTTTCAATTAAACATCATATTCAAACGGTATGCAATAACGT
>JBIQJX010000031.1:9044-10705 GCA_044507105.1 Nitrosomonas sp.
GATAGGCCCTGTTTTCCAGGTGATTCGGCACCGATATCCTGGCAACGAAGTTCATATTATTTGCACAGTTTCTTCAGACAATCGTACTCATATACTGGAAAACCGGTTGGGGAAGTTGTCGATGAATCACTTATGCAGGATTTGTCTGCAGACAGTCTGTCGTCGTTTTACGGTATAGTCGTTATACGAACTTCATTCGCAATAATTCCTGCCAGTTTTAGTATGACACGACCGGTATGAACCGCCGGATTGCCATGTTACTTGTTTAACGCGTGGCGAGGTGAAGTGATCAGGGTGATTCAGAATTGGAATGGATTACAGACACAGGAGTAGAAAACAGGTTTCATGTCGATCAGAGTCAAATTATTTCTGGCCTTTCTGCTGACCATATTTATAGTGGTGATGGGCATGCATTTTTTCACACGCTGGTCTCTGGAAAGAGGGTTCACTGAATTCGTTGAAAAAAGGCAGCAGGAGCGGCTGGATAAGATCATCGATGTATTAGAGGAACATTATACCCAGTACCGTGGCTGGGGAGAGCTGATCGGGAACAAGCAAAACTGGATCGCGTTGTTGTGGCACGCTGATCCGCATCGGCATCGTCCGCCAAAGTGGGTGGTCGAGCAGGCGCAGCAGGAACCGGCTCAATGGTGGCCGCCTGCAGTGGCGGCAGAAACAGCCGGAAGAAAATGGTCTCCTTTCGGGTTACGGGTGATGTTGCTGGATGCAGATAAATCAATTCTGTTTGGACGCAAGGAACTGGCCTCTCAACTGAATCTGCATCCCATTCAGTATGAGTATCGGACAGTGGGGTTCCTTGGACTGTTGCCGGGAAATCCGGTCAGTCAGGCCAGTGACATTTACTTCATGGAACAGCAGGCTGACTTTTTTTTCTGGATTGCATTGACCATGGTAGGGCTGTCGGCACTGATCGCCTGGTTTCTGGCTTACCATCTCGGACAGCCGCTTAAACAGATTGCGGCGGCAGCAAAAAGGCTGGCAACAGGGGATTACAAAGCCAGACTGCCAGTTACTTCGCAGGATGAGATGGGGCAACTGGCGCTGAATTTCAATGATATGGCTGCTGCGCTGGGGCAGGCGGAACAGAGCCGCAGACGATGGGTGGCTGATATTTCCCATGAGTTGCGTACTCCGCTGGCTGTTCTGCGTGGTGAGCTGGAAGCCATTCTGGACGGGGTTCATCCGCTGACTCCTGAAGCCATAGAATCTCTATCGGGTGACGTGATGCGGCTCAATCGTCTGACAGAAGATCTTTATCAGCTTGCTTTATCCGACCAGGGTGCATTGAGTTACCGAAAAGTGCTGCTTGATCCCGTGCCATTGCTGCGGGAAGATCTGGCGACTTTCACGCCCGATTTCAATCATAAGCACATCAGTGTCAAATGGGTCAACCGGCTGTTTAAACCAGTGCTGGTCAATGCTGATCCTGACCGGTTGTCGCAATTGTTTCGTAACCTGCTGACCAACAGTTTGAACCATACTGATCCGGGCGGACAGATGGAAATTACGGTTCAGCGTCTGGGAGACAAGCTGATAATCGAACTGGCGGACAGTCACCCCAGCGTTTCAGATCAGGATATCGCACACTTGTTCGATCGTTTCTATCGTGTTGATCATTCGCGTAACCGGCACCTGGGAGG
>JBIQJX010000031.1:10805-25245 GCA_044507105.1 Nitrosomonas sp.
GTGCTGCTGGATCTGATGGTGCCGGGACGGGACGGCCTGGATATTTGCCGCGATATTCGCAGTTTCAGCCAGGTGCCGATCATCATGGTAACCGCACGAGTCGAAGAAATCGACCGGTTGCTGGGGCTGGAAATGGGGGCAGATGATTATATCTGCAAACCTTTCAGCCCCAGAGAAATGGTGGCACGAGTTAAGGCCGTGCTGCGCAGGCTGCAGCCGCCGGTTGCGAATTCCGTAGAGCAGACGCTCAAGCTGTATCCCCAGTGTTTCAAGGTTCAGTACGATGGGCGCGAAATCGAGCTGACTGCTGTTGAATTTCAGTTGCTCTATACGTTGTATCAACAGCCGGGGCGTATTTTTTCCCGAACCAGACTGATGGATCTGATCTATCAGGATCAGCGCATTGTTTCAGACAGAACGATAGACAGTCATATCAAAAAGCTGAGAAAAAAGATCGCCGAACTGATTTCGGGAAAAGAAGTGATCTGTTCAGTCTATGGTGCGGGTTATCGTTATGATCCGCAAAATATCGGTCAGTCGGAATGAGGGTCCGGCCCGGAACTCAGTCTCCTGTACTTCCATATTTTTTCCACATTTGCTGCGAATTATTTGCGCATTGGCTGCGTATAGTTCTTCTCAAGAGTGACAAAAGACCGCGCTCTTTTGATTGAATCATTAACCAGGAGAACCGAATTATGAATACTCAATTTGCCAGCATCCTGTTCGCGTTGATCTTTCCTTTGACGGCAGTGGCAAGTCCGGGAGGATACGATAAAGGTGATTCCGAACAATATCGCACCAAAAAAATAGAACGGCTGAATCAGGAATTATCATTAACGGATGAGCAGAAAACTCAGCTTGAAGCACTGTTTAAGGAGAAGGGAGAAAAGATGAAGGCGGTACGTGAAGAAACCCGGTCACAGCTGCAAACTATCCTGACAGCCGATCAATATTCCAAGCTGCAGGAACTAAAAAAGCGCCGTTATGAAAAATGGCGTGAGAAACATCAGGAGAAAAAGCTGGAAAAATCGCAGTCTGCACAATAATCCTGAGAGCCGTTTCAGGATAATCAGCAATCTTGTGCTCACCAACTGCCGCTGTAACGCTTGCGTTCACTGCAAGTGTTGCAGCGGCAGAATCACACAGCTTTTGTAAACCGGAATTCCGGGGATATCATTCTTCACCAGCAATCTGCAAGTCACATAACGTCCGGATATGTGCCGTGACACTTCTGCCCAGTGCGTGCAACGCATAGCCTCCTTCCAATGCTGAAACGATGCGTTTCCGTGCATATTTTTCAGCAATTGCCTTGATCTGCCCGGTCACCCAGGCATAATCCGCCTCGATCAGATTCAGATGCGCCATGGTATCCTCACGATGCGCATCGAATCCCGCGGAAATAAAGATCATTTCCGGCCGGAAAGCTTCCAGTGCGGTCAGCCAGTACCGGCTGACCGCGGCCCGGAATTCCTGTCCGTCTGTTTGCGCAGCGAGTGGCACGTTGATAATGTGATCATTTCCGCTGTCTGTTCCGCAGTACGGATAAAACGGATGCTGGAAAGTGGAGCAGAACAGGACACGGGCATCATCCTTGAAAATATCTTCAGTACCGTTGCCGTGATGAACATCGAAATCAACAACAGCGACCCGCTTCAGATCATACTGTGCCATAGCGTGAGCGGCGCCGACAGCAACATTGTTAAAGAAGCAGAAACCCATTGCCTGATCGTGCGTGGCATGATGACCGGGAGGGCGAACATTGCAGAATGCATTTTCCACCTGTTCTGTCATGACCAGATCGGCTGCCAACACAAGTGCGCCCGCCGCATGTAACGCCGCCTCCAGCGTGAAAGGATTCATGAAGGTATCGGCATCGAGGCCAACCAGCCCGCGCTGCGGGGCAGCAGCCTCGATTGCCCGGATATGATCTTCTGCATGCACCCGCCTGAGTTGTTCATAGGTTGCGCGGGGAGCCTCATGCTGTTGCAGAAACGGGAAGATTCCTGAAGCAATGAGCTGATCTTCGATAGCCGGCAGCCGCTTCGGAGACTCCGGGTGGCCCTCGCCCATGTTGTGTTCGAGGCAGGCAGGGTGGGTAATATAAGCAGTATGCATAGTGTGGTTACTATCGTAGTCTATTTAGTCTTCCCTTCAGTTTCATCCCCATAATCTGCCAGCGACCGGATTGGCCGGATGATATTCTCACCCCCGGCTGGTGTATCGATCCCCTGCGCAACGTGACTTTTTTTATAGCCGTACAGAAAATAAAAAATCAGTCCGATTCCAGTCCAGATCGGAAACACCAGTTTGGCATCCAGCGGCAGGAATATGAAAAGTATGAGGCAGCCGCTGATGGCAAGCGGACCGATCAGCCAAATTGCCGGGGTCTTGAAGGGTCTGGGGCGGTTTTTTTCCCTGATCCGCAGCGCCATCACTGTCAATGCCACGATCAGAAAAGCGAACAATGTTCCGGAGTTAGAAATATTCGCAAGTTTTCCCACCGGCAGAAAGGCCGCCGAGATTGTTACGCCCACACCGGTGACCAGTGTGACGATATGCGGAGTCCCGAATCGTGAATGGATACGGCTCAGTACTTCCGGTAACAGGCCGTCACGAGCCATGACGAAAAAGATACGGGTCTGACCGAACAGCATCATAAGAATAACTGACGGGAGCGCCAGAAAAGCCGCCAGACCCAGCATATTACCTGTTTTCTCCCATCCGATTTCACGCAGCACATGCGCCAGCGCTTCATGCGAGCAGACGACCGGTTGCTCTCCCGCGGCTGCGAGTGACCGGCATTGTTCAGCCAGTGCTCTGGAGCCGGGCGCGAGTCCTTCTCCCGTGGTATCAGTCAGCGGTTGTGCACCAACCGCACCGATCACGCCGGCTGATACCAGCAAATAGAAGAGGGTACAGATCAGGAGTGATGCGATGAGCGCAACCGGGATATTACGCTGCGGATTTTTGGTTTCTTCCGCTGCGGTGGATACTGCATCGAAACCGACATAGGCAAAGAAAATGGAAGCAGCTGCCGCGATGACTCCTGAGGTTCCCAGCGGCAGAAAAGGCTCAAAGTGATTCATGTCGGTGACCGGCAATGCCAGCGCTATAAAAGCTGTCAGGGCAGCGATTTTGACTGCAACGAGCGCAGCATTGAAGGCGGCACTTTCGCGCGTGCCGACAATCAGCAGCCCGACAACCAGTATGCAGATGATCACTGCGGGGAGGTTAATGATCCCGCCGGCAAAGGGGCCATTCGCCAGCGCATAAGGTATTTCAATGTCCAGTGAGGAATTATTCAGAAGTCCGACGAAATAACCGGACCAGCCAACGGCGACTGCCCCGGCTGCCACTGAGTACTCCAGTATCAGCGCCCAGCCGACCACCCATGCGATGAGTTCACCGAGTACCGCATAGGAGTAGGTATAAGCGGATCCCGATACCGGCACCATCGAAGAGAGCTCGGAATAACAGAGTGCCGCTACAGCGCATACAAAAGCCGCGATAATGAAAGCGATCATCATGCCCGGACCGGCTTTTTGTGCGGCCTCGGCAGTCAGTACGAAAATACCCGTCCCGATAATTGCCCCCACTCCCAGCAGAGTCAGCTGCCACAGACCCAGAGAACGTTGAAGACTTTTCTTTTCGGCTGTGGCCAGAATAGCGTCTAGCGATTTTACGCGCCAGAAGATCATGAATTTTTCCTTTCAATAAAAACAAATAGTTACTATGATCATAAATTTCTCGGGGGATAGTGTACAAGAAATGATGCAACCGCAAGGATGAAATCGGGTATCAGGCGGGTCCTTCCTGTGTGTCAGTTGGTTGTCCGTGACCGGAGAGCGATATATGAAATATTAAAGAGGAGCTTCTTCCCTTACCCTCTTGGAAATCCCAGTTGATCCAGAGCATCAGCCTCTGAAAGTTTGGGATTGTGAACTGCTGCGTTTGTTTAGGCTGATCTGGGGGGTGAAGCTATTCCCCGCCTGATTGCACACTTGGGCGCAATGCGTCCAGACGCGCCCCGGGAGATGTTCAATTACGGTTTCCAGAATCATTCCTTGATGCAACTAAACCTGATGAAGTTTTCAGGTTGCCAGCTGCCGGCACCTGCAGCGGTGCCGGCCAGTCCGAGTCAGGTGCGAACTGTTTCCGGAGTTTCCATCAGGCGACGATGGAAGGTGGGAAGTGCAAATAATGCATTATGCACATTGCTGTTGTAGTACTGTAAGTCGTTAATCTTACGCTGATCGATGCGCTGCTGTACTTCGCTGGCTGAGAGGCGGGTCGGATCCAGATCATCAGATGCCACAGCCAACGCCCAATAAGCGCCATACAACGGAATATGCAGGCCGTACCCGCGCACACACCGAAATACATTGTGCAAAGCATCTGCCAGTTTGCGCACTTTGTCGGGTTCGTAAAATGGTGCACCCAGGTGCAATACCACAGCACTGCCGGGTGTCAGTATTCTTTTACATTGCTCAAAGAATTTCTGTGTATACAGGGGGCCTGCCGGTGTTTCGGGATCGGTCAGATCCAGCAGCACCAGATCATAGTGATCGCTGGTATTCACTACAAAATCCACACCGTTCCGGATATGTACGGTAACACGGGGGTCGTCAAAAGATCCTTTGTGAATACTCTGCAAATAACGTCGCGAGATATCGATCACCTGTTCGTCGAGATCGACCAGTGTGACGGATTCCAGCGGGTGCTTGAGCAGTTCTTCGAGTGCGCCGCCGTCACCGCCCCCGATAATCAGGGCTGAACGGGGGGCCGGATGCGCTATGGCGGCAGGATGAACAAGCGCCTCATGGTAAAAGAATTCCTCGGTTTCGGCCGTCATCAGGTAACCGTCCAGAGACAATGTCATTCCCATATCTGCAGATTCCAGCACTTCCAGATGCTGGAATTGAGTCTGCTGCGACAGCAAACGGCGCGCAAAGCGAAAACCGTACATGCTGTTGCTGTTCAGATTTCCATATACCCATTCTCCCTGCGCTCCCGGTTTGTCGGCTTCGCCACGCAATAAGCGATTACGATGTGACTGACCTGGCTTGAATATAGCCTCAAGTTCGCTCATCAGTCGTTCGGCCTTGCTGGAGTTGTCGCTTTCGAAATTACACACGTAGACATCCAGCGTAACGCTGTTGTGTTCGGGCCAGGTGTGAATTGCCAGATGTGATTCAGCCAGCAGTAGCGTGCCAGTTACTCCGCCCGGTTTGCCCTGGTATTCAGGGAAGGTATGCCATTTTTCACCTACCAGCGACAGTCCGACGTCCAGGGTATGTGAGCGACACAGGGCCGCCAGCGTGTCTGCGCTGGTTAATACCGACGCATTACAGTTACAGTGATAAAGATCTGCGGTAAGGTGCAGGCCTTGCATAGTTGAACGCTCCTTGTAAGTGTAAAGGATCCCGTGTACCAGGCCGGCTAAAAAAACAAACACGGGAAAAAAGCCGGATGCCATGTCTTTTTCAGGGCATGTCATCCTGTTCAAGGGATAATAGATGTATGGATACAGGTGTCAGCTGGCGAATACTCCCGTACACACTCTGCCGTCTGCAATAAAATGCAGAGCAGAAATACCGGATATCTGATATCTGGTCGGGTTACCGGCAATAAAGCCCCGCTGCATCACGTGCGTGAAGTATATAGCAAAAACAGCCTATTTTACAGTAAGATAGACTGTTTTTTCTGATATTTTGTATGGGTATATCAATTGACAAAACTATAATTTATTCTTCTGCTGTAAAGGCTGCCTGCCCCGGCAGCACAAATCCCCGGTTTTAAATTGCAGTCAGCAATAACAGTACACTTTCTATACGAACTGTTCTGAGCAAATTATCTGTATGTCATTTTGTCTGGTGTGCCGGTCAGCTCAGGTAATTATCGTCGCCATGCATCGGTCATAAAAAAGCACCATCATCGGATCATTCTTCGGCCGGCTCCCGATCAGGGCAGGGAAATTTAATCCCTCTGGGGAGATTCTAACCAGCTCCCGCTATCAGGTAAATATGTCCTTTCTCATACGCCTTTTTATAAGCGGCGCAGCCAGATTATTCGGGAAATTACATGTGGACGTGCCCGACGTGCAATCGGGCGCATAGTGGTTTCACCCCGTTCTCTGTCAGGATTTTCAAAAACTGCTAAGTAATCCGCGCAGCTTCCCCGATTGAATGTATGTGAAAAACCTCACATCCCGGTATCAAGATAACGTCATATTATCGTGATAATGCCATATAAAACAGATACCAATATGGGCCCTCAGTTTTATATCAGCAGAAAAATTATTAAATAACTCCGTTTAGATGCCGTTGTTCCTTCTCCAGCCGGGACCGAAGTACAGGATCCCGACGTTTCGGATCTGAGCGAAGTTGTTTTTCATGTGGGAATTCTGTTGACGTGGTTGATACGGCATTAATCAGGAACGTACTGTAGTCGGGAAATACTCCTGACAGAGAACCTTGTTAAGTGATTGGTTCCGATCATCCGGTTATTCAGGAATTTATTTAAATCAATAATTTAACCGAAGAGATCTGTAAATGATTTTAAAAAAGAAATGGATCAGAGGAGTTTCAGTGGCAGCAGCATGTGTGTTCTCATTATCTTACGGAGCGCTTTTTGCTGAAGGCAACCATCCGGCATCATTGCCGACGTATCAATATCCCGATGTTTATAACCACTATCTGCAGCCCGTCGCCACCGCAATAGACTATCACTCCGGAGTGGTTTATCTGTTCAACTATGTGAATGACAAGCTGATTATCGTTGATCCGACGAACCTCGCCGGCTGGCCCGGTAATGTGCCATTGCAGCATACTTTTGTATTCCCGGAAGGAGATAAGATTTTCATTACGTCTGATAACACGGCAGAGCATGCTGCTTACATTATCATCCTGAAAGTAAATGCTATCGACTGGAATACAGGAGCAGCCTCGCTTTCTGTAGACGCAGTAATTGCAGCAGACAATCCGGGAACTCCCACAGAATTTCCATTTGTTGAACCGGTCAACAATGTTCAGGCGATTCCCAACTGGCTGGTGGGCAGAGGAACCACTCAAATACATGGCCCTACGCTGTTGCCTTATTCAGATTTTATTTATCTGACTGAGCTCACTTCAGACAGGGTGCGGGTTGTCAACTACAAAACAAATGAGCTCGTAAGTGGTGTCGATCCTATCGCCATACCCGGCTATACAGAACAGACGCATGGCATCAACTTCAACAAATCCGGCACCATTGGTCTTGGAACCGGATATTTCTTTGACAACAGCGTGATCGATGTTTACAAACCCAATAGAGAAACAGGCGAGCTGCAGACAATAGGCCAGATCAAGCTGGGTGATGAAAAGCGGCATGCCGCATTTACCCATTTTGTATACTGGCTGGATGAACGGTACGCTGTGACCGCTTCTATGCAATTTGATAAAACCTCGCTCACTCCCGCCACTACCAGACAGATTATCCCACCCAGCATATGGCTGCTTGATACGGTGGAAGGAACCGCAACAAAGATTCTCAACCATACCAGTCATCCCAATGGAAAGGGGGTTTTCCGCTCTCCTTCGGACATAGCAGTAGTGAACGGCAAGCTCTATATTGCGGAAGAAGATTCGCTTGATTATACGTTTGCCAATGACGGATATATTTCTGTATTTGATCTGACGGATCGTTACAAACCACGCTTCCTGAAAAGACTTAAACCCGGTCAGGAGCTGCCTACCGGGTACGCCGTGGCACACACCATCAGCCCGACACCGGATAACCGTTATCTGATAGTGGCAAGTTGGGTCTCGGGTTATGTACTTAAAATCGATACAGAGACAGATACCGTTGTCAAGGTCTGGGGGCCAAATGATGGGCTGATCAAACCACATGGTATCCATACCGCCGGTGGCCTTCGCTAATCTTTAGTGTGGCAGCCCCGTTCCTCTTCTTCTGTCCCATGAATTTTTGACAGAAGAAGAGGGGGGCGGTTTTCAGGTTAGAAGTATGCGTACATAAAACAGCTTAGGATGATTCATGAAACAAACAGACAACACCAAGCCAGGCATCTTGCAACGCCACTGTTTCCCCATCGTTATGATCGTTCTTCTTGCTTTTGTCCAGACTGACATCAGAGCAGCGACCATCACACTGTCCCGTCCGGTAGCCTTACAGGCTGAAACAATGACTCACCTGGAGCAGGCAAGCGCAATCAGCGCTGACCAATGGAAGCTGGTCATTTTCGGTTTTACCCATTGCAAAGATATCTGCCCCATGTCACTCGCCAATTTATCCATGCTGGTTAAAGCGGCAGCTGCTGAGCAGATTGATATCAACGGTATTTTTGTCACGGTCGACCCGGACAGAGATACAGCATCGATTTTATCCGATTATACGAAAAGCTTTGGTTCCGGTATCACTTACTTGCGTTTTGAAGGAGAAGAACTGGAGCGTTTCAAAAGCGCCTTTGAGGTGGAAGTGATTTTCTACACGAAGAATGCGGGTAATCAGACCCATTATCAGGTCGATCACAGTACCACAGCCTTTCTGATTGATCCGGCCGGAAGCATCAGAGTAATTTTCGATGCGCTGAAAGATGCTGCCGATGTGGCCAGAATCTTTCGCGACAATAAGGAATTATTCAAATCATGAATAAAACTTTAGTATCGATGATGCTGTTGATGACAATGGGATCCGTATTCGGTATGAAAGTAGATCCGGATCCCCGGGTAGTTGTCTCTTTTATGGATAAATCCCTTTCACCTGAGCTGGATATTTTACGGGTGACAGCAGATATTTCACCGGATAGCAATCATCTCGTATTCCAGATTAAAACGCGGGGAGAGCGCGTACAGGGAGACAGCAGTGATTATCTGCTCTTCCATATCCGCCATGAAAAAACGTATGTCCTTCTCTTGCCCGTCAACAAGGGAGAAGGTAACCCAATACTGGTATATGAACGCTCGTTTCAACCCGGAAATAATGATGAATCCCCGGTTCTCGGTAAATTCCGGAAAAACGCACATTTGACGGATTTTGATGCCACGCCTGTTTTCCGGGGAGGAGAATTCAGCGTGCCGCTCGACTGGATCGATTTCAATACAGCCTTCAGTTTTGATGCTTATACAGTTCAGGCCACGGTAAAAGGAGAGATACTCGAAATCAGTAAAGTATACGACCGGGCAAGAAAGGGAAAGGTGCACAGCAATGAGAAGCGGATTTCCGCCATTACACTGCTCAATAAAATCTGCACGCCCAGAAGCAACGATCAGCGGCTCTGATTATGCAGAAAAGCACTATGCTGATATTACTAAAGGTCGTGCCTGATCGTTTATCAGCCTCTGTAAATCCCGAGGGGCAGTCAGTTTACTGCTGTCGCTCATACTAATCCGACAGGTGAGGCTGCTGCGCACACGTGAGTGCGTCCGACCAGGATCCCGGAGTTATTCAACTGCCATTTCCCCCAGTATTCCGATCAGTTCCGGTAACAGCTGCCGCAACTCACCTGTCATAAGAAAAAAATCACCATCGAACCGTTCTTCAGCTGACTCTGCAGGCTCTTTGTCGATGTCAAGTAAAGTCACCCGTTTCAATTGCAGGTTCTCGTCCAGTGTAAAAGAGATTTTATCTCTCCACGTCATTGCCAGTTTGATAACCTCCTTACCGGTCCCGACATGTCGGGTAATTTCCTGCGGATCAGGCGATTGCCGGTTATAACTCACGGAAACCTTTTTATCCTCCCGGCTCCGGAAAATACTGTCACTGTCGATCGAAAATATGGCCGGGAGATCATTACCAGACAACCATCCGGTCATGGCTGACGTTGGTGCCACAGTCGTTCTGATTCGTTTCAGCCCGACACCTGTCGACTTGACGAAAGCTTCAGTCAAAGCATCTGCCCGGGTAACACTGGCTCCTTCAATAATAAACCAGCCATCGACCGGATCAATCCAGGCATGGCTCCTCTGCCGGATAGCGAAAGCGCGTGACAGCAGCTCGCGATAAGCAGCTTCTTTGATTTCCTTCATCTGCTTGCGGCCGGGTGCATAACCCTGGTGCAGTTCCATTTCCTGCGCGCGTACTTTGGCCAGTTGGTTGACGACGGATGCAGGTAGCAGTTTCTTTTCCGTTCCCAGTGCGATCAGCATGTGCTGCCCGCGTGTGTAGACCAGATCTGTTTCCTCGATCCCCGGCGGCACCCAGCCACGGCTTTGCATCTCCAGCCCCAGACAACCCTGCAATATATGCTTCATCAGGCGTTCTTCGAGTTCGGCTGGTGTAAACGTCCACTCAGTGAGACGGTAAATCTGTAAATTCTTGAACCACATTGTATTGAGTTGAGAAAAATCTATATAACGTATACCGGATATCAAAACAGGCGGGCTATTATCCCGTATTCCAGCCCGGCTGCGAACCCGTCCGTCTGATCAGCTTCCATGTCACTCGGCAACAGAGCGACCAGAGCGACTCCTGTTTTCCGAGGCTGCCTGTTTGCAGGGGACGGCCATGACAGCGGACGCCGTCTGCATAAACAGCACACAGTATGCTTTCATCCTAATGCACCACCTGCTCTGGCATGTAGCGGTCCTGCTTGTCGGGTTGGTGAGTAAAGGCAGCAAACTTACTACCCATCGTAATTTCCAGAGGCTGATGAGCAATCGGCTGCGGTCTCCAGGTTGGTCTCATTCATGTGTATTTTTCGTAAAAATTAATGTCGGATGACTTATACTTCCTGCATGTTTAATGGTCCGGATCGGCAGGGAAGCCGGGCAGGATACCAGTATTACGCTGTTTACAGAGAGAAGATATCGCCTTCCCGCTGTCGGTACAGAATAATCTTATTTGAATCATTCTTTTCGTCGAGGGATTTACAGCATGTTTTGCTAACTGAAAATAACCGGTAAGTACTTGAGTGATAAATAAACGCTGCGGAATAAGCGCGAGAGAGGGGAATCATGTCAAGACTGACTGTACTGATAATTTTTTCAGTGTGGGATATCCGGGTAAACCAGCAAAGTGCGCGCACATAGTGCTGTCCGTTTATTCCGAAGGGGGATACCATTACTGAATTACGCATACCGGCCAAATTAAGCCAGCCAAGACTCTTTAACGTCGTCAGCCGGCATCGTTTGTTCACTCTCCTGGATGGGGAACGGGCCAGTCACCCTGTAATCTGGATTACCGGCCCGCCGGGAGCGGGAAAAACAACGCTGGCAGCCAGCTACGTCAAAGCCCGGGACCTGCCGGTCATATGGTATCAGGTCGACGGCAGCGATACGGATATCGCAACATTTTTTTACTATCTGGCACAAGCCGGACACAGGGCTGCAGACCATGAACAACTTGTGTTGCCGTTGCTGACGCCGGAATATCTGCCTGACCTCGCAGCCTTTACCCGCCGTTTTTTTCGTACCCTCCTTGCGTCAGTGCCTGAAACTACCGTACTGGTACTGGACAATTACCAGGAAGCCGTACCGGAATCAGTCTTTCATACGATCATTCAGGGAGCCGTGGCAGAGTTTCCCGCAGGTATCAATTTACTGGTCATCAGCCGTACCGACCCGCCACCCCAGTTCGCGCGACTGATCGCCAGTAACCTGATCGGACGGGCAGGATGGGAAGACCTTCGTTTAACCCCGGAGGAAATCCGGGCAATCGCTGTAACTACCGATCAGGTATTCGATGAAGAAGCCGTGCATCTGTTACAGAAACAGACTGACGGCTGGGCGGCCGGACTGGTACTGATGATGGAGCGTCTCAAACAGACCGGGGGAGCAAATCCGGTATCCCGGCCTGAAACCATGGAACTGGTCTTCGATTATTTCGCCAGTGAAATGTTCGATCACACGCCCCTGGCAATGCGCCAGTTTCTGCTCCGCACCGCCATACTGCCGTATATGACACTGGAAATGGCCATCACAGCAAGCGGCAACCCGCGCGCAAAAGAGATGCTCGATTATCTTTATCGCCATCGGCTGTTTATCGACCGGCGCGCCAGCGAGGAGACCATCTATCAGTATCATGCACTGTTCCGTGCATTCCTGCTCGACCGTGTCGGAGATTATTTTTCCGCACCTGAATCCTGTAACCTTCTGCGGCTGGGAGCAACCTCCATGGAGCGGAATGGTGATATCGGAGCAGCCGCTGAACTGTTTGCCAAAGCGCAGGCATGGGAAGATTTGATGCGGCTGATCAACCATTACGCTGCCACGCTGCTGACACAAGGGCGGCATCGCACGTTACTGGAATTGATCGCCATGCTACCCGAAGCAATCGTGGGAACTATGCCATGGTTGCTTTACTGGCGGGGTGTCAGCAATACTCTGTTCAACAGCCGCATGGCCAGAACCGATATCGAACAGGCTTACACCGGTTTCCATGCGAAAAATGATAGTGCAGGATTGTTTTTGTCCTGCGGTGCCATGATGGAAGTCTACCTTTACGCCGAAGATGATATGACACCGGTTGTCCTATGGGGAGATCGACTGCATCAGCTGCTGGTCCGTCAGGGTGATTTCCCTTCGCAGGAAGTCGAAATTCGTATATTTGCCAATTTGCTGGGTCTGGTATTTGCCGCCCCTCATCATCCGCTGCTGGGAATACTGGAAGCGCGGTTCGAAAATGTGTTCCGCTCCACGACCGAGCCCGCATTGAGAATCGCGGTCGCCAGCGCAATCATCTATCTCCCCCTGTGGCGCGGCGAAGCCGGCAAAGTGCACCGGATCATCAATGAAATCACACTCTGGCTCGATCATCCGTCTATCCCTCCTCTGCTTCGTATTCTCTGGCGAAATATCGAAGGCGGCTATGCCTGGAGCATTGCCGCGTCCTCACAGATTGCGGAACAGAAATTTATTGATGCGCTGCAAATCGCAGAGGAGTCCGGCATTTCGATACTGAACAACATATTATGGGCGCATCATGCTTACAGTGCACTGTCGGCCGGGAATGTTATAACTGCTCAAACCTGTCTGACACGGTTGGAATCCAATCTCAGCGCACAACGCAAGCATGATCTGACAGAACTTTGCTATCTGCGGGCAGGCATTGAATTTCTAAAAGGAAATTTTTCGGGGGCGCTCGATGATGCCATGGCTGCGCTGAAATTGCATCAGGAAACAGACAGACTGTTTTTACGCGAGCTCAGCCGGTTCGGCCTGGCACAGATTCTGATAGAAATGGGTGATCTGGTTGCGGCCCGGAATCATCTCAACCTGGCTGCAGAATATGCCAAAAAAATGAAGAATCCGATCCTTGAATATCAGTGTCTGTTAATAGAAGCTTATTCCTGGATGAAGGCAGAAAATAATGCCCGCGCGCTCATTCCATTACGCAAAGGGCTGCAGATCGGCCGCCTGAACAACTTCCTTCTGCTCAATTACTGGGAGCGCCTGCACGTGATGTCACGGCTGTTCACCCTGGCGCTACAGTCAGGGGTCGAGGTGGCCTATGTGCAGAGTCTGATCCGCCGATACCGGATCAAAGCCGAATCCCCCGATGTTGAACACTGGCCCTGGCCGGTCCGAATTTATACTTTGGGACGGTTTTCGGTCGTATGCAACGATATAGTGTTGCGATTCGAAGGAAAAGCACAGCGCAAGCCCCTGGAGTTACTCAAATATTTGTGTGCATTCGGTGGCCGGGCCATCAGTCAGGACCGGATAACGGATGCGCTGTGGCCCGAATCATCAGGTGATGTGGCTGAGCAGGCCCTGCGGACTACGCTGCATCGCCTGCGCAAACTGCTGCCGCATGAAAAGGCCATCCGGCTGGAAAATCGTCAGCTGTCACTGGATACCGGCTATGTCTGGGTAGATTACATCGTATTTTATCGCGTGGCACATCTTCCGGAGGTCACCCGGGATGCATTGCAGGCAGCAGTCAACCGGTACCAGGGCCCTTTTCTGGCGGGAGAATCAGAACCGTGGGTGCTGTCTTTCCGGGAACGGCTCCATCTTCATTATTTAAACATGAGCGAGCAGCTCGGCCTGTTACTCGAACACAGTAACGACTGGCGGGCGGCAGCGACGCATTATCTCAAAGTTATCGACATCGAGCCAGTGGCTGAAATATTCTACCGCCGGCTCATGATCTGCTATATCCGGCTTGGCCAGCCTGCGAGAGTGCAGTCCACCTATCAGCGGTGTCGCCACACTCTCCTGTTTCACCTGGGCACCGGTCCCAGTCAGGAAACCCACTTACTTTACCAGTCCCTGATGACCGCCTGACAGTCCCGGTTTCTTTACACTGCCATTCTTTGTAAAAGCCACAACTGTCTGCCGTTGCCTTTCTGTCAGCGGGAAGCCGACCCTATCTGCCAAACCATCACGCTGTGACGGGCACGACAGCTGCAAGCGTTCGACGCAGATACGCGTAATGCTTTGCCCTGCCGGTTTTCAAAATTATTTCGCAATCTGTAACGGATATGTAACGCCCTGCTTGCTAG
>JBIQJX010000032.1:0-24147 GCA_044507105.1 Nitrosomonas sp.
GGCTTTTTCTTCATGAAAAATAATAAAACTAAAAATATACAAAAAACCGCATAAATATAAATAATAAAAAATTATTGGGTTTGAATATTCATCTGTCCTGAAGGGGAATGTGAAATGACAAAAAATGAAACAAAAAGAATAGCGGTGTTAACAAAAAGCCAAGAGATATCAATATGGTTAAACATACTGGTACTCGGATTGATATCTCTGGTGTTATTTTCTTACTCCGGCACAGTTTCTGCACATGCTTCTCTAGTTAAGGCTGAGCCAGCACGTCGGGCAGTCCTTTCTGTTCCCCCTAAACAGGTTCGGCTTTGGTTTAATGAAGAGGTTGAGGGTGATTACGCATCTTTATCTGTTTTAGATGCGAATAATAAAGCCCTTACTGAAAATAAACCACAGATCCATCCTGACGATCCTAAATCTATTTTCCTGGAGCTGCCGGAACTGGGGGAAGGACAATATACAGTCAAGTTTCGTGTGCTTTCAGTTGATGGTCACGTGGTGGATTCGGATTTCAAGTTTACTGTTAAAAATAAATGACAAAATAGGCTGAATAAACGTAATGGAAATCATAGCGACATTAACCCGTTGGTCGCAACTTGTTGCCAATCTGGTTTTGTTCGGTAGTTGTGTTTTTCTTACTATCGCAGGTACGCATAGAGCTTTATTCAATAATTCATGGGTTCTCCGGCTGGAGAGGATATTCCCGCTGCTAGCGGGAATTGTCTTGATCGGACTGGTAGGAGTTTTGGCTACCACAACCGGTGAAGCAACAGGGGTTGATGCTAACACTTGGCGACCTGCTGCGTGGTTTGCGATTGTTCAGAACACCAAGATGGGTCATATGTGGGCGATCCGTGCTGTATGTGCAGTATTTTTGCTGGGGATAACGCTCTTTATTTATTATGTTCGTCCGCGAGTCAGATGGCATTATGCTATGGGTGCCATTGTAGCGTCTTTGCCTTTAATCGCTTCTGCTTTGGTCAGCCATTCTGCTGCTGATGAGAATTTTCTGTTTTATGTTTCAATTTACGCAATCCATATTTTGTTGGCGGGTATTTGGTTTGGGGCATTGCCGGCATTTTTGCTCATCATTTTTGATAAACAAAATAATGATACAAAAGGGATACAGCTAAAACTCAATATAGAAAGCCTGAAAAAATTTTCATTTGTCGCATTGCCTGTCATGGCAGCCATAATGCTGACTGGGCTGGTTGTGACAGATCGAATGGTGGATGACGGGTATCATGCGCTGGTAGCAAGTTCATACGGTTGGGTATTGAATACAAAACTTGCGTTATTGGTAATTGTACTGCTTATAGCACAAAAAGCCCGATCCAAATGGCTACCCCTGTTTGAGAAGTTTGAGCAGATGCGGAAGTCGATTGATCTTTCGGGTTTAGAAAAGAAAAGTGCGCGACCAAGCCGCTCGTTTTTTTCATTCAAGAGACGGATGGAACCCCCATCCTCTGATGAGCAAGAGCGTGAATATACATCAGATATCACAAATACAGGGGTAGTGAAACTAAAGAAATGGGTGCGCATAGAATTCATTTTCGCACTATTCCTGGTACTATTTGCAACCATTTTATCTAATACAAAGCCAGCCAAACATGCAATGGTGGAAAACTGGCCTTACCCCTTCAGATTTACAATAGACGGGACTTTAGGTGCCGGACTGTGGGGGGCATTCAGTGTTCAGTTATTTTTATGGTTGGGGCTTGTTTTATTAATAACTGCTATTGGCTCAATCTGGCTGGGCAAAAGAAACAAGTGGAATATCAAAAAGAAAGTCGGAATCCCACTGGTCTTGAGTATTTTGGCTGCGATTGTAATCTTGCCTCAGTTTGCTGTTAAGGCCTATTCTGAAACATATCAAAACACACCTGTGCCGTTCGATGCAATTTCTATCTCAAATGGATCTGTGCATTTTTCTGAATACTGTAGCAGTTGCCATGGCTCGCAGGGAAAAGGTAATGGCATTCTGGCCAAAACATTTACGCCTCCGCCAGCAGATTTATTAACCGAACCTCATACTGCCAGACATACAGCAGGTGATTTCTTTCATTGGATAAGCTATGGATTAGAAAATACTGGGATGCCAGGATTTGCCAGTAGCTTGTCGGAAGAGGATCGCTGGGATGCTGTTAATTATATTCATGCAATGTCAAGGGGCTACCAGGCAAGGTTATTGAATCCTGCTATTGTTCCTGAAAAGCCATCAATAGGCCCTCCTGTTTTTCAGTTTACAACCTATGATGATTCTACTGGTACCCTTAAAGATTATCGGCAGCGTGCAAATCTGTTACTTGTTTTTTTCAGCTGGCCTGATTCATTGGATCGATTACAGGAGCTGAGTGAGAATTACGAGAAATTACGCAATCTGAATACCGAGATTCTTGCGGTCCCCTTGGATGAATACAGTGATACTGTATTAAAAAACTTTGCCTCGGAGAGTCCTGTTCCTCTGGTGAGGGATGGCTGGCTTGAAGTCAGAAACAGCTACATCTTATTTAGAAGGACCCTTACACACCCGGATATTCTGGGGGAGGGGGATATACCTGACCATATGGAATTCTTGATAGATCGTTTTGGTTATTTGCGAGCTCGATGGATTCCGGTTATTGATGATTCTGGATGGGATAATCTGCCGATGCTCACTAATCAGCTTTTACAACTTAATCAGGAAGAGGAGATATTGCCACCACCACGTGATCATGTACATTGATTCTGTCTGCAAGAAATTCGACTGGCTTCAGAAAGAATGGTTGGAAGCGAATCGAAACAGGTAAATCTTAGAGCTGCACAGCAGAAGCAAAAAAGTCTGTTAAGCTCTTGATTGAGTCATATTTTTAATCAGAGTATAGGGGAGTGATAATGAAAAATTTTCTTCTTGGCGCTATTTGTTCGGGACTGATGGTTATATTGCCAAATGTAGCTTGGGCACATACAGATGAACATCTGGCTACGGTAGAAGCCCCGCATGGTGGGCAGCTGCGTACAGCCGGCCCTTTTCATCTTGAGCTGGTGGCTAAGGATGGAGAATTGCGGTTATATGTGACAGATCACATGGATAATGAAATCCTCACGAAAGGAGGATCAGGTAAAGTTAATATTTTTGATAAAGATGGAAATAAAACATCTATTGGCCTTTTTCCTATTTTCGGTAATTTTATGAAAGGAACAGGGGATTTTAAAGTTACTCCTGAAACCGTATTTTCTGTTTTTGTTGTGCTAGAGGGGTATCAAACTGAAGGAGCACGATTTACTCAGCTCGCTCAGAAATCATCGTCCGATAAGG
The DNA here is from genome assembly GCA_044507105.1 of Nitrosomonas sp. GTDB lineage: Bacteria > Pseudomonadota > Gammaproteobacteria > Burkholderiales > Nitrosomonadaceae > Nitrosomonas. The sequence continues at coordinate 3,305 of JBIQJX010000032.1, forward strand.
AGAGTGATACCCATCAACATGGCGATCATCATGGTCATGATCAACAACCTGCTGAAAACAGCAAGGCTAATGACAAAGAGGATGGTACTGAGAATGACCATCATCATGGTCATGATCAACAACCTGCTGAAAACAGCAAGGCTAATGACAAAGAGGATGGTACTGAGAATGACCATCATCATGGGCACGATCAGCAGGCTGCTGAAAATAACAAAGCCGATGAAAAAGAGGATAATGCCAGTGACGATAACCATCACCATGGTCATAATCAGCAAACGACTGAAAACAATGGAGCAAACGACAAGGCAGAAGATGATGCTGATGACAATGACCATGGCCACGATCAGCAGGCTGGTGAAGATGATGAGGTTGATGGAGGCGAGGGAGAATAGGAGGATTAATTATTTCGCATAATAGGGTTGATCATTAGTAAAAAGAGAGATTGTAAGCCATTATTCTCGTATTTTACGAACAGGAAATAGTTTGAAGTATTCAGAATTATCAGACTAATCCTGTTCGTTTCCGTTGATTCAGGAATACTTTCTAAGCAATGGAAAAGCTATCTTAGTGGAACTAGATGGTCAGCAAACTGCTTGGCAGCAGCTTTCCAGCTGAAAGCTGCTGCCCGGAAACGGGCTTTTTTGCGCGGTATGTTTAATGCTTGAATAGTAGCTTCAGCCAAATTATCTGACATTACCCCAGCTTGGCTGTTTGCAATGATTTCCAAAGGTCCATCAGCGGGAAAGCTGGCGACTGGCGTGCCGGCAGCCATGGCCTCTAATAAAACCAGGCCGAATGTGTCTGCCATACTCGGGAAGACGAAGACATCTGCACTGGCATATAGTCTCGCCAGTATATCGCGTGCGAGAATGCCGAGCCAATGAACACCCGGATATTCCTGCTTAAGCTGATTTTCGACTGGCCCTGTTCCGCATATGATTTTGCTGCCCGGGAAGTCCATTTTCAGGAAGGCTCCGATGTTTTTTTCATACGATAATCGTCCTACATATAAGGCTATTGGCCTTGGGAGAGGGCCAAGTACGGGTGGCTCAATCGGATTCTCGTAGTATCTGAAAAAATCGATATCCACACCATGCGACCATGATCTCAGGTTTTGGAAACCGCGAACATGCAAATTATTCAACACCGATTGCGTGGGTACCATAACACCCGCGGAAGGTCGATGAAATTGCCTGAGCAGCGCATATCCCCAGTTAAGGGGTATTCCAGTGGCTGCTGTGAAAATTTCTGGAAATTTGGTATGAAATGCAGAAGTAAATGACCAGCCTGCTTGTACGCATAAAGAACGTGCCGCCCACCCTAACGGTCCTTCTGTAGCGATATGAATAGCATCTGGCTTGAATGTGGATAAAATATTTCCCAGAGGATTTTTGGGGAATATTGCCAGATCAATTCCGGGATAACCTGGACAAGGGTGAGTGTGAAATAAACCCGGGTGAATAATCTGTATCTGGTAATCTAGTTTTTTGAGTTCGTTCACCAGCTCAAGCAGGGTGGTAACGACGCCATTGATTTGCGGCTGCCATGCATCAGTAACAAGGGCAAGCTTCATATAAGTATTTTTTTTCTTCTTCAGATTTAGTCAGAGCTGGCGATTGATCGGGCGGTATGGCTGTAGCTTGTGAACCTGACTGGTTGCTGGAGTCCTTCAAATGCTGTGCCCAGTGAATCAGTTCGATATTTCCATCTTGATGCTCAACTAAAGCGGTAAGGCTTTCTACCCAATCTCCATCATTACAATATAAAATACCTTCAATATCACGGATTTCAGCATGGTGGATATGCCCGCAGATTACTCCATCAAGCCCCCGGCGGCGTGCCTCGGCTGATACCGCTTCTTCGAATGAGCTGACGTAGTTTACAGCAGTCTTGACCTTGTATTTCAGATAGCCGGATAGTGACCAATAAGGCAATCCCATGCGTGCACGCAGGGAGTTTAAATAGCGATTGAGTTTTAAGGAGAGCTCATAAAGATTATCTCCAGCATAAGCCAGCCATTTTGCACATTGTATAACCCCATCGAAATAGTCCCCATGAACTACCCAGAACTTGCGTCCATCGGCCAGGTCATGTACTGCTTCTTCGACCACTTCAATCCCGCCAAAGGAGTGGCCCAGGAATTGCCTTGCAAACTCATCATGATTACCCGGAATAAATACTACTTTGCATCCTTTTCTGACGCAGCGCAGCAATTTTTGTATAACGTCATTATGCGTTTGCGGCCAGTACCATTTTTTACGTAATTGCCACCCATCAATAATATCTCCGATCAAGTAGAGTCGTTCACAGGAAAAAACTTTCAGGAATTCGAGTAACTCACTCGCCTGACAACCGGGCGTTCCAAGATGGATGTCGGAGATAAATATTGTCCGTACTTTAAATCGGGAAGGCTCATTCGAAAAATTGTTTGTGCGTAAAGTGGGGAGATTTTGCGGGGTGGGATTATAGTTGGTTGTGCGCATCATTACCTCGGAAACGTTTTGATATTGATGTGATAACTCTTGTTGCTATCAATATGATTTAGATTAAAAAGATCCGGATTTTTGTGCATGGATTTTTATCGATAACGGAAAACAGTTTTATCTTGGCTGGGGCTGAAATAATTAGTGATGCCAAGTGATCAATTGAATAAGTACCGCATATATAAGTGTTTAATATGTCAGCATCGTGACGGAAGAAAGCTGTTGCAATTTAGTAGAACAGGAAAACCGGAAGAATTAGTGAAAGAGGGCAGGGAATTGCTCAGATAAGATTGGCGCAAAAATACCAGGTAACCTTGATAGTTGGCGGCAATAAGTATTTTGTGAGGTGCGAGAGGACTGTTAGAGAGGGCTGTGAAAGTGATTTAATCCTGAGCCGGTTTTGTGAGGACCCAACATGGAATCATTTAACGTATTATTACTTGCGTTCCGAGCGTGAGCCAGGGGGTAAGCTGGTCAATCTGTGAATTTGTCAGTGCAATACATCCGTTAGTCCAGTTAAAGCGAGAATGTACTGTGTGATCTCCTTTACCGATTCCGTGTATGCCCAAATGCCCTCCTAGTGAAGTATTTTGAGGGGGGATTCCGCCAGTCTCAATCGCATTAATAATAGCTTCCCAGGTTCTCTGAGAAATTTTGCCTTCAGCAAGAGCCAGATCCGCCGATTCGCGATTGGGATAGTCAAGTCCAAAAAAACGATAAAAACGGCTATGAGGTTTGATCCAGCCTATGCGAAAAGTACCGAGTGGAGTTTGATTGTCGCCTTTCACTCGAGATCGGCTGGCACCAAAACGGCCGATCGAAATATTTTTCAAAATTAATTGTGTTTTATTTTTATGCACGACTTTTAGATTCAGGTTGGTGGTGTCGATAATAATTTGAGTATCCGTGCCCGCATGGGCGTAGAGAGGAAAAAATAATATAACAGTCAAAATACAGATTATCTGAAGCATAGTTATATTGAAATATTGTCGGAATTCCGAAAATCTGGAGTAGATAAAAACCATAATGAAGTGAGTGACCATAATCATCACACTATCCGTATAAACTATCATCAGATCAATGATGATGCTTGACACGGACTAAATAACGCCATAGAATTCGCAGTCTTTTTAGCTGCTCGGCTGGTCTCGGGAAAACTTGGCAGGCAGCAATCATAATCGTTAATCAGGTTAGCTGTTCGTTTTCGCTCCGCGTCTCATAAAACGGTCAACACCCCGATTATAAATAATAAAGTGGAACATACTGAAGGCTAAAGGCCAAGTAAAACAGCGCTGCGCCAGCTGAAGAAGATTGGGTTGCAGTTATATATTAGGATTTAGGAGTAAAATGCCGACCATCAGTCAACTAGTACGGAAGCCCCGCAAAGCAAAGAGAGTGAAAAGTAAAGTGCCTGCTCTGGAGAGTTGCCCGCAGCGGCGAGGAGTATGTACGCGGGTTTATACGACAACTCCCAAGAAACCAAATTCAGCTTTGAGAAAAGTAGCGAGGGTCCGCCTGACGAATGGTTATGAGGTAAGCAGTTACATTGGAGGGGAAGGGCATAATTTGCAGGAACACTCGGTCGTATTGATACGGGGTGGGAGGGTGAAAGATTTGCCCGGTGTACGTTACCATACTGTGCGCGGAAGCTTGGATACAGCTGGTGTGAAGGATCGTAAGCAGGCGCGTTCAAAGTATGGTTCCAAGCGACCCAAAAGTGCATGAGATATGTAGTCGGTAATTTCGGAGAAAGTACAGGGTTAATGGATAAATGGGGGGTTGCATAAGATGCCTAGACGTAGAGAAGTGCCAAAGCGAGAGATATTGCCCGACCCAAAATATCATAATGTAGAGCTTGCCAAGTTTGTTAATGTATTGATGACGCGAGGGAAGAAATCTGTTGCCGAGCAGATTATATATGGTGCGTTAAGTCATGTAGAGAAAAAAACTGGGAAGGATCCAGTGGAAATATTTACACAGGCATTATCGAATATCAGGCCAGTCGTAGAGGTTAAAAGTCGTCGGGTCGGAGGTGCAAATTATCAGGTGCCGGTTGAGGTGCGTTCGGTGAGAAGAAGTGCATTGGCTATGCGCTGGCTGCGTGATGCAGCGCGTAAGAGGAGTGAGAAGTCAATGGATGTGCGCTTGGCTGGCGAATTGATCGAGGCATCTGAAAACAGAGGTGCGGCTGTCAAGAAACGCGAGGAAGTACATAGAATGGCCGAATCCAACAAAGCCTTTTCTCATTTTAGATTTTGAGAAATTGAGCGTGGTGGAGCTTCTGGCAGATATTAGGCATTTAAATAAGTTTCAATTGAGCAGATAAAATTAATCCCAAGGTGTAATTGTGGCAAAGAAAACTCCGTTAGAACGATATCGTAATATTGGCATCATGGCTCATATTGATGCCGGTAAGACAACAACAAGTGAGCGCATATTGTTTTATACCGGAGTTTCTCATAAGCTGGGTGAGGTGCATGATGGCGCCGCAACCATGGACTGGATGGAGCAAGAGCAGGAGCGGGGTATTACAATTACTTCTGCGGCGACGACTTGTTTCTGGCGGGGGATGGCGGACAATTACCCCGAACACCGAATTAATGTCATTGATACGCCGGGACACGTAGATTTTACAATTGAAGTCGAACGATCATTGCGCGTTCTGGATGGGGCTTGTACGGTATTTTGTGCGGTAGGTGGGGTTCAGCCGCAAACAGAGACGGTCTGGCGGCAGGCCAATAAATACGGAGTCCCGAGATTAGCTTTTGTCAATAAAATGGACCGTTCCGGGGCAAATTTTATGCGGGTCCGTGAGCAGATAGTAAATAGGCTTAAGGCAAATCCTGTGCCCATTCAGCTGCCAATTGGTGCGGAAGATAAATTTGCGGGAATTATTGATCTCGTCAAGATGAAAGCCATTTATTGGGATAACGCAACTCAGGGCATCAAGTTTGAGGAGCGTGATATTCCGGAAGAGCAGCGCACTGAAGCTGCTGCTTGGAGGGAAAAAATGGTGGAATCGGCGGCAGAGGCAAGCGAAGAACTAATGGACAAATATCTGGAGGCAGGTGATTTGTCTGTGGAAGATATAAAACAAGGGCTGCGAACAAGGACGATAAATAATGAGATTGTCCCAATGTTGTGCGGTACAGCATTTAAAAACAAAGGGGTACAGGCTATGTTGGATGCTGTATTGGATTATCTTCCTTCTCCGTTGGATGTGCCTGCCATTCAGGGGGTAAATGAAAGAGATGAGGTTGATGATCGCGAGCCCAGTGAAGATGAGCCATTTTCGGCGCTGGCATTCAAGATTGCTACAGATCCTTACGTAGGCCAGTTGATATTCTTTCGGGTCTATTCCGGAGTTGTCAGGTCCGGAGATTCAGTTTTTAACCCTGTTAAAGGGAAAAAGGAACGGATTGGAAGATTGCTTCAGATGCATGCCAATCAGCGTGATGAAATCAAAGAAGTCAGAACAGGTGATATTGCTGCTGCGGTAGGCCTTAAAGAAATTACTACTGGTGATACGCTATGTGATCCAAATCATATTATTACACTGGAACGAATGGATTTTCCAGAGCCTGTTATTCATGTGGCGGTAGAGCCAAAAACCAAGGTTGACCAAGAGAAAATGGGAGTGGCTCTCAATCGCCTGGCGCAAGAAGACCCTTCGTTCAGAGTTAGAACCGACGAAGAGTCCGGTCAAACTATTATTTCAGGAATGGGTGAATTGCACCTGGAAATCATTGTAGATCGTATGAAGCGTGAATTTGGGGTGGAGGCAAATGTAGGGGCACCTCAGGTAGCTTATAGAGAAGCAATTAGGAAGCAGGTGGAAATTGAGGGTAAGTTTGTTAAGCAAAGTGGCGGCAGAGGACAGTATGGTCATGTCTGGTTGCGTATGGAGCCGAATGATGCAGGTAAGGGATTTGAATTTCTCGATGAGATTAAGGGAGGCGTCGTTCCTCGGGAATATATTCCGGCAGTTGAGAAAGGATTGCAGGATTCACTTGCGAATGGTGTGCTTGCGGGATATCCGGTAGTGGATGTAAAGATAGCATTGTTTGATGGTTCTTATCATGACGTTGATTCAAATGAAAATGCATTCAAGATGGCTGCCTCGATAGCATTTAAGGATGGGATGCGGAAGGCGAATCCGGTATTGCTGGAGCCAATGATGGCAGTAGAGGTTGAAACGCCATCGGAATTTATGGGGAATGTGGTAGGGGATCTTTCTTCACGTCGTGGAATTATCCAAGGCATGGATGATATTCCGGGATTTAAGGTTATACGTGCAGAGGTACCGTTGGCAGAAATGTTTGGCTATTCAACCATACTTCGTTCTGCTACTCAAGGCAGAGCTACTTATTCGATGGAATTTAAACATTATTCCGAAGCGCCGAAAAATGTAGCTGAAGCAATTATCAATAAAAAGTAATACTACAGTATAAACGAGGATAATGGGATGGCGAAGAGTAAATTTGAGCGGGTGAAGCCACATGTGAACGTTGGGACGATAGGGCATGTGGATCATGGGAAGACGACACTGACAGCAGCGATCACGACGATACTGACGAATAGATTTGGCGGAGAAGCCAAATCGTATACCCAGATTGATTCGGCACCTGAGGAGCGTGCGCGTGGCATTACCATCAATACCTCCCATGTGGAGTATGAAACGGATCATCGTCATTATGCTCATGTGGATTGCCCCGGTCACGCCGACTATGTAAAGAATATGATTACGGGTGCGGCGCAAATGGATGGCGCCATTCTGGTAGTATCTGCAGCGGATGGCCCGATGCCCCAGACACGGGAGCACATTCTCCTGGCACGTCAGGTAGGGGTTCCCTATATCATCGTTTACATGAACAAAGCGGATATGGTGGATGATGCCGAGCTGCTGGAACTGGTGGAAATGGAGGTTCGCGAGCTGCTGTCCAAATATGATTTTCCAGGAGATGACACTCCTATTGTGATTGGTTCAGCATTGAAAGCGCTGGAAGGAGATAAAAGCGACATAGGAGAACCTTCCATTCTGAAGCTGGCAGAATTCCTGGATACGTATATCCCTGAACCTGAACGTGCAGTGGATGGTGCTTTCATTATGCCGGTAGAGGACGTATTTTCTATTTCCGGTCGCGGCACAGTAGTGACAGGGCGTGTGGAACGCGGTGTGATCAAAGTGGGTGAAGAGATAGAAATTGTAGGCTTACGCCCCACGATCAAGACCGTATGTACGGGTGTTGAAATGTTCCGGAAGCTGCTGGATCAGGGGCAGGCGGGTGACAACGTGGGGATATTACTGCGCGGTACCAAACGGGAAGAAGTGGAACGTGGCCAGGTATTGGCCAAGCCGGGAAGTATTTTGCCACATACCAAATTCTCTGCAGAGATTTATGTGCTGAGTAAAGAGGAGGGTGGTCGTCACACTCCGTTTTTTGCAGGCTATCGTCCGCAGTTTTATTTCCGTACGACAGATGTGACAGGGTCGATAGAATTACCGGCTGGAGTGGAGATGGTGATGCCCGGAGATAATATATCAGTCAACGTTAATCTGATTGCACCGATTGCAATGAATGAAGGTTTGCGTTTTGCCATTCGCGAAGGCGGACGTACTGTAGGAGCAGGTGTCGTCGCCAAAGTAATTGAGTAAGTGTAAGGTGATAATAAAATATCCCTGTTCGGGGTTTAGGCCAGTAGCTCAATTGGCAGAGCGTCGGTCTCCAAAACCGAAGGTTGGGGGTTCGATGCCCTCCTGGCCTGCCAGAAAAAATGAGAACCTAAGATGGGTTATGGATTGATTGTTTGTAAAATCAATGTGGGGTTGTGGTCAGTTGACCTGTATTTGAGGAACGCAATGTGACGCGGGATCGATCAAGTGGATAGAATTAAACTTGGGCTGGCAGTATTGATAGCGGTAGCTGGCGTTGCAGGTTTTTATTTTTTGCATGACAGCCCTATGGTGGTCAGGGTCGTTTTTCTGATTCTCGGGTTTGTGTTATCGGCTGTAGTGGCTCTTTTCACGGAGCGGGGTAAGCATTTTTTTGCATTTAGTCGGGATTCGATTGAAGAAGTCAGGAAAGTGGTTTGGCCCAGCAGAAAGGAAACACTTCAGACAGCAGGGGTGGTCTGTGCGTTTGTTATGGCGATGGCATTTTTCTTGTGGCTGGTGGATGCAGGTTTGATGGCAATCGTGAGGAGCGTAATGGATCAGGAGATATGAAAATGATCCGGGTGGGATATGAGTAAGAAATGGTATGCTATTCATACCTATTCAGGTTTTGAGAAAAGTGTCCGGCGTGCATTAACTGAGCGTATTGCGCTGCATAAACTGGAGGATCAGTTCGGAGAGATATTGATTCCTGTTGAGGAAGTAGTAGAAGTCAAGAGTGGTCAAAAAAATATAAGCGAAAGGAAATTTTTTCCAGGTTATATTTTAATTGAGATGGAAATGACTGATGAGACTTGGCATCTGGTAAAAGGTACTGCGAAGGTGACGGGGTTTGTCGGGGGATCTACCACTCAGCCGGTTCCAATCAGTCAAAAGGAAATTGAAAATATTCTCAACCAAGTAAGAGAAGGGGTAGAAAAGCCGAAGCCAAAGATTATTTTTGAAGCGGGTGAGGCTGTGCGTGTTAAGGAGGGGCCGTTTACTGACTTTCATGGTAATGTCGAGGAAGTCAATTATGATAAAAGTAAACTGCGAGTATCAGTATCCATTTTTGGGCGCCCTACTCCTGTAGAGTTGGATTTTCATCAGGTTGAAAAATCCTGATCCAGAATGATTGGTATGCGAGCCATTAATCGCTTGTTGGGGGTGGTGGCCATATCTATATCTTTTTGCGTCTTTTATTTTCGATGGGCCGAATTGGAATATTGTGACAGGGGAGAGTATTACAGTGCTCGTTTGTACCCGTAGAGGAGAAAATTTTGGCTAAAAAAATAGTAGGTTACATCAAACTTCAGATTCCAGCTGGGAAGGCGAATCCCAGTCCTCCGGTGGGGCCGGCACTTGGGCAACGTCAGCTGAATATCATGGAATTTTGTAAGGCTTTCAATGCAGCCACCCAGAAAATGGAAGCGGGGTTGCCCGTTCCGGTGGTGATCACAGCTTATGCTGATAAAAGTTTTACTTTTGTTTTAAAAACCACCCCGGCATCAGTACTGATCAAAAAGATTGCGGGTATTGGGAAAGGAAGTGCTCAGCCACATGTAGACAAGGTAGGCAAACTGACTCGCAGCCAGGCAGAGGAGATCGCCAAAATTAAAATGCCTGATCTGACAGCGGCAGATATGGATGCAGCTGTACGAACAATAGCAGGAAGTGCCAGAAGTATGGGTGTCGAAGTGGAGGGAGCGTGATATGGCCAGATTTTCTAAACGTTATCAGGCGATTTCTCAGAAAGTTAATCGTAATCAGATTTATCCGTTAGCGGAGGCGCTGGCTTTAATCAAGGAAACTGCCGTGGCTAAATTTGACGAATCGATTGATATTGCAATTAATCTGGGTATAGATGTGCGGAAATCTGACCAGGTTGTGCGCGGCTCAGTAGTATTGCCGGCGGGAACGGGGAAAGCTGTCCGGGTGGCTGTGTTTGCGCAAGGAGATAAAGCCAGAGAGGCTCTTGAGGCAGGGGCAGATATCGTTGGTTTTGAAGACTTGGCTGAGCAGATAAAGGGGGGGGAGATTAATTTTGATCTGGCAATCGCCAGTCCGGATGCGATGCGGGTCGTTGGACAATTGGGTCAGATACTCGGGCCGCGTGGTCTGATGCCAAATCCAAAAGTGGGGACAGTGACGCCAGATGTAGCCAGTGCTGTAAGGAATGCCAAAGCGGGGCAAGTTCAATTTAGAGCGGATAAGGCTGGTATTGTACATTGTACCGTAGGCAGGGCATCATTCGATGTGGATGCGCTGAAGGAAAATATTGTGGCGTTAGTAGATGCATTGAATAAATCTAAGCCCGCAGCCTCAAAAGGGGTATATCTACGAAAAATGGCTGTTTCCAGCACAATGGGAATAGGGGTACGAGTTGACCATGCAGGGTTGGTGCTGGGGTAATAATGACAAGACTTTGGGCTGCTGAAAGTATATTCAGCAGGTTATCAAAGACCGTTGGGGCTGTGATTTTACCGGACGATTGATAATTTAATTGATCTGATGGTCGACAAAGCTTAATTACAGTTATAGGGAGCAGTCGATCTGCTGAGTGAGGATCAACCAGAATTGCAGTGTGGGCTTGGGTTTTATTGGTTTGATAGCATTTTGAATATAAGATCCTGCCGAAGGTGACCGTCTACAGTAAATCTGACAATTTCCTGAAGGTTGTGCCCAACGCAGATGGCGTGCCCATAGAACAGGGAGGGTGATATTTCTCCTGATTCAGGTCGCCGTTTTCTTTAATATGGAAGAGTTTATCGTTGAGGTGACGATAAGTTTTTGCTGAATTCTAACTGGAGAATATCTTTTGAGTCATAATCTTGAAGAGAAGAAGGCGATTGTCGCTGAGGTAAGCGATCAGGTGGCTAAGGCTCAAGCTATCATTATCGCTGAATATCGTGGGCTGGGTGTGGATCAGTTTACTCGGCTGCGAGTCAAGACACGTGAATCTGGAGTGTATTTTCGGGTTATAAAAAATACGTTTGTCAGACGAGCAGTTGCTGATACGCCTTTCGCTGGCTTGGCAAGTCAGATGGTAGGACCTTTGGCTTATGGTATTGGTAGTGACCCGGTAACTACTGCAAAAATCCTTCATGAGTTTGCCAAAAGTAGTGACCATTTTGTGATTAAGGCTGGCGCCATGGCAGGGACGGTAATGTCCGATAAGGATGTAGCAGCGCTTGCTGCTTTGCCGAGCAGGGAAGAGCTGCTGTCTAAGTTGCTTGGAACGTTGCAGGCACCTGTCGCTAAGTTTGTCAGAACACTCAACGAAGTACCTTCCAGATTTGTGCGTGGACTTGCTGCGGTACGCGATCAGAAATAGCCGGTATACAAGCTACTGAAGATTGATTTGTATCGGGGTTGGGTCAGAATTTAATTTTTATTGGGAGAAAGAAATGGCTGTGGCCAAAGAGGAAATTTTAGAATCTATCGCCAACATGACTGTTCTGGAACTGTCTGAGCTGATCAAAGAACTGGAAGAAAAATTTGGTGTTTCAGCTTCAGCAGCAGTTTCTGTAGCAGCGGCACCCGCTGCTGCTGCACCTGCTGCTGAAGAGCAAACTGAGTTTTCTGTAATCCTTACTTCTGCGGGAGACAACAAAGTCAATGTCATTAAAGTGGTCAGGGCGGTGACAGGGCTGGGATTAAAAGAAGCTAAGGATTTGGTTGACAGTGCACCGAAACCTGTCAAAGAAGGTGTTTCCAAGGAAGAGGCAGAGGCACTCAAGAAACAGCTTGCTGAAGCGGGTGCAGGTTGCGAAATTAAGTAACGATATCGGCAATCCGGGCTGGCGGGTGCAGAAGCACTAACCAGCCCTTGTTTTCTTTGGAAATCACTAAATGCTGATTAATAATAAATTGCAAATAAATATTATAAGCGATATTTTGCAGATTTTGGTTCGTACTTGAAAGACAGGGCCAAGGTCTGCATTCTGTATTGAGAGGCTTTGTTGATATTATATTTTTATCTGATACCAACTGGTTGATGATATTCTTTCTGAAATTCCGATTGCTGACTGATTTAACTGAAAATCGAACTTTATTCTGGAACGATTTTATCAAGTAAGGCCCTCTGTAATCCATCCCTACCTTCAGTGCGCGGAGAAAAATTAATGAGTTATTCGTTTGCCGAAAAAAAACGCATTCGTAAAAGTTTTGCCAAACGTGTCAGTATTCTACCATTTCCATTCCTTCTTGCCACCCAGATCGAATCTTATACCGATTTTTTACAGGAAAAGGTCGCGCCCGGTAAACGCAAGAATCAAGGATTACAGGCAGCATTTAACTCGGCCTTCCCGATCGAGAGCCACTCAAATAATGCCCGTCTGGATTTTATGAGCTATTCACTTGGTGCGCCTGTGTTCGACGTCAAGGAATGTCAGCAGCGAGGCTTAACATATGCTTCTCCTCTTCGAGCAAGAGTCAGACTGACTATTTTGGATAAGGAATCTTCGAAACCAACAGTCAAAGAGGTGAAGGAGCAGGAGGTTTATATGGGAGAGATCCCTCTCATGACAGAGACGGGTTCTTTCATTGTTAACGGGACAGAGCGTGTCATTGTGTCACAATTACATCGTTCTCCCGGTGTGTTTTTCGAACATGATCGCGGCAAGACACATTCATCGGGTAAGCTGCTGTTTTCTGCGCGTATCATCCCGTATCGTGGCTCATGGCTCGATTTTGAATTCGATTCCAAGGACTATATCTATTTCCGGATAGACCGGCGTCGTAAAATGCCGGTAACAACACTCCTGAAAGCTATGGGTTATTCCCCCGCGCAAATTCTTGCAGATTTCTTTGAGTTCGATCATTTCACTTTTTCCGGAGGCGCGATTTTTTTCAATCTGGTTCCAGAGCGCTTGCGCGGAGAATTGGCCGGTTTTGATATTGTTTCCGAGGATGGCAGAGTTTTTGTACAGAAAGATAAACGGATAACAGCCAAACACGTTCGAGATCTGCAACAAGCTAATCTCACAAAAATTCCCGTACCAGAAGAGTTTTTACTGGGAAAAATCTTGGCTGCAGATGTTGTAGACAAGGAGACGGGTGAGATTGTTGCGCTGGCTAACAGTGAGATTAATGAAACATTACTGGGCCGGATGCGACAAGCACAAACCGGTGAAATCAGTGCACTTTTTGTGAACGATCTCAACTATGGTCCTTATATTTCTCAAACATTGCGGATTGATGAAAGTACCGACCAGGTATCAGCTCAGGTTGCAATTTATCGCATGATGCGTCCTGGTGAACCCCCAACTGAGGAAGCTGTTCTGGCTTTGTTCAACGGCTTGTTTTATTCGCCGGAACGATATGATTTATCTGTCGTGGGTCGGATGAAATTTAACCGGCGCGTGGGACGACAGGAACTGACCGGATCACCTACTCTGTCAAATGATGACATCATCGATGTCATCAAAATATTGGTTGAGCTGCGAAATGGCCGGGGAGAAATCGATGATATTGATCATCTGGGCAACCGTCGTGTTCGTTCAGTGGGAGAATTGGCAGAAAATCAGTTTAGGACCGGTTTGGCACGGGTTGAAAAAGCAGTCAAGGAACGTTTGAGCCAGGCGGAATCAGAAAATCTGATGCCGCATGACTTTATCAATGCCAAACCTGTGTCTTCTGCGATACGGGAGTTTTTTGGCTCGAGCCAATTATCGCAGTTCATGGATCAGACTAATCCCTTATCGGAAATTACGCATAAAAGGCGTATTTCTGCGCTGGGCCCAGGCGGGCTGACACGTGAACGGGCAGGTTTTGAAGTGCGCGATGTGCATCCAACCCATTATGGCCGTGTTTGCCCTATTGAGACACCGGAAGGACCGAATATCGGTTTAATCAATTCACTGGCTCTTTATGCTCGAACCAATGAATATGGTTTCATCGAAACTCCGTACCGAGAGGTGAATAATGGCAGAGTTACCGATGAAGTGGTTTATCTTTCTGCGATCGAAGAAAGTCAATATGTGATTGCCCAGGCGAATGCAAATCTTGATCAAAATGGAATATTTATTGATGAAGTGGTTTCGTGTCGTCACAGAAATGAATTTACCTTGGCTTCCAGGGATCAAATTGAATATGTTGATATTGCGCCGGCACAGATTGTATCTGTAGCAGCTTCGCTGATTCCTTTTCTGGAACATGATGACGCCAACCGTGCGCTGATGGGTTCAAACATGCAACGTCAGGCAGTTCCGTGTTTACGCGCCGAAAAACCACTGGTGGGCACCGGAATCGAGCGGGTGGTCGCAGTACATTCGGGGACAGCGGTCAGAGCACTGCGAGGTGGGATAGTTGATTATGTAGATGCCAGTCGCATCGTGATACGCGTGCATGATGCCGAAACACGTGCAGGCGAGGTGGGCGTGGATATTTACAACCTGACTAAATATACCCGGTCAAATCAGAATACCAACATTAATCAGCGGCCCCTGGTAAAAGTGGGAGATGTACTGGAACGCGATGATGTGATCGCTGATGGTGCTTCGACGGACTTAGGGGAGCTGGCGCTTGGTCAGAACATGCTGATTGCTTTTATGCCCTGGAACGGGCTGAATTTTGAAGACTCTATTTTAATATCTGAACAGGTTGTTTCAGATGACCGATTTACCTCTATACATATTGAAGAACTAGCAGCGGTAAGTCGCGATACAAAACTGGGGACTGAGGAGATAACGGCAGATATTCCGAATCTATCCGAGCGTCAGCGTTCACGCCTCGACGAATCGGGGATCGTTTATATCGGGGCCGAGGTTGAAGCAGGGGATGTACTGGTGGGCAAAGTAACGCCGAAAAGTGAAACACAGCTCACCCCGGAAGAGAAGCTATTGCGGGCGATATTTGGAGAAAAAGCTTCAGATGTCAAAGATACATCCTTGCATGTGCCGGCCGGTATTTCGGGAACCGTGATTGATGTACAAATATTTACGCGCGAAGGAGTCGACCGGGACAAGCGCTCCAAACAGATTATTGCGGATGAGCTGGGTCGTTTTAAGAAAGACCTGGCTGATCAGATGCGTATCGTTGAAGCTGATGCTTTTCAGCGCGTAGAGCGTTTGCTTACCGGTAAAACTGCTGCTGGAGGGCCTAAAAAACTGGTGAAGGGTTCAACCATTACTCGCGAATACCTGGAAAGTGTCGATCGGCATCATTGGTTCGATGTTCGTTTGACGGAGGAGAGTGCAAGTCTGCAGTTGGAACAGATCAAGGATAGTCTGGCTCAGAAGAGAAAGTTGTTTGATCTTGCTTTTGAAGAAAAGCAAAGAAAACTTTCTCAGGGTGATGAGTTGCCGCCCGGTGTTCAGAAAATGGTCAAAGTATATATCGCAGTGAAGCGGAGACTGCAGTCCGGAGATAAAATGGCCGGCCGACATGGGAACAAAGGTGTCATTTCCAAGATTGTCCCGGTAGAAGATATGCCTTATATGGCAGATGGTACTCCGGTTGATGTCGTATTGAATCCCTTAGGAGTCCCTTCACGCATGAATATCGGGCAGGTATTGGAAGTACATCTGGGATGGGCAGCGAAAGAGCTCGGCAGGAAGATCAGCGAGATGCTGGTCTCGCAACATAATGTGGCCGAGATTCGAGAATTTCTCAATAAAATCTATAACGGCAGTGGCAAGCAGGAAAGCCTGACTTCGCTTGATGACAAGGAAATACTGGAACTGGCAGAAAATCTGTCAGATGGAGTGCCGTTTGCGACCCCGGTATTTGACGGTGCTCATGAATCTGAAATCAAACGTATGCTGAAATTGGCCGACTTGCCGGAATCAGGACAGGCCATACTCCTTGATGGCAGAACAGGTGAGGCTTTTGATCGTCCAGTCACTGTCGGGTATATGCACGTGCTGAAACTTCATCATCTGGTAGATGACAAGATGCATGCCCGTTCAACAGGTCCCTACAGCCTGGTTACTCAGCAGCCGTTGGGTGGTAAGGCACAATTCGGTGGACAACGTTTTGGTGAGATGGAAGTCTGGGCGCTTGAAGCCTATGGGGCAGCTTATACTCTGCAGGAAATGCTGACTGTAAAATCTGATGATGTCAATGGTCGCACCAAGGTTTACGAAAGCATCGTCAAAGGGGATCACAAAATTGATGCCGGTATGCCAGAGTCGTTTAATGTACTGGTCAAAGAAATCAGATCATTGGGAATGGATATCGACCTGGAGCAGCATTGATGCCCCTTTTTGCCGGTTATTTTTAAAACTGATACCGTCGTAAGTAATATTGTCTGTTTTATGTGAGTGTCTCATTTGATCCGGAAGTTTGAGTTTGAGGATCTCTTTGGCCCGTTGATTCACAGGAGTGACACGTGAAAGCATTGCTTGATTTATTCAAACAAGTTACACAAAAAGAAGAATTTGATTCCATAAAAATAGGTCTGGCTTCACCTGAGAAAATCCGTTCATGGTCTTATGGCGAGGTAAAAAAACCTGAAACAATCAATTATCGTACTTTCAAACCAGAAAGAGATGGTTTGTTCTGCGCTAAGATTTTTGGGCCTGTCAAAGATTATGAGTGCCTTTGCGGTAAATATAAGCGTCTGAAACACCGTGGTGTGATTTGTGAAAAATGTGGTGTGGAAGTTACCTTGTCCAAAATCCGGCGTGAGCGCATGGGTCATATTGAACTGGCGTCGCCTGTGGCGCATATCTGGTTCTTAAAGTCGCTCCCTTCCCGCCTGGGCCTGGTGTTAGATATGACGCTACGGGATATTGAGCGGGTACTCTATTTTGAAGCGTATGTCGTCACTGACCCTGGTATGACCCCCCTGACGCGCGGTCAGCTTTTGACCGAGGATGACTACTTGAACAAAACAGAAGAGTTTGGTGATGACTTCAGCGCTGCAATGGGAGCGGAAGGTGTTCGGGCGCTACTGAACAGTATGGATCTTCCGATGGAAATAGAATCTTTGCGTCAGGAAATTCAGGCTACAGGTTCAGAGACCAAAATCAAAAAGGCAGCTAAACGACTAAAAGTACTTGAGGCATTTAATAAATCGGGCATGAAGCCGGAATGGATGATACTGACAGTTCTTCCGGTCTTGCCCCCGGAGTTAAGGCCGTTGGTTCCATTGGATGGCGGGCGTTTTGCCACTTCGGATCTGAACGATTTATACAGGCGTGTGATCAACCGGAACAATCGCCTCAAGCGACTGCTGGAGCTTCGTGCGCCGGAAATCATCATTCGTAATGAGAAGCGCATGTTACAGGAGTCCGTGGATTCACTGCTCGATAATGGTCGTCGAGGCAAGGCGATGACGGGGGCAAATAAACGCCCGCTTAAATCTCTGGCGGATATGATCAAAGGTAAAGGCGGACGTTTTCGTCAGAATCTACTGGGGAAACGGGTGGATTATTCCGGCCGGTCAGTAATTGTCGTGGGCCCGCAATTGAAACTTCATCAGTGCGGGCTGCCGAAAAAAATGGCGTTGGAATTATTCAAGCCATTTATTTTCAATAAACTGGAAACGATGGGAATTGCAAGTACGATCAAAGCTGCCAAACGGGAAGTCGAAAATGAAAATCCGGTTGTGTGGGATATATTGGAGGAAGTAATCCGGGAGCACCCGGTGATGCTGAACCGTGCTCCTACCCTGCATCGGCTCGGAATCCAGGCATTCGAACCGGTTTTGGTAGAAGGGAAGGCAATCCAATTGCATCCGCTCGTCTGTGCGGCATTCAATGCGGACTTTGACGGTGATCAGATGGCAGTGCATGTGCCATTATCTCTGGAAGCCCAAATGGAATGTCGCACATTGATGTTGTCGACTAATAATATTCTGTCACCTGCTAATGGGGACCCGATCATCGTGCCTTCCCAGGATATCGTACTGGGTCTGTACTATATGACGCGTGAAAAAATCGGTGCGCAAGGTGAAGGAATGGTGTTCTCGGATGTGTCTGAAGTGATACGTGCTTACGAGAGCCGGGTTGTAGAGTTGCACGCCAGAATTACTGTCAGAATCAAAGAAAGAAAGAAATCCCGGACGCAGAATGAGCAGCTGACTGAAACTGTAACGCGCTATGAAACCACGGTAGGAAGAGCGCTGATCTCTGAAATTTTGCCAGCAGCGCTGCCATTCACCTTGATCAATAAAACGCTCAAGAAAAAGGAAATTTCCAAACTTATCAACGCCAGCTTCCGTTTATGTGGTTTGAGGGAAACGGTTATATTTGCTGATAAGCTCATGTATTCAGGTTTTTCCTATGCAACGCGTGGTGGTATATCTATCTGTCTGGATGATCTGATGACTCCCGCCCAGAAAAGCGACATCATTCAAGCTGCGGAACAGGAGGTGCATGAAATTGCAAATCAATATATTTCCGGTCTGGTGACCCAGGGAGAACGCTATAACAAGGTCGTTGATATCTGGGGACGTGCAGGTGATCAGGTGGCAAAGGCAATGATGGATCAGTTGAGTGTCGAACCGGTCAGAGATCGTGAGACGGGAGAAATCAGAATGGATGAGAATGGTCAGGTCATTGCACAAGAATCGTTCAATTCGATATATATGATGGCCGACTCAGGGGCCAGAGGATCTGCTGCTCAAATTCGCCAGCTTTCCGGTATGCGAGGCCTCATGGCAAAACCTGATGGTTCGATTATTGAAACACCCATTACTGCAAATTTCCGTGAGGGATTAAATATTCTCCAGTATTTTATCTCGACTCATGGTGCGAGGAAGGGGCTGGCCGATACCGCACTCAAGACTGCTAATTCAGGTTATCTCACGCGCCGTTTGGTGGACGTGACACAGGATCTGGTCATCACAGAAGAAGATTGTGAGACAGAAGGTGGTGTAGTGATGAAGGCTCTGGTAGAAGGTGGCGATGTCATCGAAGCATTACGTGAGCGTATTCTGGGCCGTGTGGCGGCAAATGATATCGTAAATCCGGAGACTGGTAGAGTGATGTACTCTGCTGGGGTGTTATTGGATGAGGATGCAGTAGATGAAATTGAGGTCTCGGGTATTGATGAGGTAAAAGTAAGAACTCCTCTCACTTGCGAGACCCGGTATGGACTTTGTGCTAAATGTTACGGGCGCGACCTGGGTCGGGGAACGATGGTAAATGTAGGTGAAGCAGTGGGTGTCATTGCGGCACAGTCTATTGGTGAGCCCGGTACGCAGCTGACCATGCGGACTTTCCATATTGGTGGCGCGGCTTCCAGAACTGTTGTAGCGAACCAGGTTGAAAGTAAATCCAACGGTACCATTCACTATTCTCATCACATGCGTTATGTGAAAAATGCTCAGAATGAACTGATTGTAATTTCCCGCAGCGGGGAAATTCTCATTCAAGATGAAAATGGTCGTGAGCGTGAACGGCATAAAATTCCTTATGGTGCGACATTGCTCGTGCAGGATGGTGAAACAATCAAGGTGGGACAGATTCTGGCGTCTTGGGAGCCGCATAAACGTCCGATCATTGCTGAATATACTGGAAAGATCCGGTTTGAGAATGTTGAGGAAGGTGTAACGGTTGTCAGACAAATTGATGAGATGACCGGGTTGGCAACTCTTGTGGTGATCGATCCCAAGCGGCGTAACGTCGCACAGACCAAAGGGTTGCGACCACTGGTGAAATTCCTAGACGAAAACGATAAAGAGATTAATATTGCCGGGAGTGATCAGCCTGTCAGTATTACATTCCATGTAGGGTCGATCATTACCGTCCGGGACGGACAACAGGTCAGCATCGGCGAGGTGTTGGCACGTATTCCTCAGGAAACATCAAAGACCCGTGATATTACCGGCGGTTTGCCTCGGGTGGCCGAGTTGTTTGAGGCAAGAGTGCCGAAAGATGTTGGTTTCCTCGCAGAAGCTACAGGAACGGTTGCTTTCGGGAAAGATACCAAAGGAAAGCAGCGTCTGGTCATTACTGATCTTGACGGCGTTTCACATGAATATCTGATTCCCAAGGATAAACATGTTACGGCACATGATGGTCAGGTTGTTAATAAAGGCGAGGTAATCGTAGATGGTTCGATTGATCCGCGAGATATATTAAGGTTGCAGGGAATTGAGGCACTGGCACGTTATATCAGTGACGAGGTACAGGATGTTTATCGTTTGCAGGGTGTACGGATCAATGATAAACATATTGAAGTAATCGTCCGGCAGATGCTCCGCCGAGTTCAGATAATAAATGCGGGTGAGTCAAATTTTATACCGGGTGAGCAGATAGAACGTGCAGAAGTTCTGACAGAGAATGAGAAACTGATGGCAGAAAATAAAATGCCTGCAACCTACGAGCCTGTTTTACTTGGGATCACTAAAGCATCTCTGTCTACAGATTCGTTTATTTCCGCAGCTTCCTTCCAGGAGACCACTCGTGTACTGACCGAAGCGTCCATCATGGGTAAGAAAGATGATCTTCGAGGCTTGAAAGAAAATGTGATTGTAGGCAGATTGATTCCTGCAGGTACCGGTTTGTCATTTCACAACATCCGTAAAAAACAACGCTTATCGGCCAGCACTACCTATATAGAAAGTGATTTAACCGAAAAAGAAATTACCGAATAAGAAAGTTCGGACAGTGATATTTATGATACTGAAGAGGATTAATTAATAATCGGAATCTT
This sequence comes from Nitrosomonas sp., assembly GCA_044507105.1. Classification (GTDB taxonomy): domain Bacteria; phylum Pseudomonadota; class Gammaproteobacteria; order Burkholderiales; family Nitrosomonadaceae; genus Nitrosomonas. The sequence continues at coordinate 24,047 of JBIQJX010000032.1, forward strand.
ACTGCTTATCAGTAGCTTTGCTGACTGATTGCTATCGCTTTCTTTGCAAGGGTTGACTTAGTTTGTTTGAAGAAGTAGTCTTGCGACAGCGTGGGCGGTGT
>JBIQJX010000033.1:0-23975 GCA_044507105.1 Nitrosomonas sp.
GGACGGGACGCTTTGTATCATCGCCCTTATCTTATCCTCAGCGGTATCATGGTGCTGTACAACAGCACCCTCTTCGATTGTTTGTCCCTTGGCTTGCTTGCAAGCAGAGGTTTACCTTTTACGGGATCTGGGTGAGAATAACGGGTTCTCAAGCTGACAGAAGTTGACTGGATTTTGGCAATTTCATGAATGGTTTTAGCGATAAATAACAATTTTACTTATCATGCTGCTGATGATCGATAACTATGATTCCTTTACATATAATCTGGTTCAGTATTTCGGTGAACTGGGTGAGGAGGTTGTGGTTGTTCGTAACGATGAAATTACACTGGATGAGGTTCAGCAGTTGAATCCCGCGCGGATTGTTATTTCTCCCGGTCCCTGCACACCCAATGAAGCCGGTATTTCCATGCGGCTGATTGAGCGATTCGGTGAAAAAATTCCCATGCTAGGAGTGTGTCTCGGCCACCAGAGTATCGGCCAGGCTTTTGGCGGGCGAATCGTGCGTGCAGGCCAGATCATGCATGGCAAAACTTCACTCGTTTTTCATGACGATAAAGGAGTTTTTCAGGGAATAACCAATCCGTTCGTGGCTACTCGCTATCATTCGCTCGTCATTGAGCGGGCAACTCTACCTGCCTGCCTCGACGTTACGGCCTGGACTGAAGATGGCGAAATCATGGGAGTGCGACACCGTTCGCTGCCAGTGGAGGGAGTTCAGTTTCATCCGGAATCCGTATTGAGTGAACAGGGTCACCCGTTACTGGGGAATTTCCTTCACAACCGCTATATGTACGAATCTCCGCTGGAATCATTCGAAGCGTGAAGCCTCAGGCAATTCTGGCTCGGGTTCTCGAGCAGCGTGAAATCCCGTACGATGAAATGGTTGAGCTGATGCGTGCGGTAATGTCGGGTGAGGTATCTCCGGTAATGACGGCCGCTCTGATTGCCGGATTGCGAATCAAACGGGAAAGTGTTGATGAAATCACTGCCGCAGCCCGGGTTATGCGTGAATTAGCGTTGCGCATTGAAGTGGCAGATACCTCTCATTTGGTTGATACCTGTGGTACCGGTGGAGATGGCCATAGCACTTTCAATATTTCAACAGCATCTGCTTTCATTGCTGCTGCGACAGGTGCATATGTGGCAAAACATGGCGGCCGTTCCGTTTCCAGCAAAGTAGGCAGTGCGGATGTACTGGAAGCGATCGGTGTCAATCTCGATCAGACGCCTCTGCAGATTGCTCAATCCATAACCGAGGTTGGTATCGGTTTCATGTTCGCTCCCAATTTTCATCATGCGATGAAACATGCCGTACCTGTACGGCGTGAACTGGGTGTGCGCACCCTGTTCAATATCCTGGGTCCTCTGACCAACCCGGCCGGTGCCAGGAGCCAGTTGCTGGGTGTATTCAATGCTGATCTGACCAGTGTGGTGGCCCGGGTTTTGCAGCGTCTGGGGAGTCATCATGCACTGGTCGTTCATGGTTGTGACGGACTTGATGAAATCACCATTTCCGGCCCCACTACTATAGCTGAACTTAAGGAGGGAGAGGTTCGGGAATATACCGTACGGCCGGAAGATTTCGGACTGAAATGTGCTGCAATCGAATCTCTTCGGGTGGCTGATACAGCAAGCGCCCGGGCAATGCTGTTGTCAGTCCTGGATAATGAGCCGGGACCCGCGCGAGATATCGTATTGCTCAATGCCGGAGCAGCTATCTACGCCGCTGGAAAAGCCAGATCTTTGGCCGAGGGTATTGAGCAAGGCCGGGAGGCACTCGCCAGTGGTGCTGCAAAAGAAAAAATGCAGGCATTGACGGAATTTTCCAGGCGGGTAAACAGTTAGTACATATGTCAGATATCCTTGAACGGATCCTTACCGTAAAAAAGCAGGAAATTATTGCTGCCAGGACAGAGAAATCTCTGGAGAGAATACAGAAAGAAGCATATGAAGTATCTTCTCCTCGTGACTTTGTCCAGGCTATTCGTCACAAAATCGATCACGATCAGGCTGCTGTGATCGCGGAAATAAAGCGGGCAAGCCCAAGCAAAGGACTGTTGCGTGGCCGGCTGGAAGCGTCGGTGTTCTCTGAATCAGAGGACACAGATTCAGGCAGGCAGGATCTGATTCCAGCGGATTTTGACCCTGCCAGTATCGCAGCCAGCTATGCTGCTAACGGAGCTGCCTGCCTGTCGGTGCTGACAGATGAGCAGTTTTTCATGGGGTGTCCGGCTTTTTTGCAGGAAGCGCGGGCTGCCTGTGATTTACCCGTCCTGCGCAAGGATTTCATACTGGATGAATACCAGGTGTTTGAAGCACGTGCGATGGGGGCGGATTGTATTTTGCTGATTGTCGCTGCTTTTTCTTCACCGGCTTTTCAGAATGACTCCGCTGTCAATAAAGGGGACGGTGCGCTGGATCGTATGCGGCAGTTGGAATCAATCGCACATGTGCTTGGCATGGCGGTACTGGTGGAGGTGCATGATGCAGATGAACTCGATCTTGCGTTGCAGCTGTCTACGCCATTAATCGGGATTAATAATCGCAATTTGCGTACTTTTGAGACCAGGCTGGAGACTACCGTGCAACTGGCCGGGCAGATTTCCTCAGAGCGAATCGTTGTCACCGAAAGTGGTATTCGCACTTTTGCTGATGTGGAAATGATGCGGTCCCGTCGTATTCATGCGTTCCTGATCGGTGAAACGTTCATGCGCGCGCCGGATCCCGGGGTGGCTCTGAAGCACTTGTTTACTGTGGATACAGCCTGATACTGCTGTGGAGATCGTCATTTGCCAGCTGCCGTTATTGACGACGAATATTTCAGGGCAATATGCTGCGGCACCGACAGGCGGGATGTGTTCCGTGCGGAAGTATAATGATAATGCTGTCAATTAAAAGGAGAGTTTCATGAACTTGAAGAAACAACTGGTAAGCGGTTTGAGTGGTCTGATTTTTTCAGCTGTGCTGGCAGGCAATACACTGGCCGCAGGGGTGGCAGAATTCAATGATCAGGGAGAATTGCTGATACCCAAAGATTACCGGGAATGGGTGATGGTGGGTACTCAAGTAACCCCGGATGAATTGAATGAAGGAAAAGCACCGTTTACTGAGATCAGGACGGTTTATATCGATCCGGAAAGTTACGCACACTGGAAAAAAACGGGTGAATTCAGAGAAGGTGCCATGACAGTGAAAGAACTGCTCAGTGTGGGCAGTCGTAAAGGGCCCGGAAGTGGAAATGGTTACTTCATGGGAGACTATATCGGTCTGGAAGCTTCAGTTAAAGACTCGAAACGTTTTCCGGATGAACCGGGCAACTGGGCATTCTATATTTTTTATGTGCCTGATACCCCGTTGGTTGCAGCTGCCAAGAATTTACCTACCGCGGAATGTGCTGCCTGCCATCAGAATAATGCCAAAACGGATATGGTTTTCACGCAATTTTATCCGGTATTGCGCGCCGCTAAGGAGACGGGTGAATCAGGCGTGATTGCACCGAAATAAGCGTTTGACAAAAGTCAAGTATTTAGCACTCCCCGCCGATGTTGCGGGGAAGTATTCCTGTTTATTTTCTGTTTTATCTCTATCCCCGGCCTTTCCGGTTCGAGTAAAGAGAAATCCGCTTCTTCAAACCGGCTGACTGCAGCCCGGTGATAAAATATTGGTGATATGGCCAATATTATTATTCGTGAATTTCCTGCCCACGCTTTTGAAGTACTCAGCGCTCATGGTTTGCCGGCTGTACTTGCCCGTATTTTTGCAGCGCGCGGCATAGGTGATCCTACTCAGCTCGATACGGCATTAGCCCGGATGACTCCGTTCGGACAACTCAAAAATATCCGGCAGATTGCCGATTTATTGGCTGATGCCATTACCGCGGGGAAACGTCTGCTTATTGTTGCAGACTACGATACGGATGGGGCGACAGCTTGTGCAGTGGCAGTGCGCGCATTACGCCAGTTCGGTGCAGTAGTGGATTATCTGGTTCCCAATCGTTTTGAATACGGTTACGGGTTAACGCCGGAGATTGTGCGGCTGGCAGCAGCTCAGGAAAATCCTCCCGATATATTGATTACGGTGGATAACGGTATTGCCAGTGTAGACGGGGTGAAAGAAGCAAATCACCTGGGGATGCAGGTATATATCACCGATCATCATTTGCCGGGTGATCAGCTACCGGAGGCGGCAGTTATTGTCAATCCCAATCAGCCGGGTTGCGATTTTCCTGACAAGCATATCGCCGGAGTGGGTGTGATTTTCTATGTAATGCTTGCGCTGCGGGCGGAATTACGGGAACGCGGAGCATTTGCTGCAGCTAACAGGGAGCCGAATCTGGCCAGCTTGTTGGATCTGGTGGCGCTGGGTACCGTGGCAGATGTGGTCAGGCTGGAGGGAACCAATCGTATCCTGGTGCAGCAGGGATTACAGCGGATTCGTGCTGCCCGCTGCTGTGCCGGTATCCAGGCGTTGTTCAAAGTGGCGAGGCGTGACTTTAGCCGTGCTACTACCTATGAACTGGGTTTTATTCTTGCTCCTCGCCTGAATGCTGCCGGTCGGCTCGATGATATGTCGCTGGGTATTGAATGCCTTCTGACAGATGATGACTCCAGCGCATTACAATTTGCTGCTCAACTGGATGAACTGAACCACCAGCGCCGTGAAATAGAGTCGGGTATGCGTGATGAGGCTATGGAGAGGCTGGTTCCTCTGATCGACACCTGGAATGGGGCCGGGACGTCTGGGGCGGATGATACTGCGCAATCCGGCTACAGCTTATGTTTGTATGACCCCGATTGGCATCAGGGCGTAATAGGTCTGATTGCTTCACGTGTTAAGGATAAGGTGCACCGTCCCGTCATCGTTTTCGCTCAGGGAAATGAAGGGGAGATCAAGGGTTCGGGAAGATCGATCCGCGGCTTCCATCTGCGGGATGCACTGGATCTGGTCGCCAAGCGTTGTCCGGGATTGATTATAAAATTTGGAGGCCATGCCATGGCCGCCGGCTTGACTCTGGATGTCCAGCATTTCGAGCAGTTTCGTATGGTATTCGAACAGGTCGCACAATCGTTGTTGACGCCGGCTGATTTGATTCAGGTAATCGAGACCGATGGTGAACTGGAAGAAAGTGACCTGACACTGGAGCTGGCACAATGTCTGACTGATCAGGTTTGGGGACAGGGATTCCCGGAACCAAGTTTCAACGGCTGTTTTCGGGTCGAGAATCAGCGGGTCGTGGGAGAAAAACATTTGAAGCTGAAACTGCGGAAAGCCGGTGAAAAACGTGTGTATGAAGGGATTCTTTTTTTTCATGCCGACCGACTGCCCCTGGATATCGATGCAGTTTACCGGGTGCAGGTGAATGAATATAACGGGAGTGCCCGGTTGCAATTATTGCTGGAACACTGGTTTGAATCCGGCTCTGCAGAGTATGGATGACTTGTTTCTGCCGGAGAATGAGCTGGCTTATCTGGTTGAATTTGCCACTAGTCTGGCAATCGGCCTGCTCATTGGTCTGGAGCGCGAGCGCAGCCCGGCCGCCAGGGCAGGGTTGCGCACCTTTGCTCTGGTTGCTATGTTCGGCACGCTGGCTGCCATGCTGTCGCATAAGGTGCATTCTCCGTGGTTGCTGGTCAGTGGTCTGCTACTGGTCGGGATGATGGTGATCATTTCCTACTGGCACAAGCGTGACAAACTGGAGGATCCGGGCACGACAACGGTAGTGGCAATACTCATCTGTTACGGACTCGGCGCCCTAGTGTGGTATGAAGAATCGACACTGGCCGTCATGCTTGCCATCATCACGACCATACTGCTTTACTTCAAAACTGAACTGCAGGGAGCCACGCAAAATCTGAGCCGACGTGACGTAATTTCAATGCTGCAGTTTGCCGTACTCAGTTTCATCATATTGCCGATCCTGCCCAATGAAAATTATGGTCCTTTCGATGCCCTTAATCCGTATCAGATATGGTTGATGATGGTGTTGATATCAGGTGTGAGCCTGACCGGCTATATTGCACTGCGTTTTGCCGGACAGCGCTATGGTGCGGTGCTGCTGGGCGTGCTGGGAGGGCTGGTTTCCAGTACCGCTACCACCATGGTATTTTCGCGCCGCGGTGGTCATAATCCCGACTTTAGCAGCTTTGCTGTTATCGTGATATTACTGGCCAATCTGACTGTGCTGATCAGGCTTGCGCTGATCAGTGCCGTAGTTTCTCCGGCAGTTTTTCCTCATCTTTTGCCCATCCTGGGTGGTGGCCTTTTTGTAGGATTGATTACTGCGGTATTCTGGTGGCGTGAGTTCAGTCAGCAACGGATCGTTCCCATGCCGGATACCCGCAACCCGGCAGAACTTCCGACGGCAATGGGGTTTGGCCTGCTTTATGCGATTGTGCTGCTTCTTAGCGCCTGGTTATCGGACATTGCCGGCAGCAGCGGATTATATGCTGTGGCGATCATTTCCGGACTCACCGATGTGGATGCGATTACACTGAGCAGTCTGCGCTTGCATGGGCTGGGCAAGCTGGAGGTCGTGGAAGTGGTTACTGCGATAACACTGGGGGTGATTGCCAATCTCATTTTCAAGCTGGGACTGGTATTTTTTATCGGTAATGCCTCGCTGGCCAGACGATGTGTCCTGGGAATGGTGGCGATCATCATTGGTATGGGGGGCGCACTTTTCCTGGTTTCCTTCTTGTCTATTTAATTCATGTTCTATTTGTAAAACCATGCCATCCAGACCCGCTATCATTCCTCCAGGCAGGTTGCAGCGCCGTACCGGTTTTGAAGGCTCCAGTGATGCCTGTGCGCTTGCACGGCTGGTCTACCCGGATCAGTCTGGAAGACTTCTGACTGTTATCACAGCTAGTGCGCTGGATGCCCAGAGATTGTTGGAGGAAATTCCTTTTTTTGCACCAGATTTACGTGTGAGCTTGTTGCCGGATTGGGAAACGCTGCCTTACGATATTTTTTCTCCCCACCATGATCTGGTTTCTGAACGACTCGCGACGTTTTACCGGATTACTCATAAGGATTGTGATGTATTGATCGTGCCGGTTACGACGGCGCTGTACAGAATGCCGCCACGAGAGTTTCTGGCAGCGCATTCTTTTTTCCTCAGGCAGGACAGTGTGCTGGATCTGCAAGCCTTTCGCAGTCAGATGTCTCTGGCCGGTTATGCTCATGTTTCGCAGGTACTTTCCCCGGGAGAATACAGTGTTCGCGGAGGATTGATCGATCTTTTTCCGATGGGCAGCCCGCTGCCTTACCGTATCGATTTGTTCAATGATGAAATTGAATCTATCCGTACGTTCGATGTGGATACCCAGCGCAGTATTTATCCGGTTAAGGAAATCCGGCTGTTACCCGCGCGGGAATTTCCACTCGATGAAACCGGGCGCAGTCGTTTCCGTACCGGTTTCCGGGAAAAGTTCGAGGGCGATCCAACGCGCAGCAGACTTTATCAGGAAGTCAGCAAAGGAAATGCTCCGGCGGGGATCGAATATTATCTGCCGCTTTTCTTCGAACAGACAGCCACACTCTTCGATTATTTACCGCCAGAAGGTATGCTGTGTCTGCACGGTGAAATTACGTCGGCTATCGGAAATTTCTGGCAGGATACGCGCTCCCGTTATCAGTTGATGCGTAATGATCCCGATCGCCCTCTGCTTCCTCCAGGTGATCTGTTTCTGACAGAAGACAGATTCTACGGTTTTCTCAAATCTTACAGCCGGATAGAAATAAATCCCCACCAGCAGGAGGAAATAATTGCCGAACCGTTTGCCCGTCCTCTTCCGCCGGTTCAGGTGGACCGGCGTGCATCCAATCCCATTGAACGGCTGACAAACTTTGTCGATACATTTACCCGAACCGGGGGACGGATTCTGCTGCTGGCGGAAAGTATGGGGCGGCGAGAGCTGATGGTTGAGTACCTGCGTGAATACGGTCTGCGTGTTAAGCTCAGTGAGAATTTCGCTGCATTCCAGTCAGATGAGGTGTCCTGCATGCTCGGGGTGGCTCCTTTGCATAACGGTTTCATTCTTGTTGCAGAAAATCTGGCGCTGATTACCGAGAATGAACTGTATGCCACGCATGTACGGGGGCAACGAAGCCGTGATACCCGTCGGGTTACTTCGGCCGATTCCATTTTGCGTGATCTGTCTGAAATCAAGCCGGGTGATCCGGTGGTGCACGAGCAGCATGGTATCGGGCGTTATCTCGGCCTGATGAGCATGGATATGGAGGAGGATGAATCAGATCAATCCAGTGAGTTTCTCGCGCTGGAGTATCTGGGGGGAGACAGGCTGTATGTGCCGGTTACACAGCTCCACCTGATCAGCCGCTACAGTGGTGCTGCTCCCGAAACTGCTCCCTTGCACAAGCTGGGGAGCGGGCAATGGGAAAAAGCCCGGCGCAAAGCCATGCAGCAGGTGCGTGATACAGCCGCTGAACTGCTGAATCTGTATGCGCAGCGTGCTGCCCGCAAAGGTTACACATTCAAATTCAGCCAGCATGATTACAATGCATTTGCTGATGGATTCGGTTTTGAGGAAACACCCGACCAGGCGGCAGCTATCGATGCTGTCATCAAAGACATGACATCCGGTAAACCGATGGATCGTCTGATTTGTGGAGATGTTGGTTTTGGCAAGACTGAAGTGGCGTTGAGGGCGGCTTTCGTTGCGGTTGCTGATGGCAGGCAGGTCGCAGTGCTGGTTCCCACTACTCTACTGGCGGAACAGCATTTTCAGAATTTCTCCGATCGTTTTGGCTTGATTGCAGATCAATGGCCGGTGAAAATTGCCGAGCTTTCACGTTTTCGTTCAGCTCGTGATCAGTCTGAAGCACTGAAGAGTCTGGCGCAGGGGGCGATTGATATTATTATCGGCACGCACAAACTGATCCAGGACAAGGTCAAGTTCAAGAATCTGGGATTGGTCATTATCGATGAAGAGCATCGTTTTGGCGTGCGTCAGAAGGAGCAACTTAAAAAACTTCGTACCGAAGTAGATGTGCTGACGTTAACTGCAACCCCCATCCCGCGCACGCTGGCGATGTCACTTGAAGGTTTGCGGGATTTCTCGATCATTGCTACCGCCCCCCAGAGGCGGCTCGCAATCAGGACATTCGTGCACTCTTATTCGGAGGGCATTGTCCGGGAAGCCTGTCTGCGTGAATTGAAGCGCGGTGGTCAGATATATTTTCTCTATAATGAAGTCAGTACCATTCAGCACATGTATACAAAGCTGGTCCGGCTCTTGCCCGAAGCAAGAATAAACATTGCACACGGACAAATGCGAGAGAGCGAGCTGGAGCATGTGATGCGTGATTTTTATCAGCAGCGTTTCAATCTGCTGCTGTGTACGACTATCATTGAGACAGGCATTGATATTCCCAGTGCCAATACCATTATTATTCACCGTGCCGACAAGTTCGGTCTGGCACAGTTACATCAATTGCGTGGCAGGGTCGGCCGTTCCCATCATCAGGCTTATGCTTATCTGCTGACACCGGAAAAGGCGGCATTGACCGCTCAAGCCGTCAAGCGACTGGAAGCGATTCAGGCGATGGAGGAACTGGGCTCCGGGTTTTATCTGGCCATGCATGACTTGGAGATTCGTGGCGCCGGTGCAGTGCTGGGTGATTCACAGAGCGGTGAAATGCAGGAGGTAGGGTTCAGTCTCTACAGTTCGCTGCTGGATGCAGCGATCAAGTCCCTTAAAGCCGGTCAGGAACCGGATATGCAGCAGCCACTGGGAGTTTCTGCTGAGATCAGGTTGCATGTGCCTGCGTTGCTGCCGGAGAATTATTGCAGTGATATTCATGAACGGCTGGTATTGTATAAGCGTATGGCCGGTTGCACTGAAGAGACCCAGCTGGATGAGATACATCAGGAACTCATCGACCGTTTCGGTCTATTACCCGAGCCGGCTCGTGCACTCCTGGACTGCCACCGGTTGCGTATCGAGGCCCGACAGCTTGGCATCATCCGCATCGATGCCGGCCCTGATAATATCCAGTTGCAGTTCATACCTGAACCACCAATAGAAGCCATAAAAATCATACAACTCATCCAAAGCGGTCGGGAATACAGCCTCTCCGGACCCGATCGTCTGAAAGTCGGGTTTCAAATACCGGATGTCAACGAGCGGGTGAGGAAAATCAAACAGCTGATGAGATTATTAAAGGATTGAAAAACAGGCGAGTTGGCCGTTTTATCTGTAAGTGGTTTCCTTATTGAAATCCTGCCAGACATAATACGGACGAACAGTTGGTTCGGTAGGAATAAAAAAGGTTGCGGCGTCCAGTGCGCCAAATACTGTACGGCCGAGCGTGTGGAGGATCCCCGTTACCAGGCCGATTGTGAGGCCGTATGCGGCACCTTCACGCTGGCTGGTGAGAATCATGGTTTTGGGAAGTTCGACAAAGCCGGTTGCTGCATTGGCAATACCATTAACCAGTTTTTCACCTGCCGCAGCCGGATAATTCCGGGTTGTATCGTGTTGTGCCAAAGCCGCCTGTGGCAGAGCGCAGTACAGTATCATGTATAAAATGATCCATATAATTGAATTTTTCATTGACACCTCACGTTAACGATAGGATTGTGCGCACCTGCTTCCAGGTATTGCCAGCTGTAAGTATTTTCAGCGTTCCAGCTTGTCGAGCTTATCAGTGACTGTCGCCCATTCATCTGCATCCGGCAGAGCATCTATTTTTTCAATGATCGGCTCCCAGATCTTTGATAATTCCGCGTTGAGTGCAATAAAGTGGCGCTGATCTTCCGGTACGTCATCTTCAGCATAAATGGCTTCCACCGGGCATTCTGCTACACATAATGTGCAATCTATGCATTCATCCGGATCGATTGCCAGAAAATTGGGGCCTTCACGGAAGCAGTCTACCGGGCATACGTCGACGCAATCGGTATATTTGCATTTGATACAACTTTCGGTTACTACATAAGTCATGATGATGTTCCTTGAGTGACATTTCCCAAAAAGAACTCATGATTTTATCAGAATCCCGGCAAATTCTGCTACCGGGTGGAGCAGCATGGGGGAGCAATTACGAAATTAATCTGTAAGGCCGACACTGGCTGCAAAGAGAATGATCCGCCCGAATGTCAGTATTTGCAATTCCTGCTTTCTTTTGCAAGCTCCCATCCTGAACAGTCTTTTGCAGAATGTCTAAAGTTGTTAAGCATTTTTATGCAAAACTGGTATTGTTTGGGTCGGGTAAACTATATATATGATTTTCCCCCTCAGGAAGTGCTCGCTGGTTTTTCAAAATATTTTGGTTGCGAGAATGGAACCAGAGACCCTGTCAAAAGAAGATACATGCCCGTTGATTCAACGGGCATGTCGTTGATTACTTGGAACACAATTATGTGAAAAGGCCGACTGATCTTAGTTGCTCAGTTTTAACGTACCCTTCATGACGGCTGAGTGCCCGGGAAATGAGCAAAAGAATGAATAGTCTTCCTTGGCATCCAGTTTGTTGACAGGGACGGTGACAGAATCACTTTCTCCCCCTCCAATGATTTTGGTATGAGCGATGACTCTGGCATCATCGGGTTTGACATAGTCGTTGCTCAGGCCCGCAGACATTCCGTCTGCTATTGTGCCCTGAGCATCGGCAGTCTTGGTGAGTACCCAGTTATGCCCCATTCCGGTTTTGGGCAGTTTCCCGCTATGGGTCAGCTTTACTGTGAATTGTTCACAACTTGCAGGAACGGAAATATTGTTTTTATCGAATTGTAGCGCATCATTGCTGTCGATTTCCGTTTCACATTGTTCTGCCAGTACCGGTCCGGCCATGGCTGCCAGCAAGACCAACATCGTACATTTCCATTTTTTCATGATTTTTTCTCCTTCTCTTCGTTTTTAACTTTTGGTTTTTGGGTTTTCATTTCTCTTGATTCTTAAGCGTTTGCAGTCATAATCCTCCTTTTGTACTGGGTTAGAATTCCATCACTCTACAAAACAGGGCGGCTGATATTTTCAGACATGGATCAAACATGAAGCAGTCAGATGATGAATTGGAGTTTCAGTAAGGTACATTGTTCCGATTATTGGCGGACAGCAAGCCCAAGATCCCTATTCAGGATTTTGATGATAATGTTTCTCATTACAATTTTCAAGAAAGATATAGGAGGAATAGCGAATATGGGGTTGGGAAAATCGGTATATGTCGTGCTGCATCATCATTAGACTGTAAGGAAAAGAAATAGAGGAACGGAGGAAGGGGGACGCATCTTTGATAGATTGGAACAGAACATGAAACTTGCCAGTTGGAATGTCAATTCACTTAAAGTCCGGTTATCGCAGGTTATCGACTGGTTAAATACCAACCAGCCGGATGTATTGTGCTTGCAGGAAACCAAATTGCAGGACAAGTTTTTTCCCGTTAATGAAATCACCCAGGCCGGCTATCGATCTGTTTATACAGGACAAAAAGCATATAACGGAGTTGCGCTGCTGAGCAAGAAGGCAGGGGAAGATATCTGCATGGCCCTGCCCGGTCTGGAAGATCCGCAGAAAAGGCTGATTGCTGCAACCTACGGAGATATTCGGGTCATATGCATTTATGTTCCGAATGGAGAATACGTGGGTTCAGAAAAATATATTTATAAACTGGAGTGGCTGGCAGCATTAAACCGTTTTCTGCAGCAAGAAAGGGCGCGTTACGGGGAAGTGGCTTTATTGGGGGACTTCAATATTGCTCCGGAGGATCGTGATGTGCATGATCCGGAAGCCTGGAGGGGGCAGGTGCTGTGTAGTGAGCCTGAACGGGAAGCTTTCCGCAGGCTGCTAGATGCAGGATTCGTGGACAGCTTTCGCCTGTTCGAACAACCGGAAAAAATCTATACCTGGTGGGATTATCGTATGATGGCCTTCAGACGAAACCGGGGATTACGTATCGACCATATTTTGCTGAGTCAGGAAATAGCAGACCGTTGTATTGCATTCGAGGTGGACAAGATACCGCGAAAACTGGAACGGCCTTCGGACCATGCTCCGGTTTCAGTCAAGCTAAGGTGACAGCACCGGAAAGCAAGAGGATAAGCAGAATTGAGGTTGCAAGTTGTTATGGCAGTTGATGAGGATTATAAGGGTGGAACATTTGGGAATACGTGAATGATCATCGGGGTACCAAAAGAAATTAAGGATGATGAATATCGGGTCGGATTGACACCTGGCAGCGTGCATACGCTGGTCGGCCAGGGACATCGTGTACTGGTCGAAACCGGAGCAGGTGCGGGGAGTGTTATTCCGGATCAGGATTACCGTACTGCCGGGGCGGAAATCGTTACGGCTGAAGAAGCCTGGGCAGCGCAACTGGTAATCAAGGTAAAGGAGCCGATCGAAGCAGAATATCATTATTTGCGGGAAGATTTGCTGCTTTTCACCTATTTGCATCTGGCTTCCAACAAGCCTCTGACAGAAAAATTACTTGCCACCGGCGTTAGCGCAATTGCCTATGAAACCGTTCAGACTGCAACGGGCGCATTGCCGTTATTGACTCCGATGAGTGAGGTAGCCGGGCGTATGGCAGTTCAGATCGGCGCGGCCTATCTTCTGAAAACCCAGGGCGGGCGGGGCGTACTGATGGGAGGGGTGCCGGGTGTCGCACCGGCTAATGTAGTGATTCTGGGTGCGGGAGTGGTTGGCGCCAATGCCGGAACGGTAGCTGCTGGCATGGGTGCACAGGTAACGGTACTGGACATCAATCATGATCGTCTGAAAGCGCTGGATGATCGTTTTTCCGGACGATTGCAGACACGTTTCTGTGATGTAATCAATGTCAGACAGGCTGTTTACGAGGCCGATCTCGTCATCGGTGCAGTGCTAATACCCGGTGGCCGCTCCCCTTGGCTGGTTACCCGGGAGATGCTGCCGCAAATGCGAGACGGTTCAGTGATCGTCGATGTGGCGGTGGATCAGGGAGGATGTGTGGAGACGACTCGGGTAACGACGCACAGCAGGCCTGTTTTCGAGATCAGCGGTGTGCTGCATTATTGTGTTGCCAATATGCCTGGTGCAGTGCCGCGTACCAGTACCTTTGCACTCAACAATCAGACTGCAAGTTATGTGACATCTCTAGCGAACGAAGGATTGAGTGCTCTGCAGCATAACCAGACGCTGATGAATGGCCTCAATATCCATCACGGGCGGGTCACTCATCCGGCAGTAGCCAATGCCTTTGGGTTTAAGTATACGCCTCCTTCGGAAGTGCTCTGACTGGCCGGGAGAGGATGAAGCAGGGCAGTGCACGTGTCGTGCTTTGTAGCTGCCCTGTCCTGACGGATTATGACTCCTGGAAACTCAATGCCAGGGCATGATGGGAATCACCGAAATACTGTTTTGCGGTGATCCTTCGATGATCCGGTCGCTGTAAGTGAGATAGATCAGAACATTGCGTTTGGCATCGTAGAAACGTACCACCTGCAACGTTTTGAACAGTAATGAAGTGCTCTTCTTGAACACTTCGTCACCATCGGTTTTACCACTTTTTATTTTCTCTGACAGTTCAATGGGACCCGTCTGGCGGCAGGCGATGGAGGCATCCGATTTGTCTTCAGCCACTCCTACCGTACCGCTTATCCCGCCGGTTTTCGCTCGACTCAGATAACAGGTCGCCCCGGAAATATCCGGATCATCAAAGGCTTCCACCACGATTTTGTCGTTTGCACCCAGCAGCTTGAATTTGGTCGATACGCTGCCTATTTTTTCCGCCGAAAGCGGCAGAGAAGATGAACTGCTGATAAGAAAACAGACCAGTAATGCCTGCTTTATCCAGACGGGCAGGTTTATCCGGTCGATTCTGTTTTTTTGCTGGTGTTTCATGAGCTCTCCTGTCTTTACAGTGATGATATGACAACCGAAACGATGGAAGGATTATCCTGAAAGCCGCAGCCAGCTGCCTTTATCGGGTTGGTGCGAACGAAGACAATGAACTCACTTTCCATCAGAGCTTCCAGTGACTGGTAAGCGATCAACCGCGGTTTTCAGGATTATAGCTTTCTTTGATGCTGTTATATGATTCGGCAGAAAATGAAATTGCCGGTATCCGTTTTTCGGACTGTATATTGCTTGCAGCAATGGCAGAAATGCGGAAAACTGTCAGGCATAAAAGAAAAAGGAGGCTGCTATGAAAAACAGGGAGAAGCCGGTATCGGGTGACGATACGTTTAATCTGGCCAAGCAGCAGTTGATGGAACATACTTTTGACCAGATGGAGAACGAGATACCGGATACAGCTTTTTCGATACGCCAGAAAGTGGCATTGACCTGTCGTATCCTGTTCGACAATGGTCATGATTCAGGATTGGCAGGACAGATCACTGCGCGCGGAGAAAATCCCGGGACGTTTCTGACGCAGCGACTGGGATTGGGATTCGACGAGATCAGTGCCGGTAATTTATTGCTGGTCGACGAGAATTTGCAGGTGCTGGAGGGAGAGGGTGTGCCCAACCCCGCCAATCGCTTTCATGCCTGGATATATCGGGCACGTCCTGATGTATCTTGTATCGTCCATACTCATGCAATGCATACCGCTGCTCTCAGTATGCTGGAAGTGCCCCTTATCGTTTCACATATGGACAATTGTGTGCTGTATGACGATGTGGCTTTTCTCTCCCGATGGCCCGGGGTGCCGGTAGGTAACGAAGAAGGGGAGCTGATCGCAAATGCACTGGGAGATAAACGGGCGCTACTGCTCGCCCATCACGGATTGCTGGTTGCCTGCAGCCGTGTCGAAGAAGCATGCCTGCTGGCGCTCGCATTTGAACGGGCAGCGGGCATGCAACTGCTGGCAAGTGCGGCAGGCCGAATCCAGCCGATCGAACCGGAGCTGGGGCGGGAGGCGCGTGACTGGATTTTGCATGCCCAGCGCAGTGCAAGTGCTTTTGCCTATTATGCCAGGCGCTCGCTGAGACGTTCTCGGGACTGCCTGCTGGAGTGATGAAGATTACGTCTCTTACTCAGCGGTTTGCCCTCTGGTTTGCGCTGGTGGCATTGTTGCCAATTGCGCTGGTCGGTTATGGTTTGCTGCATATCTTCGAAGGGGAAATCCGCAAGTCTGCTATTCAGCAGGTTTCATCCATCGCAGATAAAAAAGTAGAACAAATCGACTCGTATCTGCGTGAGCGCATACTGGATGCCAGCCTTATTCAGGCGGCTGATACGACTCATCAGGCAATAGGCGAATTCTCCGAGGTGTTTAGACGGTCTGGTGCAAATTCAGAAGCTTATCATGCTGTGGATGCGCGTTACCGTGATCATTACGAGCGCTTCCTCGGAGGGACCGGTTACTATGATCTGTTTCTGATTTCGCTTGACGGCTGGATCATTTTCTCAGTCAGCCATGAATCTGATTTTGCCACCAGTCTGCTGACCGGACCTTATCAGAATACCGGTCTTGGCCAGGTATTCCACCAGACGAGGGAGACACGGCAGCACAGTTTATCCAACTTCGAATATTACGCGCCTTCACATGGCGCGATCGCAGCATTCATTGCGGTACCCATTCTCGTCAGTGGAGAGTTGCAAGGAGTGCTGGCCTTACAAATATACAGTGAGCATGTATTCGACGTGCTGACCAATAATGTAGGGCTGGGGGAAAGTGGTGAAACGATAGTTACTCGCCTGGAAAATAATAATTCTGCCCTGGTGATGGCGCCTTTGCGGGAAGATCCTGATGCCGCGCTGAAGCGCACTATCCCGCTGAATGAGCCGCTGTTCTCCCTGGCAATCAGGAACAGTTTGAGTGGCGGGCCTGGAGGGGGAGTCATTACCGATCATCGTGGCCGGCCGGTGATTGCCGCATGGCGGTATTTGCCACGCATGAGCTGGGGGATGGTGGTGCAGATTGACTCTGAAGAAGCATTTGCTTCCGTGATGCAGATGCGTGTGATGGGGTTGGCAGTACTCGGCCTGACTTTTCTGGTGGCCATACTGGGCGCTTTATTGTTTAACCGCCGGGTAGTAGTCCCCTTGAAAAATCTGAATGAATGCGCGCAAGCGATTACCGCCGGTAATCTCCAGCATCACATGCCCCGGGAGGGATGGGACGAAATCGGAAAACTGGCGAAGGCTTTCAATACAATGACCGAGCGGCTGGATATCAGTTACCGCCATCTCGAAGCACGAGTGGCGGAGCGTACTGCCAGGCTGGAACAGCTCAATGCCGAACTGGCGATCAAGGAGGAAGAAACACGCTCAGTAGTCGAGCATATGGTGGATTGTGTCGTAACGACCGATGAACGGGGAATAATGCTCTCGGTCAATCCAGTCATGGAGAAACTGTTTGGTTATACCACCGGGGAAGCAATTGGCCAGAATGTCGCCATTCTGGTACCGGAACCGGATCGGAGCATGCATGAATTCTATATGCAACGATACTGTGAAACTGGTCGCGGGCAAGAATATGTAGGTCGTCCGCAATTGCCTGGCGGACATGGTGTGGGACTGGGGCGAGAAGTGGAGGGTGTACATAAAAACGGTACGCTGATTCCACTGTATCTTGCAGTAAGCGAATATTTCGTAGGCGATAAACGACATTTTACCGGGGTCATGCGCGATATTCGGGAGCATGTCAAAATCAGAGAGGATCTGGAGCAGGCGCGGCTGGAGGCGGAGTTTGCCAATCAGGCCAAATCCGCTTTTCTTGCTGCCATGAGTCATGAGATCCGTACTCCGATGAACGGAGTAATTGGCATGATTGATGTGCTCAGTCAGACCAGTCTGAGCAGCTATCAGAAAGAAATGGCCGATCTCATTCGGGAGTCTGCCTTTGCGTTGCTTGAAATTATCGAGGATATCCTGGATTTCTCTAAAATCGAGGCGGGCCGGCTGGAAATTGAACAAACACCCATGTCTCTGGCAAGAGTGGTGGAGCGAGCGTGTGGTATGCTGGAACATCTGGCTGCCAGCAAGGGGGTCGAGCTGACCTTATTTGTTGACCCCGCATTGCCGGAAAACGTGCTGGGTGATGCCTTGCGCTTGCGGCAAATACTGCTCAATCTGATCAATAATGCAATCAAATTTTCCAGCGGCCTGCAGCGGCCAGGGCGTGTCGCAGTAAAAGTCTTGCTGGCGGATGTGACTGACAATGATATCGTAATTGTACTGTTTCAGGTTGCGGATAATGGCATTGGCATGAGCAAAACTACCCGGGGGCGTTTATTTACACCGTTTTCCCAGGGAGATACTTCCACCACTCGTCGTTTTGGGGGGACGGGTCTGGGGCTGACCATTTGTCGTCGTCTGGTCGAACTGATGAAAGGCAAGATTGCCGTACAAAGTGAACCTGACACCGGCTCGACTTTTGTCGTCCACATTCCGTTCAGAATTTCGCAGAAGGGAGCGGTTCAGGATGATGAACCCCCTATCGATCTGACGGGGCTTTCATGCCTGGTTATGGGACATGAAGAGGGGTTGGGCCATGATCTGGCGGCTTATCTGAAATATGCGGGGGCCGCAGTTGAACGTGTATCAGATTTGTCTGCTGCATGTGAGCAGGTCCGATCGTTTCCGCCAGGTCAGTGGCTGCTGGTGGTCGATGCAGGAGACGGGGAGCCCCCAGTCAATGAATTGCGGGATGTATTTCGTACCCGGGCTGAGTCGGAAACAGATGATGGGCTTCGGTTCGTGATCATCAGACGCGGTCGGCGTCATCGTGGACGTATAGAGAACGGAGGAATTGTAACGCTTGACGGGAATGTACTTTATCGACAGGCTTTTCTCCATGCAGTGGCAGTTGCTGCTGGGCGGGCTAAGCTTGAAGAGGACCAGATTGAATCGGCAGAAATCATTAAAAAGATTGATCCGCTTTCTCGTGAGGAAGCCCTGCAACAGGGTAAACTGATTCTGGTCGCCGAAGATAATGAAATCAACCAGAAAGTCATACGTCAGCAGCTTGCTCTGTTGGGATATGCTGTGGATATAGCTGCTAACGGGCGTGAAGCGCTGCAATGCTGGAAAAGCGGAGAGCATGCACTAATTCTTACTGATCTGCATATGCCGGAAATGGATGGATATCAATTGACGCAAACGATTCGTGCCAGCAAAACCGGTCATTCCCATATCCCGATCATTGCATTGACTGCCAATGCTCTCAGAGGTGAGGCGGAGAAGTGCCGTGCATTGGGGATGGATGATTATCTGAGCAAGCCGGTACAGCTGGAGCAGCTCAAATCCGTACTGGAAAAATGGTTGTCAGTAGCAGAGCAGGCAAATCCGCAGGAGGAAAATGCCGCGCAATCTGCTGCTGGGACCGGAAGAATCGCGGTAGATATCAGTGTACTGAAAGCATTAATCGGGGATGATCAGAATGTCATTAGCGAATTTCTGCAGGATTTTCGTCGGGATGCTCGCAAAATTGCTGTGAGATTGCAGGTTGCTGCTGCCGGCAGTCAGTTTGATGAAATAAAATTTGCTGCACATAAACTAAAATCTTCGGCGCGCTCGGTCGGCGCACTGGCATTGGGTGAATGGTGTGCGCGAATAGAAACAGCCGCAAAAGAGAGTGATGCGAAAAAATTGGCCGAATTGCTGCCTTGTTTTGAAAAAGAGCTGAGTGATGTGGAGAGAGATATCGAAAGAATGTACAAGCGTCCTGAGGTGCAAATTCAAAAGGAAGAGGTATGAAAATTCATGAATATCAGGCAAAAACGATACTGAGCCGTTATGGAATCAATATTCCGGCGGGAATTGTCTGTTTCAGTGTGGAAGAGGCCGTTTCAGCAGCTGAAACACTGGGCGGGGACAAATGGGTAGTCAAAGCGCAGATTTACGCAGGGGGTCGCGGCAAGGCCGGAGGAGTGAAACTGGCAAAGTCGATCGGGGAAGTTCGGCAGTTTGCAGAAGGGTTGCTGTTCTGCCCCCTGGTAACTCACCAGACCGGGCCGCAAGGTCAGATCGTTCGTCGGCTCTATATCGAACAGGGAATCAACATCAGTCATGAATATTACGTGGCCCTGGTGGTGGATCGTGCATTGCAGTGTGTCACTCTGATTGCAAGTGAGGCGGGTGGCATGGATATTGAGCAGGTTGCAGCCAGTACCCCGGAGAAAATACATAAAATTCAGATTGATCCATTGAAAGGGCTCGATGTCAGAGATAGCGAGGAAATTGTACGCCGGATCAATTTATCCGAACCATGTCGTCCCGCAGCTGTATCGGCATTAAGCACTCTGTATCGGGTATTCGATGAAAATGATGCATCCTTACTTGAGATCAATCCATTAATCGTGACACCTGATGATCATCTGCTGGCACTGGATGCGAAGTTGAACTTCGATGACAATGCCTTGTTTCGCCATCCGGAGATTATCGCCCTGCGAGATTTAGACGAAGAGGACCCGCTTGAAGTCGAAGCGTCCGAACACGGGCTTTCCTATATCCCACTTGAGGGTGATATCGGTTGTTTGGTGAACGGGGCGGGACTCGCGATGGCAACCATGGATATCATTAAATTATATGGTGGTAATCCTGCTAATTTTTTAGATGTGGGAGGCGGGGCAACAGCAGCCAAAGTAACTGAAGCATTCAAAATTATGTTACGAAATTCCGGTTTGCGAGCGATATTGGTTAATATTTTTGGTGGAATCATGCATTGTGATGTGATTGCCAGAGGAGTGGTATCAGCAGCACGGGAAGTAAAACTTACTGTGCCGCTGGTGGTTCGCTTGGAAGGTACCAATGGTGAGCTGGGTAGAAATATTCTGGCGGAATCCGGGCTGAGTGTAATTTCAGCCGATAATATGGCTGATGCTGCCAGAAAAGCGGTTGATGCCGCTGCCCGGCATATACCTGAAACAGTAGATGAGGGGGCGTGATCAGTGGCTATTCTGATTGATCGTAACACACGGGTCATTACACAGGGTATTACCGGTAAAACGGGCCAGTTTCATACTCGTCAGTGTCGTGAATATGCCTATGGCAAAAATTGTTTTGTGGCTGGCGTTAACCCCAAAAAAGCGGGAGAAGATTTTGAAGGTATTCCGGTATACGCGACAGTGCAGGAAGCCAGGCAACTGACCGGAGCAACCGTATCAGTAATCTATGTGCCCCCTGCTCATGCTGCTGCGGCAATCGATGAAGCCGTGGAAGCTGATCTTGATCTGGTGGTGTGTATCACGGAAGGTATCCCGGTCCGGGATATGCTGCGTACCCGGGCCCGTATGCGGGGAAGGAAGACGTTGCTGATCGGTCCCAACTGTCCGGGTATTATAACGCCCGGTGAGTTGAAAATCGGAATCATGCCCGGTGCCATCCATAAGCCGGGCAGGATTGGAGTGGTATCAAGATCGGGCACGCTGACTTACGAAGCGGTTGCGCAGCTTACCGAACTGGGGTTGGGGCAGTCGACCTGCATTGGTATCGGCGGTGATCCAATCAATGGCCTTAAACATCTTGATGTTATGAAATTGTTTAATGATGACAATGAGACGGATGCAGTGCTAATGGTGGGTGAAATCGGGGGTACTGATGAGGAAGATTGTGCCCGTTGGGTCAAAGATCATATGAGGAAACCGGTAGTCGGCTTTATTGCCGGGATAACGGCTCCTCCCGGCAAACGTATGGGGCACGCAGGAGCGATCATTGCCGGGGGCAAGGGTACAGCACAAGAAAAAATCGACATCATGGAAGCATGCGGAATCCGTGTTACCCGTAATCCGGCTGAAATGGGAAAATTGCTGAAAACAGTGTTATAGCAACAAAAACAAGGCCGGATAAATGAAAAGGAGTAAAAATGCTGCGAATTCATGTTGTTGCACTGATGGTCTTGCTGGCTGGTTGCACATTAGGCAAGCGTTCGTCACCGGGGTCTGATCAACCGGTTCCTGTGCCGGCTCCGGACCCTGTCGTACAACCGCGACCCCTTGGCCCTCTGCCTCCCAGCACCCGGCCGATCTATAATCTTGCCGGTTATCCCGAAGCGGTCCGGGAAGGCTATATAGACGGCTGCGAGACTGCAAAACAGACTGCCTATGGATATAAAGACGCTAAGCGCTACGATACCGACGGGCAATATCGGATGGGTTGGGACGACGGATTTTCCATTTGCCGTGGAACGCGATGATAAAAGCACTGTGATTCCCTGGCTGGCATGAGAGTCTTTCTGAAAATACTCTGGGTTCTATGGATTATTTGGAGTTTTTCGGTTCATGCGGCTGATCTGCCAGATACTGTCAGGCAAATGCTGAGGAAAGCAGGGATTCCAGAGGCGGCCGTCGGTATTCATGTCAGAGAGATCGGCAGGGCGCAACCACTCTTGGCCATCAATGCAGACCGACCCATGAACCCCGCTTCGGTCATGAAACTCGTAACGACCTATGCCGGACTGGAATTGCTCGGACCGGCGTATAGCTGGCAGACAGAAGTATATGCGCATGGCAAACTGGATAATGACAGACTGCAAGGTGATCTGATCATTAAAGGTTACGGTGATCCCAGTCTCAATCTGGAAAATTTCTGGCTGCTGGTCCGCCAGATTTGGCAGACCGGATTGCGGGATATCAGCGGCAATCTGGTACTGGATTACAGTTATTATGATCTTGCGCCCGAAGATCCCGGTGCTTTCGACGGAGAACCCTATAAAACCTACAATATACTGCCAGAAGCATTGCTGGTGAATTACCGTACTTCGGCGTTACATTTTTTTCCTGAACCGCAGCATGATGGTGTGCGGATTGTAATTGATCCGCAGACACAGTTGCTGGATTTGCATAATCATCTGAAACTGACCCGGAGAAAATGTGGCGACTGGCGCAACGGAATTCGCTCCGAAATCCGTAATCAGGAAATAAGTGGCGGGTATATGTCGATAATAATGACTGGAAATTATTCTGTGCATTGCGGGCAGAATACTTACTATTTGAGTCTCTACGAGAGTTCAACTTATATTCATCAATTGTTCAGAGAATTGTGGACACAACTGGGCGGTTCGTTCAATGGAGATGTGCAGCGTGGCACCGTACCTGAAGGGTTGCATCCGATCAGGGTTTATCATTCTCCACCACTGGCAGAGATCATCCGCGGTATCAATAAATACAGTAACAACGTAGCGGCAAGGCAGTTATATTTATCGTTGGGAAAAACCGGGGCTGATGGCGGCAAATTTGTTTCACTTGATCTTGCTCATGCTGCGATTCAGCGATGGTTATTTGCCAAACGCTTGAATTTTCCCGGGCTGGTCATGGAAAATGGCGCCGGATTATCGCGTAAAGAACGGATCAGCGCGCGCCACTTGGATGCTCTGTTGAACGCAGCCTTCTATGCTCCGGTCATGCCTGAATTTATGGCTTCGCTGGCGATTATGTCGGTGGATGGAACTGTCCGCAGTCGTATGAAAAAATCAGGTATCTCTGGGAAAGCACATGTCAAGACAGGTTCGCTGAAAGATGTGTCTGCTGTTGCAGGTTATGTGCTGGATAACAAAAAGCGGCGATACGCGGTAGTATTCATGGTTAATCACCCACAAGCAGCCCGGGCCAGAGCAGCTATCGATGCATTGCTGGAATGGCTGTATAAAAAAACCTGAAGAAAAGAGAAAAGCTTCGTCGGGGCGGGCGTAGTATGATGGTTGACGTGTTCCTGGAAATGCCCGGTAAATTGGTTATTTCTTCGGAAATGCTTTCCCGCAGTCGCTATAAGCACGGCTGGTGACCGGGGTTTTCAGTATTCTTATCGAACAAATGATTTTCTCTCTTGACGTGGGTTATTTGTTCTGTATAATGCGCATCTCTATCGCGATGACACGAGTCAACGCAAAGTTCTTTAAAAATAAATAACCAATAAGTGTGGGCGCTTGGCAGTATAGAAATATACGATGCTCGGAAAGATAATTTTCTGAGCAATAGCAGTAAAGTTTAAGCGTCTGTACGGGTGACCTGAAATCAGGTCGCAACGCCAGATGAGAAAGAGATAAAACTGAAGAGTTTGATCCTGGCTCAGATTGAACGCTGG